>DATDAP010000333.1:0-20125 GCA_036525335.1 Microlunatus sp. | reverse complement strand
GGCCCAGATGTCGGTCGTGGTGGCGTCGGCGCCGGTCCGCGGCATCCCGTACAGCAGCGTGTTGTCGTCCAACCACTCGACCTGGTCGTCGACACTGCGCAGGTCGGTGGTCAGGGTCTCCTTGCCGGTGGCCAGATCCAGGACCGCGATCCGCCAGATCCCCGGGGTCGTGTTGCCCAGCCGCTTCTTGTAGGCCACCTCGGTCTGATCCGGGGACAGCGACGGGCACTCGGCGTCGGTCCGCAGCGAGGTCAGCTTCTTGCCCGACAGCGAGCCCTTCATCAGCCAGGTGGTCCCACCGGACGCAACCGTGACGTAGAAGGTGTCGTCGTCCGAAGCGAAGGTGACGCCCCAGAAGTTGCGGTCCACGGCCTGCAACGGCCGGCTGTCGACCTCGACGTCCCACGTCTCGAGGTTGCCGAGGCTCTTCCCGTCGCGGCGGATGATCGTCTCGGTGGAGAAGGACGCCTGGGCGTACGAGTGCCCGGTGACGAAGGTCGTCGTCGCGACCAGCGAGCCGTCGGCCGATATCCGGGCCCGGCTCGGCAGACCCACCAGCTCGGTCGCGCTGACCTGCTGCAGCTCGGGCCCGAGCGTCGACACCCCGTACGTCTGCACCACGCCGCGCTTGGCCGTCACGCAGACCCCGGCGTCGGCGGTGGCGTACGACCGCTCGCAGCTGATGTCGAAGATCGCTCGCGCTCCCGCCGCATCGTCCAGCTTCACGGCCGCGAGTCTGCCGTAGTCGGTGCCGAGCGCGCTGTTGCGGAACACGACGTGCGGCGCGGCCAGCACGTCGGCCCGGTCCGCCGTGGCGGGCCCGTCGGCGCCGGCGATCCGGGCGTCGGTGGTGGACCGGACGTAGACGAAGTAGCCGATCGCCAGCCCCAGGCAGACCACGCCGGTCACGACGATCGCCACCACTTTGCCCCGCATCAGGCGTTCCCCCGGCGTGCGGTGAACATCGGACGCATGAACCAGATGACCGCGACGAGCGCGACCACGAGCAGCCCACTCATCATCCAGAGGGCCTCGGTGCGACCCACGAGCTGCCACATCAGACCGAAACCCACCGAGGACACGAAGCGCGTCAGCGCGACCACGGTCTGGGCGGCGGCGATGCCGCTGGCCCGGCTCTCCTCGGGGACGGTCTGGGTGGCCAGCGCCGAGAGCACGCCGTCGGTGGCGGCGTAGAAGGTCCCCAGCAGGGCGAGCACCAGGATGATCGTGCCGATCCCGCCGATCTTGCTGGCCGTGAGGGCGTACACGCCGAGCAGGAGGGCGTGACCGCCGATGAACACGACACCCCGGCCGATCCGGTCGGCCAGCTTGCCCAGCGGGATCGCCAGCGCGAGGTAAGCCGCGTTGGTACCGACGAACAACAACGGGAAGTACGTGGCTGCGACCGTCCCGCGATCCGACAGCGCAAGGTAGATGAAGCCGTCCCCCACGGTGGCCAGGCCCAGCAGCCCGGCCACGATCAGCACCCGGCGGAGCTCGGGTCGGGCCAGATCCGAGAGCCGCAGCGCGATCCGGCGCTTGCGCTCGTCGCGGGCGCTGTCGGCGTCCCTGGCGGTCTCGATGCCTGGGGTGTGGCGGTCGACGGTCACGTCCACGGCCGCGATGACCGGCTCCTTGGCTCGCAGATCCGGCACGGCCACGGCCAGTACGACCAGACCCAGCACCGCGAACGCGGCACTGAACACGAACACGGAGTGGAACCCGCCCAGCCCGAAAGGGACGGCCGCGAGCACGGCGAAGGCGATCAACGGCCCGACCAGCGCGCCGAAGGTGTCCATCGCCCGGTGGACGCCGAAGTTGCGGCCCAGGTCGGCGGGATCGGACGCGGTCGCGATCAGCGCGTCCCGCGGGCCGGTTCGCAGCCCCTTGCCCAACCGATCCGTCGTGATCACCGCGGTGATGGCGCCGAAGCCGGTCGCGAACAGCATCAGGACCCGGGACACCGCCGAGGCGAAGTAGCCGACGAAGGCGACCCACTTCGGCCGGCGGGTCGAATCGGCCCACCAACCGCCGAGGATGCGCACGGCCGCCGAGACACCCTGGTAGATGCCGTCGAAGAAGCCGTACGCCAGCGGACCCATGCCCAGCACGGCGGTGATGTAGAGCGGCAGCACGGCGGCGACCGACTCCGAGGAGATGTCGGTGAGCAGGCTCACCATGCCGAAGGCGACGACCGCGCTGGGCACCTTGCGGCGCAGGCCGCGGGACTCTCTCGCCTTCTCGCTCTTGGGCGCGCCGCGAAGCGTGACGTACACGAGCGGACCGCCTACGCCGACAGCGGCCGGAGCCGACCGTCGATGAGCTCGTACGTGCGGCCGCAGCTGCCCGCGAGGTCGTCGGGCAACCGTTCCCCGCACTCGCAGGCCCAGCCGATCTGGCGACCGGGGTTGCCGACCACGAAGGCGTGGGGCGCGACGTCTCGGACCACGACCGCACCCGCACCGACGAAGGCGTTCTCGCCGATGGTGACCCCACAGACCACCGTCACCCGGGCTCCCAGCGTCGCCCCCTGCTCCACCTTGGTCCCGAGGAGCGCGTCGCCGTGCCGCTTGATGTGGGCCCGGGGCGTCAGGTCGTTGGTGAAGGCCACCCCGGGTCCCAGGAACACGTCGTCGGCGATCTCGACGCCTTCGAAGATCATCACCTGGTTCTTGACCGTCACCCGGTCCCCCACCACGGCGCCGCCCTCGATGTAGGCGCCGTCGCAGACGTTGCAGTCGCGCCCGACCCGGGCACCCGGCAGGATGTGGGCGAACGCCCACACCCGGGTGCCGTCGCCGACGTCGTCACTGTCACACAGACCCTGCGGGTGCACGAAGACGCGCGCGTCAGAATTCATTCCCACTGATCTTTCCCCCCGAAAGAACACTGCGACCCGCCCCCACGTGCCGCTCAGCCACCCGTCCCGGACGCCGCAAGAGCGCCGAGAACACGAGCCGACCCACATTCTGTCAACTCTCGGGCGCTCCGTCAGCCGAAACCCGGAAAAGTCCGAGCCAGGACGAATCCCCGTATCATCCAGCACTCCGGACCCGAGGTCCAACTCGTCCGGACGAGTCGCGTCGGGACGGGATCATCGGGGCTCTCGACTACGCTCGCCGAGATGACCCCCGAGACCGTGGTGCTGCTGAACGAACGAGGCGAGGCCATCGGCACGGAGGACAAGGCTGTCGTGCACAACGAGACCACCCCGCTGCATCTCGCCTTCTCGCTCTACCTCTTCGACGTGGCCGGCCGGGTGCTGCTCACCCGTCGCGCGCTGACCAAGCGCACCTGGCCCGGAGTGTGGACCAACACGTGCTGCGGGCACCCGGCGCCCGGAGAGCGGCCGGAGGACGCCGCCCGTCGTCGGCTGCCGCAGGAGCTCGGTATCGAGGTCGAGGGGCTGACCTGCGTGCTGCCCCGGTTCTCCTACACCGCCACCGACGCGAGCGGGATCGTCGAGAACGAGATCTGTCCGGTCTTCGTCGGCCGGTTGCATCCGGACGCGCAGCTGCTGCCGAACAGCGGTGAGGTCATGGACTGGGCTTGGACCCCGTGGGAGCAGCTGGTGGCCGCCGTCTCGGCGACCCCCTTCGTGTTCAGTCCCTGGGCAGTGGCCCAGGTCCGCGAGGTCTCGGGGCACCCCCTCTCCTGATCCGCCCGATCTGACCGCGCGGCGTCTCCCAGGACGCGCGCGGTGCGAGACCCCCGACGACCGACGGAGACGATCGTGGTCCTCCCCACCTCACGACCGACCGACACCCGACCCACACCCGACGACCTCCCGGCGCCCGCGTCACGCCACGCCGCGTCACGCCCCGCGTCGCCGGCGCGCGGCACCTCTCCCGGCACTGCCGGTACGGTCGTTCGACTTCCAGGCCCCGAACAGGCCCCCTCGGTCACCCACCACCTCGAGCTCGTCGACCAGCAGCTGAGTGAGGTGCTGGCCGACCTGCATCACCTGTGGTCGACCAAGCTGGCGCCGGCGGGTGAGGCCGCCGACATCCTCGGGACCGACGACTTGCCCGCGCTGCTGGCCGCGCTCGTGCACAGCGGCGGCAAACGGATCCGGCCGGTGATGGCCCACCTCGGCTGGCTGAGCGCCTCCGGCCAGGCGCGCGGGGTCGGCCACGCCGACGTCGTCCGGGTGAGCGCGGCGCTGGATCTGCTGCACGCGTTCGCCCTGGTGCACGACGACGTGATGGACGAGTCGACTTCCCGCCGCGGCGTGGCCACGACCCACCTGCACGCGGCGGACCTGCACCGGCGTACAGCCGGCCAGGGTCGCCCGGAACGGTTCGGGGACAACATCGCCATCCTGCTCGGCGATCTCGCCCACGCCGAGGCCGACGCCCTGGTGGCCGGACTGCCGGCGGAGCTGCGGCGGATCTGGCGGCTGCTGGTGATCGAGCTCGTGTACGGGCAGCGGCGCGACCTCACCGGCAGCGCCGCCGGCCGGCACGATCTGGCCCACGCCCGGGAGGTGGCACGGCTGAAGTCCGGGGCCTACACCGTGGAGCGGCCGCTCCAGCTCGGAGCAGCGGCGGCGCGGGCACCGGAGGTGGTCAGCGCGGCGCTGGCGATGTACGGGCGCGAGATCGGCGAGGCCTTCGCCCTGCGGGACGACCTGCTCGGAGTCTGGGGTGATCCGACCCGCACCGGCAAGCCCGCAGGCGACGATCTGATCTCGGCCAAGCCGACCGTCATCCTGGCCCTGGCCCACGCCCGGGCGACCGGTCCGTCCCGGCAGACCCTGCGCAGGGTCGGCACCCCGGACCTGACCAGCGTTGACATCTTCCAGCTGCAGGAGTCACTCCTGGACTGGGGGGTCGTGGGCGAGGTGGAGGAGCGCATCAGCCGACACGTCGCCGATGCGCTGGCTGCGCTCGAAAGCTCCGCCCTGGATCCCGACGGCGTCCGCGAGCTGACCGTGATGGCCCACAGGATCGCGTGGCGGGACGCTTAACGTCCCCCTCCACGTCTGTTGACAGGCAGACCTGGGACGCGCAACAAAGGTGGTCACGGCCCGCCCAGCCCGCCGCCAGGGCCCAGAGGCTATTGCAAGACGGCGGAACGATCAGGTCGCGAGCCGTCGCCTCCGGTATTCACGTCGAGCGATCGCACCCTGCGAGCCGGAGACCCGACGTAGACCGCGTCGGCATCGCAGTCGCGGGTGACGAGCGAACCGGCCCCGATGACTGTGCCCTTGCCCACGGCTGTCCCCGGCAACACCGTCGACCTCGCACCGATCCAGGCGCCGTGCCCGATGTGGATGGGCCGCGCGATGTCGGCTCCTGCGCGGCGCGCATCGGAGCCCGAGATCTCATGAGTGGCCGTGGTGAACAGGCTCCACATGCCGATCTGCACGCCCTCGCCGATCCGGATGTCGTCGTTGCCGTCGAAGTAGCAGCCGACGTTGGCGAAGGAGCCAGCCGCGAAGGAGACCCGCCGGCTCCCGATGTAACACCGCTCGGCGATGCAGGCGGTGGGATGGACGTCGTAGCGCATCGCCCGGAGGACCGCCCGCCGAACGCGACGCAGGACCAGCGGCGACGCGAGCGGACCGTTGACGAAACCACGATCCAGTTGCTCGATCAGCTTGTGCAGCAAGCTCAACGGAACTCCTCCTCCGGCCATCGTCGATGGTTCGGGTGACTGTGCACCGAGGGTCGAGTCTGGCACAGCACGGCGAGGTCCGTTCCGGTCAAGTCAACATCTCCTACGTGATTCGGCTTACCATCGATATCTGCACACGACGATGCTGACCGGGCCCTTCGGGCTCGCAGACCGTGAGACAGCTGGGATCCCCCCGATGCGGGCGGGGTCACCTGCACCTCAGCGCTATGGAGACACCCAGATGAAGCCACTGACACGACGCGTGCTGACGATGATCGCCGTGGCGCTCGCCGCCACCTTCTTCGTCGGCGCCATAGCCTCGGAGAGAGGCGGCAGTCAGTCAGCTGCCCCCGCGCCCATCCGCGTCGCCGCCGTCGGTGACAGCATCACGTTCGGCGAGGGCGTCGAAGCGGACAGCCGAGAGCTGGTGTCGTATCCCGGTCAGCTGCAGACGTTGCTGGGATCGGGCTATCAGGTGATCAACTTCGGCTACATCGGCGCGACGCTCCGGGATGCGGGTGACCAGCCCTACCGCAAGACCGATGCCTACGCCGCCTCACTCGAGTCCGCGCCCGACGTCGTCGTGATCATGCTCGGCAGCAACGACTCCAAGAAGCAGAACTGGGACGCCAAGACCTACGAGAGCGAGCTCGCAGGGCTGATCACCACCTATCGAGCTCTCCCCAGTACACCGAAGGTCTTCGTGATGACGCCTCCGGCGGCGACCGAGAACAAGCCGAAGATCGATCCCGAGGTGATCTCGAAGGAGATCGCACCCATCGTGCGGAAGGTCGGCGCGGCGATGAACGCCCCCGTGATCGACGTCTATGCAGCGACCCTCGCGCATCCGGACTACTTCCCGGACGGCGTCCATCCCGACAAGACAGGCGCCGGGCTCATCGCCACGACCGTGCAGGCCGCGATCCTGAGCTGAGGGAGTCCCCGTCCTCGGAGGGGATCCTGAGCTGAGGGGCCCTGTCCTCGAAGAGATCCTGACCCGAGGGGGCGGGCGGGCGGCCCGGGCCGCCCGCCCGTTGGACCGGGAGGGGGCGTCCCGGTCCGTCGGACCGGGGAGCACGCTCCCGGGCCCGGTATGTGGGTACTCACAGCGCGCGGCGAAGCACCGCGCGGGACCACCGGTCCCGCGTGGTGCGGAACCGGTGGTGGTGAAGTCTTGCGTGTCAGACCAGCGCGACCTGCCGTGACGGCAGCTCGGCGGCCTGTTCGGTCCGGAGCTGATCCACCAACCGGCCGGCCGGCAGGTCGACGTCCGCGTACGTCAGCACCGCGTCCTTGGCGACATCGCGCGTCAGCACGCAGCCCTCGGCCACGCCCATCGGCAGCAACGCCTGGTCGGCGGTCACATCGGCGCGCTCGGCGACGCCGTAGGTGTCGTAGCCGCCCAGACCGTCCACGGTCTCGCCGGCCTGGAGATCCCGCTTGGCCACCGCGACGACCTCGACGGTAGGCGCCCCCAGCGGAGCGATGGCCGCGTCGTCGAACAGCACGGCTCGGGCGACGGTCTGCGGCACCTCGAAGTGGCACAGGTGATACGGCGTGTAGAAGCTGTACAGGGGTCCCTCGCCCAGCTTGTAGAGGTTGAGGTAATGGCGCTGCTTGGGATCGTCGTGCGTGGCCAGGACGAAGACTCCGGGACCCGGCTTGGAGCCGACCACGTAGTCCACGACCCCACCCATGGACTCGAGCTCGGCGACGTCGTACTTCGTGGTGAGCTCGTCCACGTGGCCGTGGTGATCTTGGCCGACCATGCCGCGCTTCGCCACCGTCATGCCGGTCGCATTCGCCACCAGCGCCTGCTCGAAGCTGACCTTCGTGCCGTCGGCGAAGCTGGTCACCATGTACGGGTCCTGGCCCCACTTCTCGGCGAAGCCCCGCTGCGTGGTCGGCGTGCGGTACTCGTCTTGCAGACCCTTGATGTTGCCGGCGACCAGCGGGCGCAGGCCGATGCCCTGGACAAACCGCACCAGGTTCAGCTGGACACCTGGCTGGTCGCCGTCGCAGCCGGTCATCACGATGCCGGCCGCTTTGGCCCTCTTGCTGAGGATGGGGCCGACGGTCCCGTCGACCTCGGCGTTCATCAAGATCAGGTGCTTGCCCGCCTCGATGCACGCCAGCGCCAGGTGGCAGCCGTACTCGACCGCACCGGTGGCGTCCACGACTGCGTCGATCAGCTCGGCGTGCACCACGGCGCGGAAGTCGTCGGTGTACACCGGCACGCCCTCGGCCAGGGCGGCCTCGGTCTCGGCCAGCGTGCTGACCTGACGTGCACCGGTCACTCCGGCCTCGCTGAAGGCACGCTCGCCCTTGACCACGGTTCGGTTGACGATGGCCGCCACGATCATGCCCGGGATAAAGTGGGTGATCTGGTTGACCAGACCGCGGCTCATGAACCCGGCGCCGACGATGGCTACCCGGATGGGCCGCCCCTCGGCTTCACGACGCTGCAGGGCGGTGTCGACGATGATCACGCGTCGACCCCGACCCGCTCGGTCGCCCAGCCGTACCAGCTCGGATCGGTGTCGGCGATCAGCGGCCACGCGGCGTCCTTGGCGCTGATCACGTCCACCGGCAGGGGCCAGTCGATGCCCAGCGCGGGGTCGTCCCAGCGCAGGCCGCGCTCGGCCGACGGCTCGTACGAGCCGCTGACCTGATAGAGCACCTCGGTGTCGTCGGTCAGCGTCTGATAGGCGTGGGCGAAGTGCGGCGGCACCAGCAGGGCACGCTTGTTGTCCGCGGACAGCTCGACGGCAATGTGCTGCAGCCGAGTGGGCGAATCCGGGCGCATGTCGACGATGACGTCGACGATCGCCCCGCGGATGCACCGCACCAGCTTGGCCTCGGGGTGCGGGGCGATCTGGAAGTGCAGCCCGCGGAGGGTGCCGGCCTTGTAGTTGCCGGACAGGTTGCACTGCTCGACGGCGGTCGGGAGGCCGGCAGCACCGAACTCGTCGACGCAGAAGGCGCGCGCGAAGAAGCCGCGGTCGTCGGAGCGCTGCTCCAGGTCGACGATGGCGGGGCCCTCGATGGTGGTGGTGCTGATGATCATGCGTGGCTCCAGAAGAGATCAGAGTCGACCTGACCGGTCTTGATCAGGTGCTGTAGCTGCAGCAGCCGGGTGTGCCCGCGGCCGGTGAAGGTCTCGTTGTCCATGTCGATGCTGCGGAACACCTGATGCAGCTGGGCCGCACCCGTGACGGCGTCCCACTGGCACTCGAAGCCCGGCAGCTTGTTGGAGATCTTCTCGAACGAGACCCGGTAGCTGCGGTTGTCGCCGCCGGCGTCGCCGAAGGTCACCTCGCAGCCGGGGAACTCCGCACCGACGATCTCGGCGATGTCGCGCACGCGGTAGTTCTGCTCGCTCGAGCCCACGTTGAAGATCTCGTTGTGCACCACGTCGCGCGGAGCGTCCAGCGCGCAACGGATCGCCTGGGCGATGTCGAGACCGTGCACCAGCGGCCGCCACGGGCTGCCGTCGCTGATCATCGCGATCTTCTTGGTGGTCCAGGCCAATCCCGACAGGTTGTTGAGCACGATGTCGAAGCGCTGCCGCGGCGAGGCGCCGAAGGCGGTCGCGTTGCGCATGAAGGTCGGCGAGAACGTGTCGTCCGCCAGCTCGGTCAGGTCGCGCTCGACCAGTGTCTTGCACTCCGCGTACGCGGTCTGCGGGTTGATCGGGGAGGTCTCGTCGACCTCGCCCTCCGCCACACCGTAGACGCTGCACGAGGACATGTAGACGAACCGGGAGATGCCCACCTGCTTGGCCAGCTTGGCCAGCCGGACCGACCCTGCGTGGTTGATCTCGTACGTGATAGTCGGGGACAGCTGACCCAGCGGGTCGTTCGACAGCTCGGCCATGTGGACGATCGCGTCCACGCCGGCCAGGTCGTCGGCGGTGATGTGCCGCAGGTCCTTGGCCAGGGTGAACGGGGTGGTCTCCAGACCGTTGTACAGCCAGCCGTGCTTGTAGAAGCCGGTGTCGACGCCGACGACGTCGTGACCGTCCTTGACGAGCTCGGGAGCCAGGAGGCACCCGAGGTAACCCTCGGTGCCGGTGACGAGAACCTTCATGTCTGCTTTCTTCTCTTGCGAAACGGAAGTGGTGGTGTGGTCGATCGGGATCAGTTGTCCCAGACTCTCCAAGCGGCCTGGCCGGAGTCCCAGAGGCCGTTGAGCTCGGTCCAGTCACGGAACGTGTCCATGCCCATCCAGAAACCCTCGTGGTGGTAGACACCCAGCTCGCCGTCCGAGGCCAGCGTCTGCAGCGGCTTCTTCTCCAGCATCAGGTCGGCGTCGTCGTCCACGTACTTCTCGATCATGATCTTGTTGAACGCGAAGAACCCGCCGCTCACCCAACCGGTCGCCAGGGTGGGCTTCTCGTTGAACTCGGTGACGACCAAACCGTCGATGTGCATCTCGCCGTAGCGGCTGGCCGGGTGCACACCGGTGACGGTGCCGAGCAGACCGGAGGCCAGGTGCTGCTTGACCAGACCGTCGATGTCGACCGCGCCGATGCCGTCACCGTAGGTGAGCAGGAAGGTGTCGGAGTCGATGTGGTCGGCCACGCGCTTGACCCGTCCGCCGGTGCCGGTGAGCAGACCGGTCTCGACGAAGGTGATCTCCCAGTCCTCCACGTCACCGCGCTGATGGAACTGCGGCGGCGCGTCGGTGCCGAGCTCCAGGGTGAAGTCGTTGGCGTGCTCGCGGTAGTCGAGGAAGTAGCGGCGGATCTGGTCGCCCTTGTAGCCCAGGCACAGGATGAAGCGACGGAAGCCGAAGTGGCTGTAGGTCTTCATGATGTGCCACAGGATCGGCTTGCCGCCGACGTCGACGAGCGGCTTGGGTAGCTTCTCGCTCGCCTCACGCAGTCGCGTGCCCATGCCACCGCAGAGGATGACGACGGGGATGTCGGCGGGGTTGTAGTCGGTCGTGGTCGCCGGGTCCGGCATGGTGGTTCCCTTTCAGGAGAGTGGTGGTGGGAGTCGGAGCTCGAGCTACGAACCCGGTTGGGTGAAGACGGACACGGCAGTCCGGAGCATGATCTTGGTGTCGAGCCAGAGAGTCCAGTTCTCGATGTAGAAGTTGTCGAACCGGGCCCGCTGGTCGATAGGGGTGTCCCCACGCAGACCGTGGACCTGCGCCCAGCCGGTCAGCCCGCACGGCACGCGGTGACGATCGGCGTAGCCGGTGTAGAGCTCGCCGAACTCCGCCACGAAGTGGGGACGCTCCGGACGAGGACCCACGAGGCTCATGTCGCCACGCAGGATGTTGAAGAGCTGCGGCAGCTCGTCCAGCGAGGTCTTGCGCAGGAGCCGGCCCACCGGGCCGAGCCGATCGTCGTGAGAGATGTTCCAGTTCGTCGCAGACTCGGTCTCGTCGACCGGCTTGAGCGACTGGAACTTCATCAGCTCGAAGGGAACCCCGTCGCAGCCGACCCGGACCTGGCGGAAGATGACGCCCTTGGTCTCCCGTCGCACAGCCAGTGCGATCAGCGCCAGCAGCGGAGACAGCAGCACGATCGCCAGCGCGGAGGCCACCACGTCGACCAGGCGCTTGATCCGCCAGGAGAAGCTGCGGTACACCGAACGACGCAGCCGCACCAGCGGCAGGTCGCCGACGGCGTCCATGTCGTTGGCCACGTGGGTGATCTCATGCAGGCGGGGGAGCACGAAGACCTCGCACTGGTGCCGCTGGCAGTTGCGCACCAGCGACACGAGAGCGGCCTCGTCCATGTCCCCGTGGGCCACGATGAGCGCACGGGCATCCGTCCGTTGCAGGACCTCGGCGAGCTCGAAAGGCTCACCCAGCATGGGCAGGCTGACGTCGCGGAGATCCAGCACCGCGGAGTCGACGAAGCCGATGGCCCGCAGACCCGATTCGGGGTGCCGGGCCAGCGCGTCGACCACCATCTGACCGGGCGCACCGGCGCCCACCACCACGGTGGCGTGGGCGACCAAACCACGGCTGCGCACAGCGCGCACGATCGCGTACGAGACGAGGCGCGCGAGCACGACAGCCGGCAGGGTGCCGACCAGCAGCACCAGCTGCATGTTGTTGGTCAGCAGCTGCGAGACCACCAGCAGGAAACCGGCGCCGACCAGCCAGAGGCGGATGATCTGCGGCAGGTCGTCCAACACCGACAGCGACAGCCGCGGACGGTTGAGCCCGCCGACAGCCATCAGGCTGGCCATCACCACTGCGGTGCCGAGGGTGGTCTGGCCACCGGCGGTGATCATCAAGGCGGCGAAGATGCAGCCGACGAAGTCGGCGGCCCACAGGAACGGCGCCAACCTCTCCCGCAGCCAGGGCCCGATGCCCCAGCCGGGGCTGGTCCACGCTCGGACCTTCTTCACGGTCGAGGTGTGCTCCGACCGACTCGCCACGATCCTGGCGGACTCCGCCGTCCTCGCCACGATCCTGGCGGGCTCCGCCGAACTCGTCAGGGACGCGAAGAGCTCTTGTTCGTTGTCTCTGGTGATGCTCATGCTGTGGTCTCCCCCGATTCCTCAGCTCAGTTGATGTGGATGGGCGGCGAGGCAGCCCCGGCTGCCGGCCTGTCCCAGGCGAACGCGTTCTCGACCTCGTCGGCCAGCCGGCCGGCGATCGCCAGCGAGGCCGTGGCCGCCGGACTCGGCGCGTTCAGGACGTGCACGCTGCTCTGCGACACGGAGAGCTTGAAGTCGTCGACCAGCGTCCCGTCGACCCCCACGGCCTGCGCGCGGACGCCGGACGGGCCGAAGACCAGCTGGTCGGAGCGAACCGCCGGCACGTACCGCTGCAGGTCGCGCAGGAACGCGGCCTTGACCACGTCACGCCACACCTCCTGAGCCCCCGTCTTCCAGTACTTCCGGGCGAGTTTCGCGAACCCCGGGTATCGGACGGTCTCCATCAGGTCACCCAGGTCCAGGTCGCTGCGGCGGTAGCCCTCTCGCGCCGTGGCCAGCACCGCGTTGGGGCCGGCCCACACCTCGCCGTCGTGGCGCTTGGTGAAGTGCACCCCGAGGAACGGCAGCGTGGGATCGGGAACCGGGTAGATGAGACCCCGGCACAGGTAACGGGCCTCCGGCGTCAGGGTGTAATAGTCGCCGCGGAACGGGATGACGGTCACGTCGGGATCGGAGTCGAGCCGCGCCACCCGGTCGGAGTGCAGACCGGCGCAGCTGATGACCCTCCTGGCCAGCACGTCGCTCTGGCCCGTCCGGATCGCGGTGATCGCGCCGGATCGGCGCAGCCCGAGCACCTCGTGGCCGAGCAGGATCTCCACCCCGAGAGCCTTCAGCTGCTCAGCGAGCACCTCTACCACCCGACCGAAGTCGATGATGCCGGTGCCGGGAGAATGCAGTGCGCGGACACCGGTGACGTGCGGCTCGATCTCCCGCATCTCCTCCGGGCCGACCATCCGCAGCCCGGGGACGCCGTTCGCCCGACCACGCTGCTCCAGGTCGGCGAGCCGCCCGAGCTCGCTGTCCTCGAGCGCGACGATGAGCTTCCCGCAGGTGTCGACGGCGATGCCGTTGTCGGCGGCGAAGCGCTCCATGGCGGACTTGCCCTGCACACAGAGCTCGGCCTTGAGAGAGCCCGGCTTGTAGTAGACGCCGGCGTGGAGCACACCACTGTTGTGGCCACTCTGGTGCTGGCCGGGCGCGGACTCCTTGTCCAGGACCGCGATCGACAGCTCCGGGTGTCGCTGCTGGAGTGTCTTGGCAGTGGCCAGGCCGATCAGGCCGGCGCCCACCACGGCGACGTCAAAAACGTTGTTCATCGATTCCCCCGAATCGTGTTCCACGGGTCAGCGCAAGCGCTTCCGCGTGTCGACTCCCCCGAATGTCGAGCGACGAGATACACGATAAACGCCACTGGGTGCCGACACGCCCGAACTGCGGCGAAACGTAGCGGACCTATTGGCCGAGCTCCACCGAAGGAGCCCCAGGAACCGTGTGTGGCAAGGAAATTCGCTACGCTCAGGTCATCCGTGTGACCTTGCTCACGGCGGCTGAGGGACTGCGCGGGCCTTCGCCACGGACGCGAATAGCGCTATCACATCTCGCACGCTCCGCCACCGATTAATCAGCATTTAACACAAGTGTGCGCAGATCCTGAGCACCCGCGGTGCGCAGATCCTGAGCATTGTTCGACTATCTGCTGCGATCACGCCCGAAGACCTTGACGGATGTCGGAAAGTGCGGAAGCAGGGGCCGTCGAGCGCCGAGCGGTCAGTCCGTCGGGCCGACCTCGACCGCCCGCTGACGGGCGACCTCGACACCGCCGACGTACGCCCGGCGCGTGATCACACCCGTGAGGATCGCTCGGGTGGCGGCCGCCCGCGCCTGCTTGCGCGTCACGGCGAGCACGACCAGACGCCACGCCGCTCCGAGTCCGTACAAGGCCCGGATGATCACACCGCGACCTGCGGGCCGGCAGTAGCGGGCGGTGTAGGTCGCGAAGGAGGCGCCCTGGAGGCGTCGCATCTCCGAGGAGGGGGCCCCGGAGCTGCCCGCACCGTGCGGGACCAGCACGTCCTCGCGGAGCCGCAGAATCCAGCCGCCGGCACGAGCGCGGTGGCCGAAGGCCATGTCCTCGCAGTAGACGAAGAAAGCTTCGTCGAACCCGCCGAGCGCCAGGAACGGCGTGCGCCGGACGGCCATGCAGGTGCCGGTCACCCAGTCGACCTCGATGTGCTCTCCGAGCCGAGGGTGGGCGAACAACCCCGAGCGCGGGAGCAGGAAGTGCAGTCCGGACGTGTGCACCAGCGTCCGGGCGATCGACGGCTCCCACCCACCGACACCGATCTCGATCTCACCCGCGAGCGTGATGGGGGTGGCCGCGTGGCAGATGGTCCGGTCATCGGCGGCAACCCCGCGGACGAGGTCCAGGAGCTGCTCCACCGAGGGGCGACAGTCCGGGTTGACGAGGACGACGTACGGCTTCACGCTGGTCGAGGCCCCGAAGTTCGCCGCGCGCGCGAAACCCTGGCCGCCGCCCGAGACGTAGCGCAGGTTGGCGTACTCGTGCACCAGGCCGGCGAGACCGTCGGTGTTGGCCGAGTTGTCCACCACCACGACCGCCAGGTCGCTCGGCCACTCGGCCAACAGCTCCTCGACGTGGTGGCGGCTCCGATACGAGACCAGCACCACTTCGAGATCGATGACGGCGGGGTCGCTCGGCTCCGCTGCTTTGGTCACGGTCACCCTCTCTTTCACGCGCCGATCGTAGTTTCCTCGAGGACCCGGTGTCCGGGGTTATGCGGGAACGCGATCCACATCACCACACCCACCGGGTGCCCGATCAGTCCCAGCTGAGCTCGTGGCGCTCCGCGACCGCGGCGGAGGAGTCGTCCTTGGTCGCCGGTGCACGGGACGGGGTGCGCGAGGCGTGGTCGTCGGACGGGTTCTCGCCTGTCGAGGTTGCGTCGAGATGCGCCTTCTCCGCACTGCGGGCGAGCCGCACCTTGGCGCGGCTGCTGCCGATCAGCGCCACCAGCAGCGCCAGCACGACCCCGATCACCAGGCCGACCAGACCCGAGACCGCGACCAGCATGTTGCCGTGCAGCTGGTCGGGTTCGACCGCTGGCAACGGATCGGACAGCTGCGCCGGCAGCATCCGGGGGCCACCGGTCTCGACGTTGTAGGAGGAGACCTGCTTGCCGAAGCGCTCCGTCACCGCCTGGGTGAGCCGCACTGCCTCCTGCGGGCTGGACGCCGTCACGCTGACCTCCAGCACGACGGTCTCGGGCACGATCGCGACAACCGTCCGCTTGCGCAGGTCCTGCGGCGGGATGGCGAGCGCCTCCGCGACCGGCGAGATCACCTGGTCGGCGGTGACCAGCTCGGCGTACGTCGCCATCCGGTCCTTGAGATAGAGGTTCGCGGTCGCCGGATCCATCGTCGATCCCTTGAGATCCAGGCCCATCAGCATCTGCGCGTTCGATGTGTAGGTCTTCGGCCACGACGAGCCGATCAGGACACCGGCACCGGCCACGACGAGCACGGTGATCAGGATCAGGGCGATGTGGCGCCGGACGGCTTGCAGCGCGAAAGCGAGAGTCACCGGTGCTCCTCCTTGGTGAGTTCACGGTCGGGAATCGAGCTCGGATGAGCTTCGGAGGGCTGGCGAGGAGGTCGTGGTCCGCGGAGGTCCGCGATCACGACGCTCGCGCCCATGACCAGTTGGGTCCCGCAGACGGCGACGGCGACGCCGACGGCGCCCCAACCCCAGGCACCGATGGTGGCCGTGAGCACGTGCCACCCGGCGCCGGTCATGGTGACGATCGAGCAGATCCGGGATCGGCCGGCGGAGACGAGGTCCAGGATGAAGGTCCGTGTGACGCCCGAGAGCATCGTCGCGAGCCCCATCAGCTGGACCACCGGGATCGCCTCGGCGAAGCCGTCGCCGAGATACCAGGGGATCAGCCAGGGCGCCGACAGAGCGAGCAGGCCGCCGGACAGCGCGTAGCAGCCGATCAGCCCGACCATGATCGCCCGGCGGCGGCTGGGCACGGTCGGATCGGTGTGCGCGGCGGCGACCCGCGGCATCATCGCCTGCTCGACGGCGACCAGGACGCCGTGGATGGCGCTGGTCAGCCGGTCCGCGGGGCCGAACAGGCCGACCTGGCGATAGCCGGCGAGCTGACCCAGCAGGATGGCCGAGCTGTTGACGATCACCTGACCGCTGATCAGGTTGATGAACAGCGGCACGCTGTCACTCACGGCGGCGCGGGCCTCCACCGGGCGGCTGAGCCGCAGCCGCAGCTCACGCTGGGCGATCAGCACGATCCAGAACACGACGGCGGAGAGCAGGAACGGGGCGAACTGCCAGACGACGGCGAGAGCCACGTCGTCGGCGGAGTGCACGGTGAGCACCAGGCCCGCGAGCGCGACCAGTCGCGAACCAGCGGTGAGCAGGGCGAACAGCTTCAGTCGGCCGACACCCTGCAGATACCACATCGGGTAGAACACGGCCCCCACGGTCAGCAGGATGCCGATGACGTAGAGCACGAGGTTCTCGCGCATCGACGGCACGATGAGCACGACCACCAGCAGCACCACGGCGCCGGCCGCCCACAGCGCCAGCTTCGCCGTGATCGTCGAGGACACGACCTGCTGTCGCTCCTGCGGGCTGGTGGCCACGGAGATGCGACGGAGGGCGCTGAAACCGAAGCCGAAGTCCGTCAGCACCAGCAGCATCTGGATGGTGGCGAGGATGACGATGAAGACACCGAGGCCGTCGATGCCCAGGACCCGGCTGAGCAGCGGGATGGAGACGATCGGGTACGCGTACGAGATCAGCTGGCCGAGCGTCACCAGTCCGGCGTCACCGGTCAGTCGACGAAGGTCGGCGAACCGGCCGCTCGGCTTCACGACGCGCCCCCGAGCTCACGTCTCACCGCGGGCAGTAGGCTGCCGTAGGCATCCAGCGAGTGCTGCGCCGTGGCGGTCTGGTCGAATCGCGCTGCGGCCTCGGCCGTCCGCCTCCGGAGGTCGCCGGACAGCTCGGGTTCGGTCAGCACCCGGGTCAACGCGTCAGCCAGCTCCTCCGCGCTCTCACCGAACAGACCGTTCTCGCCGTCGTCGATCAGATCCACCACCCCGGTCACCCGGGAGGCCACCACGGGAATCCCCATGGCCTGCGCCTCGAGCACGGCCATCGGCATCCCCTCCCCGCGACTGGTGAACAGCAGGGCGGAGGCCGTGGCGAGGCGCTCGTGGAGCTCGTCGGGCGGCAGCCACCCCGATACCTCGACCGCACCGGAGGGGTCCTCCAGCAGCTCACGGTCCCCTTCCCCCAACCAGCGGCCCCGCGCGGCCGGCACCCGGCCGCGGACGATCGCGGCCACCTCGGCGAAGAGCGCAGGGGCCTTGGCCGGAGCTATCCGGCCGATGTGCGCGAACCACGGCTGTCCGGCGTCGGGTGTCGAAGCGAGGCGACGCAGCCGCTCGACGTCGACCGCGTTCACCAGCACGGCCGTCCGCGCCCACGGGAACGCGCGCCCGGCGATGGTCTGCTCCGATCGCGAGTTGAGCACGAACCGGCCGCCAGCCACGGCACCGAGAAGCTCCAGCGCCCAGAGGACGAAGCGCCGGCCGGCGGACCAGTGGTCGTACGCGAAGGCGAAGGCGTGCGGGCTGTAGACCGACCGGCGGCGGTGCGGGGTCATCAGCGCGACCCACCGACCGATCAGCCCGGCCCGCGAGGAGTGCAGGTGCACGACGTCGAAGTCCTCGGAGCGCAGCGTTCGGCGCAGGGACCGCGCGAGCGCGAACAGACGAGCCGCGGACAGCTGCTCGGACCAGCGTCGGACCGTGACTCCGGGGCCCGCGAGTGCCTCGATCTCGGCGTGACTGGGCGAGTCGGGACGGAGCACGTACGCGAAGACGACGCGGTCGAACCTCGGGTCCAGGCTCTGCTGCCGAGCGATCGTGGTGACGGCCACCAAGACCCCGGACGAGCTGGCATCGGTCACGTGCAGCACCGAGAGTGGAGTCATGTCGAGTCCTTCGTGGCGTCGTCGAGCGAGCGATCGTCCTGGGGTCCGATCAGCGCGCCGGCCGTCCTGGCCTGCAACGGCACCAGGGCGAGGAACAGGGGCAGCATGGGAACGATGTGCTTCACGTACGAGCCGTAGTCGGGCTCGAAGATCGCCTGGATGATCACCAGCGCCAGCAGCAGCGCGACTGCTCGTTCCGGACGAGGGCTGCGCTCGGCCACCGGTGACCACGGCGTCGGCTGGGTGTGCCGGCGGGCCGGGCGACCGAGCTCGACGCGGCGTTCGGCCTGGATCCGCAGGACGGTCCAGAGCACCAGCCCCCACAGGTAGGCCAGCACCAGGGCCATCACCAGGTAGGTGGAGGAGCCGCCGAGGATCAGCGGCCAGGGTGCGATCAGGCTGAGCAGGATCAGAAAGGCGTTGAGCCACTGCAGCGCCACCGCGTTGGGCAGGAAGTCCACGATGAGTGACCCCACCGAGACGTTGATCTGCGCCCGCAGGTCGTTGACAGCCGTCCGGGAGAACGACAACGGCTCGCCGAGGACGGTGTTGAAGGTGACCTGGAGGAACACGTACGAGGCCAACACGAAGGGGACGAGCGGCAACAGCCCGCGGATCCTGGGCAGCAGGAACCGCAGCACGACGTACAGGCCGACGACGACACCCCAGTACGGCCGGATGGTCACCGCATAGGCGATCATCGCGGCCATGAGCACGAGCTCGGGGACCAGCCCGCGCGGCAGCAGCAGCACCAGCACCGCCAGCGCGAGACTGACGAACTCCTTGCTGTACTGGGAGAGGTAGACCAACGCCAGCAGGTAGCTGACCGTGATGGTGCCCAGACCCAACCAGGTCAGGCGGGTCAGCTCGGTCCAACGGATGGCGGCCAGCACCCCGACACCGAAGACCGCGATCGCCAGCATGGCGGCCACATCGGGCAGGTCGGACAAGCCGAGCACCCGGTAGACCAGGGCGATGTTGCGGAACGGGTCGGCAGGATCCAAGCTGGCATCGGGTATCCGCAGCGTCGCCTCGATCCAGTTGCCGTCCAGCAGGAACTTCTCGTCCAGGAAGGTCCGGAACCGACTGGACACGGCAACACCGACCCCGAGCAGCACCAGCACGTAGAACTGGCAGAACAGTCCCCAGCCGGTCACCGAGCGAACCGTTCCGACGACGTCTGCGAGTGGGGTCGACGCTGGCGCCTGCGCGTCCGGACGGACAGACACAGCGATACCTCCTCAGCTGGACATCGGGAAACACGGGTCAACGGATGAGCCGACGGCGGAAATCGGCAACCTTCGTAGTATGCGTGACGGAAATCGACCTGTCAGACGGTCGATCGACTCCAGCGCCGAAGCCGGCGATGATCGGAGGTGAGATCAATCACCCTCGGCTGGGTCAGCGCGGAGCCAGGGCCTTCATCACGTCGTCGAAACCCTTCTTGTGTGAGCCGTCCTCGCGCTTGATCCCGAATCCGGAGGGCGATGCGTTGTCGCGGAGCTCGTACAGGCAGATACCCCAGAGCTCCACCGTGCGCAGCTGCCGGAGGGCCGCACTGACGTATCGCTGCTGCTCCGACTCGTTCCAAGAATCTGCAGTGGTCTGCAGCCCGATCTCGGCGACGTAGACCGGTTTGCCGTACTTCTTCTTGATCCGCTGCATCCGGGCGGCGATCCGGCCGATCTCGTCCTCGTTGTCCGCCGGGTACAGGTCGATGCTGATGACGTCGAGCGGCGCACTGATCGCGTCGAGGACCAGATTCCACTCCTTCTCGGTCTCGTCGTTGAGGGGCCACCCCGTGAGGTTGGTGGTGATCGGGACCCCGTCGACCCCGAGGACCTCCTTCGCGACGCCGAGCATGTGAGCGAACTCGCCCAGATAGGCCGCATCACGGGTCGCCGCGGTGAACTTCTGGTAGTGAGCGTGGTCAGCCTCGTTGTACGGCTGCCACAACGCCACCTGATGGCCGAAGGTCTCGCGCGTCTTCGTCCAGAACCACCG
>DATDAP010000332.1:0-5437 GCA_036525335.1 Microlunatus sp. | reverse complement strand
CCCGCGGCGCGGGCTCCGATGACGATGACGTCGTAGCTCATGGTTTCTCCTCAACCGTGGTCGTCCAAGGGCTGCGGAAGCGACCCTCATCCGAGGGTCGCGGGTGGAAGAAAGACCGGCATCGGGGAACTGCCCTAATTGTGGGCTGGTTGTCCGCGGACGGCGTAGGCGGTGGCCTCGGCCCGGTTGCGAAGGTTGAGCTTGACCAGCAGGTGGCCGACGTGGTGTTCCACCGTCTTGCGGCTGATGAACAGTCGCTCCGCGATCTCCGGATTGGACAGCCCTTCCCCCAACAGCTGGAGCACGTCGGCTTCGCGCCTGGTCAGCAGCTGGCCAGCGGAGCGCGGCGGCGCGACCCTCTGACCGAGGTCGCGCAGCACCGCTGCGGTGGCGTCGACGTACCGTGCCGCCTGCAGCCTCTCGAAAGCGGCCAGCGCGGCGCGTGCCTCCACCACCGCCACCTCCGGCAGGTCGTGGCGGCAGGCCCGGGCCAAATCGAGGCGGCACAGCGACATCTCGAACGGCAGCCGGGTCAGGCTGAAGCCGTCCAGTGCGTCACGCAGCCACTCCCGCGGATCACCCTGCCCGGCATGAGCCCGGGCCAGCGCCACCAGGGCAGCTGTGTACGGCGCCGGGTGGGCCTCGGCGCAAGCTGCGAGGTCGGTGATCGTCTGCTCCGGGTCCTCGCCGCAGGCCAGCTGAGCCTCGACCAGCTGCGCCAGAAACGGGATCCGCGCCCCGCTGCCCGATTCGGCCTGACGAAGGGCCCGCTGGAGCAGATCCAGCGCGACCCTCGGCTCACCGCGCGCCAGGTGCAGCGCAGCCCGCGGCAGCACCGCCTCGCCGTCGGTCTGGTCCGCCAGCAGGGTCGCGGCCTCGTCGTAGCGGCCCTGCCTGATCCTCAGGTCGGCCAGCCGGATCAACGCCCCTGCCTTCAGCGAGCGCCTGCCCAGGGCCCACAGCCGCACCGCCTCGGTCAGCGTCACATCCGCCTCAGACCACCTGCCGGCGGCGGTGAGGATGCCGCCGTAGTGGGTGCGGCAGTACGCGCTCACCGCCGGCAGCTGACGCCGCTCGGCGAGCTGCTCACCAACCCGGATCCACTGCTCGGCCCGCTGGACGTCTTGGACGTGCTCGCAGGCGGAGAACAGCTGGCAGAAGATCTCCTCGACGACGATGAAGTCCTCCACTTCGCCACCGGCCACCGCGGCCAGCGCCTCGTCGAGCAGCACCATCCCCTCCTCGGTGCGGTCACCGTGCACCAGGCTGGCGCCGAGGTAAGACATGGTCGCGAACGTCAGATCCGGATCCCCGGTGGTGCGCCCGATGCCGATCGCGGTGTGGAAGGCGGCCTCCTTCACGGCCCGGGTTTCGGCGAACATGCCCTCGGTCAGCGCCACCCATCCCCGTTCGCTCGATGTCGGCAGGTCGCTCAGTAGCGTCTTCGCCCGGGCGATCCAGCCACCGGCCACCGCCCAGTCACCGGCCGTTGTCCCGTACAGGTAGCCCAACGTCCGCGCCACCCGAGCCGCACCCGCCCCATCCCCGTGATGCCGGTAACCGGCATAGGCCCGCTCGAACTCCGCGATCGCCCGCGGGTACTCCACCAGCACATACGACGCCGCGGCCAGACCCTCCAGCACCTCCGGCGTGACCTCACCCAGCTCGAACTGCGCCCGAGCGCCGGCCCCATCGCCCACCCGCAACGCGGCACGTCCCAGCTCCACCTGGCTCATGACGGCCACCATCCGATCATCCCACCGATGGGCAGTTCCGACCCCCTGGCCGGCATCAGCCCCGATGTGGGAGACCACCAAGCCAGGCCGACACCCGGTTTTCCCGAGGTGCGTCGTGAGAGTCCGGGTCAACCGCATCGGCTGGAAACGGCGCCTGCCGATGCCGGCGGTCGCCCAAGACCGAAAACCTCCGTCCCAACATCTCAACGCATCATCGCCCCGGGGCCAGGGGTGGATGGTCCGCATGCTGATTGCGGCAACCGATCCCGCCGAAGATGCCATGGCATGTCAGAGAGATTGCTTGGTTTAGGCGATGTGAGTTGGTTTGGGCTTCTGCTTGATAGCGGGGACCAGTAGTGCTGCGCCGGTCGCGGTGAGGGCGGCGCCGACAATAAAGGCCAGAGGGATCCCGGCTCGGGCTGCGGTCAGACCCAGGAGCAGGGGGCCGCCGCCGAACCCGAGGTCGATGAAGATGGTGGTGGTGCCGGCGGCCGCGCCGCGTTCGTGCTGAGGCACTGAGCCGAACACGGCGGCGAAGATGGCGGGGGTGAGGAAGGCGACCCCAACGGCCAAGACGACCGTCCCTGACAGCATGCCGGTCGGGCTGGGTGCGGCACCGAGGATCAGCAGCCCTACTGTGCACAGGGCCAGTGATGCCGCACCGAGTTTGAGCGGTGGTAACTGGTCGGGCACTCGGGCGAACGCGATCCGGCAGATGACCACGATCGCGCCGTAAATCAGCGGGACGACGCTCCAGGCCGCAAAGTTGATCTCGGTGGCGTGCAGACCGATGAGGGCGAGGAAGCCGGCCGTACCGGCCACACCGGTGAACAGCGCCATTCCCGGGCGGAGCGCGGCTCGATGAATCCACTGCGCCGGCTCGGCGTCCTCGGGTGCCGGCTCGCCGGTCTCGGGAACCAGCATCACCATCCCCACCGCCAGCAACGCGAGCACCGTTCCTCCGATCCAGGCGGCGTCAAAGCCGCGCCAGTCCAGCAGCAGCTGCCCGAGGACAGGTCCCAAAGCAATGCCGAGGTACAACGCGACCGAGGCGAAGCTCAACGCCTCCCCGGTCCGTCCGGGCGGGGCGACGTCGGCGAGCGCGGCGAAACCGGCCACGAAGAACAGCGACTCCGCGATTCCCAGGAGGAGCCGGACCACGACCAGCATCCACAGGTCCGTCACGATCAGATGCGCGGCGATCAAGACCGCGAACAAGGTCACACCGATCAGCATCAACCGGCGCCGACCGAGCCGGTCCACCAGGCGCCCGATGACGGGTCGAACAACGACCGTTGTCACACTGAACGCCCCGAGCGCCAACCCCAGGCCGGCCTTGTCCGAGCCCAGCGGTCCGGTGACGAAGAACGGGGTCACCCCGAGCAGCAACCCGGACGCGGTGAAGTAGACGAGATCGGACGCCGCCAAGGCAATGAACGCGGAGGTGAACAGCCGCTCGCCCGTCCCGGTCATGGTGTCAGCCGACGCCCGAAGCGCTGCAGGCTACGAACCGGTGCCCGGCGCATGCCCGGCAGACAGGGTCGCTGAGTTTGAGCTGGGCCCCATACTCGATCACACGCCCACCGAGGAGACGGTAGATCTCGATGCCGGAGACAGTCAACCATGGGATCGGTCGCCGCGATCCCGAAGACATTGCCGCTGTGCACAGCTCGGCTGGTCCAGCGGACCGCGACCCTACCGGCCTTGGCGATGAAGTCATCGAAGGTCAGCACCTCCTCGGAGAATCCCGCTGCCAGTGCGCAGCCAGGGCCTTCCACGCGGCCACATCATCGCTGACCTGCGGAGCCAACCCGTGAGCGACGAAATCGGGGGACACGAGCTCATGATCGCGTCGAAATCCACCGCGTCGAACGCCTTGAAGAGGCGCTTGACCACCTCTTTGTCCGCAACGTTTCCCATCCCTGCCTCTGATCCCGCTGTCTTGGATTCTTTTAGTGCAGACCGAACGCACGCTGGTGTCAAGACACGCACTCCGAATGCCGCCAGCCGACCAGTCCATGAGTGAGACCCCAAAGGGGTGGCGGCAGGAGTTGGCGCATCCATGGAGCCCGCGGTGCCAACAACCCCCACGGAAAGCGGTCCCGATGCTCACTATTTCTACGAGCGGATCGGATGACTCACCATGGGTGAGTTTGTAGTAGATCGCTGGAGGAAGTCGAGCATCACGTCGATCTTGGTTCTCGTGATGATGTGTCCCGTCCCCGGCAGCACGGCGAGCTCGCCCTCGGACAGCTGCTGAACGGCGAGTATTGCCTGTTCGACGGAGCAGAAGTGATCACGGTCGCCGACCATGATCAACGTTGGAACGGTGATCTGAGCGAGGTCGGCATACCCGTATCCGGGCCATCGGGCCCAGCGGCCGATGGTCGACCGTAGGTAAGTGGGCCACGCATCTGGCCCTTGTCGTTCGATGATCTCGGCTTCGAGCATGCCCAGCAGAGCGGCCATCTGCGGGTCCTGCGAGAACGCCCGGACAGCCGCGACCGTATCCAGGTCGGCGGGATCACCGGGGCCGAGCATCTGCTGCAGCAGCTCGAATGCTGGCGCATCGGGGTTCAACATGTCGTAGCCGGCGTCGCTGACGATGGCGCCGACAGCACCGGGATGGCGGATGCCGAGCAACAACGCGGTCAGGCCGCCCTCGCTGAACCCGGCGACCAGCGGCCGCTCCAATCCGAGCGCCTGGATCAGCCCGGCTACGTCGTCGCAAAGCAATGTCGCCGAAGCCGGGCCTCCCGGGTGCCGTGTCCCGCCCGCAGCGCGCGTGTCCGGTGCGATGACCCGGAAGGTTCTGGCGAGCCGCTCCAGGTGCCCGGCGTAGCTGACCGGCGTCGCCGCAAAGGCCTGGCTCGCGCTGACCAGTCCACCGTGCAGCAGCACGAGCGGACGTCCGTGGCCCAGCTCGCTGTAGGCGATCTCGGTGTCGTTCACAGGCACGCTCTGCGCCATTTGGATGATCATGACAGCGACGGTAGGCCTGATCCAGTCTCTGGTTCATCGGGCAAAGACCCGATGTTCGCGTCGAGGAGCAGGCCGTGGTGCGCAGCGAACAGACCGAGGGTGGCCCGGTTCGTGGCACCTGTCTTGGTGTAGATGTGCTCGGCGTGGCTGCCCACGGTCTTCGCCGAGATCGTCAGCCGGTTCGCTATCGCCTTGACGGACAAACCCAGCGTCAGCAGCCGGAGGATCTCGACCTCGCGGGTGGTGAGGCCGGCCGGGTAGCTGCGACGACGCCCCACGCGGTGACCAGCCACGCCGAGCACGGCCTCAACCGAGGCAGCATCCAGTCGCCCGGCACGCACGTCCTCACGCAGCCCCGCAGCGGCCTCCACCCTGCTGGCCGGGCGCCGGTGCGGACGCTCCTCGATCAGCGTCGCGTAGCGATCCGCCGCCGCCAGGACACGGCCCTCGGCACTGATCGACGTCGCCCTCAGCCCTCGCGGGTAGCCGGATCCGTCGAGCCGCTCATGGTGTTGAACAGCGACCCTCCCCAGCCGGGCCAGCACCGGCGAGCCGGCCAGCATCCGCTCGGTCAAGTACGGATGCAGGCGCACCCGCTCCACCTCGGCATGCGTGAGCGGAGCCCGCTTGTCCCAGACGGCATTCGACACGCCGAGACGGCCGACGTCGTGCACCAGTGCTGCCCGGCGAACCGCGGTCACGTCGGCAGTCGGCACGTC
>DATDAP010000331.1:0-2107 GCA_036525335.1 Microlunatus sp. | reverse complement strand
CTGGACCAGCCCGAACGGGTCGGCGGTGCGCACCATCAGCGGACCGGTGTGGAACCGGCCGCGTACCCGGCCGAGCATCGGGTACTCGATCTCCCGCCGCCAGCTCAGGTCGGCCTTGTCCACCACGAACCGGGGTCGGTTGCCGAGCTCGGCCGGTACGGAGTCCTCGAGCAACAGGATGCCGGCGGGCAGTCGCCCCTCCTGCCCCAGCGTGATCCGCCCGCGCATCGGTGAGCCCAGCGCCACGCGTGGTGGCTCGACGCTGCGTTCGCAGGACAGGCGCAGGCGAGCCCTGGCCACCAGCACCGCGGCGATCACCGGCAGCGCCAGCAGCAGCAGACCGATCCGCATCACGTCCCGCTGGCCGGCGACCATCGCGGCGAGCACAACCAACAGCCCGACGACCAAGAACACGTGGCCACGGGCCGTGAAGAGCCGCCAGGGTCTGCGCATGCTCGCCGGTCCCCGGCTCAGCGGTGGTCGGGCAGATGCACCGAGGCGACCAGATGGGCCACCACGTCGTCGACCGTTCGCCGGGCGAGCTGAGCCTCGGTCGACGGCAGTACCCGGTGCGCGAGCACCGCGGTGGCCAGGCCGGCGACGTCGTCGGGACTCACGTAGTCGCGGCCGGCCAGGGCCGCGGCCGCCCGGCTGACCCGCAGCAGCTGCAGCGTCGCCCGCGGGGACGCGCCGAGGCGCAGCTCGCGGGACGTGCGCGTGGCGTTGACCACCTGAACGAGGTAGTGCTTGACGGCTGGACTCACGTAGACGCCCTTGACTGCGTCGATCAGGCCCTTGACCGTCGCTCCGTCCGTCACCGGGGTGAGCTCGGCGAGGGGGTCGGACGTGCCGTGGGAGTCGAGCATGTCGAGCTCGGAGCTGGGTGTCGGGTAGCCGATCGCGATCCGGGCCGTGAAGCGGTCACGCTGGGCCTCCGGCAGGGGATAGGTCCCCTCCATCTCGATCGGGTTCTGAGTGGCCACCACCATGAACGGCCGCTCCAGCAGGTAGGTGGTCCCGTCGACGCTGACCTGACGCTCCTCCATCGACTCCAGCAACGCGGACTGCGTCTTCGGCGAGGCCCGGTTGATCTCGTCCCCGACCACGATGTTGGCGAAGATGCCGCCGGGCTTGAACTCGAAGTCCCGGGTCTCCTGGTTGTAGACCGAGACCCCCGTGATGTCGGAAGGCAGCAGGTCGGGGGTGAACTGCAACCGGCGGACTGAGCAGTCGATCGAACGCCCGAGCGCCTTGGCCAACATGGTCTTGCCGACCCCGGGCACGTCCTCGATCAGCAGATGACCCTCGGCGAGCAGCACCGTCAGGGCGAGGTCAACGGCCACCCGCTTGCCCTCGATCACCGACTCGATGGCGGTCCGCACCCGGCCCATCACCGACACGACGTCCCCCAGCGACTGCTGGTCGGTCGCGCTGCGTTGGTAACTGAGTGTCACTCGGCCCTCCCGCCCGTTGCGCCCGGTGCAGAGCCGGACAGGTCTTCTCGCACTTTACGTGCTGCTGCCTGGCAACCGTAGGGAGTCGCGCCAACTGAACGGAGATGCGGACTCCGACCCGTGGTCGGAAACCGTGCGGTACGGGTCACGTACGGGGTGCGGAAGCCGACCGTGGTCGGGAAACGCACGGCGGCGGTCGCGTAGGGGGTGCGGAAGCCGACGGTGGTCGGAAAACGCACGAGGGCAGCCCGCTGAACGCACTTGGGGTAGCCCGCCGCCCACGGCGATCCGGCCGGGTGGCCGGTCCGGTGGTGAGGCGGGGGACCCGCGGACCGCACCGGTGCCAAGTGGAGTGAAGTGGAGTACAGTGGCGGAAAGTGGAGGAAAAAGGGCGGTAGGTGGAGCGAGGAGGTGCGGAAAGGCATGTTCCTCGGCACTCACACTCCCCGCCTGGACGAGAAGGGACGGCTGATCTTGCCCGCGAAGTTCCGTGACGAGCTGGCCGCCGGCCTGGTCATCACGCGAGGGCAGGACCGATGTCTGGCGGTCTGGCCGATGGAGGCCTTCATCGCCCAGACCGCTGAGCTGCGCAATGCGTCCTCCAGCAGCAGACAGGTCAGGGACTACCAGCGGATGCTCGCCTCGGGAGCGTC
>DATDAP010000330.1:0-3211 GCA_036525335.1 Microlunatus sp. | reverse complement strand
TACGGCGCCTGCAGCTGCTGCTGCGCGAACCCGACCACCACCTCGTTCACGTTGGCCTTGACCCCGTTCGCCGGGCCCTCAGCGGGGGTGGACGACGGGTAGATGTCGCCGCAGGCGCTGAGGGCGAGAGCGGTCAGGGTGGCGGCCACGGCCAACGGCAGTCGGCGGCGTCTGCTCGTCGCCGGGGCGAGTCTGGTGCGGTGTGTGTTCACTGTTCTCTCCGTCGAGTTCGTGTCGTCACTTGGTCGACTCGGTCGTGGACTCGGTCGTGGTCTCGGTCTTGGACCGGGCCCGACTCCGGGTGAAGGAGACCGTGGCCAGGGTGACCGCGACCAGGATCAGCGCGCCGCGGAACGCGTCCTGCAAGAAGGTGGAGACGTTCAGCAGGGACAGCAGGTTCGCGATGACGGCGAAGATGACGGTGCCCATGACGGCTCCGAACACCTTGCCCTTGCCACCGGACAGGGCCGCACCACCGATCACGACGGCGGCGATGGCTTCCAGCTCCATCAGGTTGCCGGCGGTGGAGGTACCGGAGGCGAAGCGGGCCAGGAACATCCAACCGCCGAGCCCGACGAGCAGACCGGCCAGGATGTAGACCGACCACAAGGTCGTCTTGACCGGGATGCCGGAGGCGCGGGCGGCTTCGATGTTGGAGCCGATGGCGTAGACCCGGCGACCCCACACGGTCCGGTACAGCAGGAACGCGATCAGGCCGACCATCGCCAACCAGATGATGGCCAGCACCGGGATGCCGAGGAACGTGGACTGGCCGAACTCGGCGAACGCGGGGGCGGCGGCCGGGGTGATCGGGATGCCGTTGCCGTAGGCGTAGACCAGACCACGGGCCAACGCGAGCATGCCCAGGGTGACGATGAACGGTTCCAGGCCGCGGAAGGCGACCAGCCAGCCGTTGACGGCGCCGACGGCACCGCCGATGACGACCGCGACGAGCAGGGCGAGGAACACCGACGGGCCGCCGAACAGGCCGGCGGCGATCACGGCGGCCAGACCGAGGGCGGAGCCGACGGAGATGTCGATGCCGCCGGTGAGGACGACGATCAGCTCGGCCAGGACGACGACGCCGATGATCGACATCTGCAGCAGCAGGTTGGTCAGGTTGGTGCCGCCCCAGAACACGGCTCCTTTGGTGATGGTGGCCACGATCAGCAGGGCGACAAGGATGTAGAGGGCGTACTGCTGCTTCAGCCAGCCGATGAACTGGCCACCTCGGGAGGTGTCTTCCTCATAATGGTGGACCGCCGGCGGTGGTGCGGTGGTGCTGGTGGACATTGCAAGCTCCTTCGCTTGGGGGGTTGGAGTGTCAGTGGGTTGCGGGGTCACTGGCATGCGGGGTCAGTCTTGGTGGGTGAGGGCGGTGCGGATGAGGTCGTCGGTGTCGGCGTGGTCGGGGTCGAACTCGGCGACGATCTGGCCGTTGCGCATCACGAGGATGCGATGGCACAGCGACAGCAGCTCCTCGGCCTCGCTGGACACGACCAGGACACCTTTGCCGCGGGCGGCGACGGCGTGGATGATCTCGTAGATGTTGGCGCGGGCGCCGACGTCGATGCCCTTGGTCGGCTCGTCGAGGACGACGAAGTCGGGGTCGGTCTCCATCCACTTGGCGACCACGACCTTCTGCTGGTTGCCACCGGACAGGGTGCTGGTGTAGGTCTTGGTGCCGCCCTTGACCTGGTACTCCCCGATCAGCTCCCGGATCCGCTTCTTCTCCGCACCGGCGTCGACGACACCGGCCTTGGCCATCTTGGGCAGCACGACCAGGCTCATGTTCTGGCCGTTGTCGAAGTCCTTGACGAAGCCTTCCAGGCGGCGGTCCTCGGTCAGGTAGGCGATCTTCTTCGCCACCGCCGCTGTCGGGGTGGGCAGGTTGACCTCCTGCCCGTGGAGCTTGATCGACCCGGACACGGCCGGGCGCTGCCCGGTGATGGTGCGGGCCACCGACGACCGACCGGAGCCGACCAGCCCGTAGAGGCCGACGATCTCGCCCGGGTTCACGTCCAACGACACACCCTTGGCACCGCCACCGTAAAGGTCACGCACCGACATCACGGGCTGATGATCCGGTGCCACCTGGACAGGAGCCGGCCGGGCCAGCGCCTTGAGCGCCTGACCGATCATCAGCGAGGTGATCTCGTCGGGGTTCGACTCGGCCGCATTCAGCGTCTTGATCAGCTTGCCGCCACGCAGCACCGCGATCCGGTCGCACATCGCGAACACCTCGTTCAGCCGGTGGGACACGAAGATGATCGAGGTGCCCGCGTTCTTCTCCCGCTCAACCAGGTCGAGGATGTCGTTGAAGTGCTCCTCACTGGTCGAGGCGGTCGTCTCGTCCAAGATCATGATCTTGTGCGTGGTCACCGCCGCCCGGCTGAGCGACAGCATCTGCCGCTGCCCCGGCCCCAGATCCCGGGCCAGCTGCCGGGTCGACAGGTGACCCAGCCCGACGCCCTGCAGAACCTTGCGGGTCTCGGCACTGTTGGTATCCATCTTCTGCGCCCAGGGACGGATGTCCTTGCCCTCCCGCAGCTTGTAGAGCCACACGTTCTCCCCGACGGTGAAGTCGTCGATGATCAACGGCTCCTGGTGCATCATCAACACCCCGGCCTGCTCGGCCTCGGCGGCGTTGCGGACCGGATGGGGATGGCCGGTGATGGTGATCTCGCCGTCGGTCAAGGTGTCGACCCCGGCCAACAGCTTGGCGAACGTCGACTTGCCGGCGCCGTTGGCGCCGCACACCCCCAGCACGCTGCCGGCGTACCCCTCCAGGTCGACGCCGTCGAGCGCCTTGACCCCCGGATAGTGCTTCTTGACTCCCACCGCCTTGAAAGCGATCTGTCGAGCAGGGGATGGACTGGTGTCGTCTTCGGGTGCCGCAGCTGCCATGGTGCGTGCCTCTCTCTGAGCCGATTGTGGTGAGTCGAGTGTGCTGAAGGGGGTGGTAGGGATTGCGTACAACGTAAGCCCGGTCGGCCGAGGAACGGCCGCGGCGCGCTCACCCGCCGCGCTCGGCCCGATCGGGTCGGGCCGGTCCGGCGCTCACCGAGATCGGCGGGTAGCCGGTGGCGGTCACCGCGTTCATGGCCATCAGCACCGCGAGCCACAGGTCGGTGGTCTCGACGGTGAGCACCAGGACGCACCGGTTCGGCGGCTCGCGGGTGATCCGGGCGTGGACGTGCGCCAGGGCAGT
>DATDAP010000329.1:0-3407 GCA_036525335.1 Microlunatus sp. | reverse complement strand
CTTCCTCGGCCGGAAGGGACGGCTGCTGACGGCCGGCGGTCCGGTGCTCGTCCACCTACGACCGGGCCGGGTGATGGCGCCGAAGGAGCTGCCCGCCCGGATCGAGACCCTGGCGACGCTGTCCGACCAGCACCGAGCCGTCGTCGCCGGGTGGCTGGCGCTGCCAGGTCTCGGCTGGCTGCCGTCGGACCTGAACCTGCTGAGCGACGTCGGTACGGCACAGCTGACGGCCGCCACGGCGGGTGTCGACGAGCTGGTGGCTGCGCTCGGTCGGCTCGGCCCTCGCACTGCCGAGACGATCGCCGCGCGCCGGGACGAGCCCGAGCTCGCCGGCGCGATCACCCGGACGCTGACGGAGGCCCTGGCCCGGCTGGAGCCGGTGTTCGCCACGACCCACAGCGGCCCGCTCGACCAGGCGGCGTACGGAGCGGCGGGTCTGCTGGGGGCGTGGCGGGACGGTGTAGGGGCGCGGACGGCCGACAGCCCCCACGGTGGGGCGCTGCGCCGCTGGACGCGGGCCGCGGAGGCCCTCGAGCCGCTGGCCGAAGATCTGCCCGACGCCCGGTGGCAACTGCTCAGCGGCCAGGTGGTCGGCGCCGAAGCGGTCGCCGCCCTCGAGCGGGGGATGGCGGAGGGATCGCTGATCGAACGCTGGGACGCGGGCGGGTTCCGGGCTTTCGACGGAGCCGGCCAGGACCGGTCCGTCGGACGTTTCCTCGGGGCGGCCGAGGCCGTCCGGGCGGCCTCGATGTCAGTGCTTCCGGCGGCGCTGATCGAGGGGCGACCTTTCGGCACCGGGCCCGTTTTCGGCAAGGTCGCCGCTCTGGAACGGGAGGTGGGCCGCAGCCGTGGCGGGCTGAGCGTCCGGTCGCTGATCAGCACGTACGGTGAGGTGATCGCGGCGATCACGCCGTGCGTGCTGGTCAGCCCGGACTCGCTGGCCCGGTTCATCGCACCCGGCGCGATGGACTTCGACCTGGTCGTCTTCGACGAGGCGTCCCAGATCACCGTGCCGGACGCCATCGGCGCGCTGGGCCGGGCAGCAGCCTGCGTGGTGGCGGGGGACTCCCAGCAGATGCCGCCGTACAGCTTCGGCCAGCTCGGTACCGACGAGGGCGAGGACACCGAGAGCGCCGACTTCCTCGTCGTCGCGGACGAGGAGAGCATCCTGTCCGAGTGCGTGCAGGCGGGACTGCCGCGGCTCTGGCTGTCCTGGCACTATCGCAGCCGCGACGAGAGCCTGATCAGCTTCTCCAACGCGCAGTACTACGAGGACCGGCTGTCGTCCTTTCCGGCCTTCCCCGGCCAGCTGGGCGACACCGGTGTCAGCTTCACCCGCGTCGACGGGACCTTCCTGCGCACCGGCACCCGGGGCACCGACAAGGGACTGCTGCGGACCAACCCGGTCGAGGCGGCTGCAGTAGTCGAGGAGGTGCTGCGCCGCTGGCAGCAGCGGGAACGCTCGATCGGTGTGGTGACGTTCAACATCCAGCAACGGGGCCTGGTCGAGTCGATGCTGTGGGACAGCGAGGTCGAGGGTGTCCGGGAGGCGCTGGCGCTCAAGGACGACGGGCTGTTCGTGAAGAACCTGGAGAACGTCCAGGGCGACGAGCGGGACGTGATCATCTTCTCCACCGGCTTCTCGGTGGACGCGAACGGCGTGCTGCCGTTGAACTTCGGACCCCTGAACCGGTCCGGCGGAGAGCGGCGGCTGAACGTCGCCGTGACCCGGGCGCGGCGGCGGGTGATGGTGTTCAGCTCCTTCGATCCGGAGGACATCCGGACGGATCAGACCTCCTCGGTCGGCATCAAGCACCTCCGCGGCTACCTCGAGCAGGCCAAGTACGGTGCGCCACCCCGAGTTCGGAGCGAGGTGGCGATCGACCGCCACGCCGAGCAGATCGCCGCCACCCTGCGCGCCGCGGGGTGCGTGGTGCAGACCGAGGTCGGGCTGTCGGAGTTCCGGATCGACCTGGCCGTGGCCGCACCCGGCCGGGGGGAGGTGCCGACCTTGGCCGTGCTGCTGGACGGCCCGGTCTGGGCGGCGCGGGCCACCACGGGAGACCGGGACGGCGCACCGGTCAGCGTGCTGTCCACGATCATGGGCTGGCCCGCGGTGGCCCGGGTCTGGCTGCCGGCCTGGTTGGCCGACCCAGACGGTGTCGTGCGCGAGCTGGTGCAACGGGCTCAGGCCTCGGCGGAGGCGTTGCGGTCGGTGGGCGAGGTGTCGGCGTCGTGGCAGACCTCCGAGCAACCGGCGGAGGAGTCGGACGAGCCCTCGGATCTCGATCAGTCCGAGCCGGAGCCCGAGGACGCGGAGCTGGACTTCACCGAACCGGACCCGGAACCGGAGCCGGATGACGAGCTCCCAGACACGGCTGCCGAGCTGGTCGGCAGCACCGCCGAGCCGGAGGCGACGCCAACCGGGCTTGAGGCGTACGTCGAGAGCGATCTCGGTCCTTACCCCTCCTCGGTGCTGGAGCAGCTGGACCACGACCCCAGGGCCCGTCGCGAGGTGGTCGAGGTGATGCGGTGGATCGTCGAGGAGTCAGGCCCGATCAGCGTGAAGCGGTTGGGTCGTCGGTTGGTCAGGGCGTATGGGCGCACCCGACTCGTCGATCACCGGATGGCTCAGCTCAGGGCACTTCTACCCGACGACCTCCGCCGCGACCGTGAGGACGGCTTCTGTTGGCCGGCGACACGCGATCCGCTGGACTGGACCGCTTTCCGGGTGTCCGCCGACGTCAAGGCCCGCCCGCTGAGCGACATCGCGCTGCTCGAGATCGCTAACGCGATGGCCTACGTGGCCGGTCAGGCGATGGGCATCGGCACCGACGAGCTGTTCCGCCAGACGTACAAGCTGTTCGGCGGGAACCGGCTGACCGAGCCGGTACGGTCCCGGTTGGCCGACGCGCTGCGAGTCGGTGTCGCGCGGGAGCGGCTGGTCGAACGAGCCGGGGTGATCACCGCGTGACAGAACCGCGGCTCAGTGGGCGCGGCCCGGCGTGTCGCGCCTGCGGGGGCGATTGAGCCCCGCTTTTGTCACGAAAGCCCCCGAGTCTCTCGGGACTTGGGGGCTCTCGCGCTGTTCTACAAGAGACGATCAGCAGTCGTAGTAGAGCTCGAACTCGTGCGGGGTCGGGCGCAGCCGGACGGCGTCGATGTCGGCCCGCTTCAGCTCGACCCAGGTCTCGATCAGGTCCGGGGTGAAGACGTCGCCCTGCAGCAGGAACTCGTGATCGGCCTCCAGCGCGTCGAGGACACCACCCAGGCTGTCGGGGACGGTGGGCACGTTGGCGTGCTCCTCCGGCGGCAGCTCGTAGAGGTCCTTGTCGATCGGGGCCGGCGGCTCGGTCTTGTTCTGGATGCCGTCGATGCCGGCGAGCAGCAGGGACGCGAACGCCAGG
>DATDAP010000328.1:0-4907 GCA_036525335.1 Microlunatus sp. | reverse complement strand
GTCCGGGGTGGCCCGCATCATCACCGAGGTGATCATGGAGTTGACGAAGCTGGACTTGCCGGAGCCGGTGGCGCCGGCGACCAGCAGGTGCGGCATCTTGGCCAGGTTGGCGACCACGAAGCCGCCCTCGACGTCCTTGCCGAGCCCGACGGTCATCGGGTGGTGGTCGTTGCGAGCCCGGTTCGAGCGGAGCACGTCCCCGAGGGAGACGACCTCCTTGTCGGTGTTCGGGATCTCGATGCCGATCGCGGACTTCCCCGGGATGGGCGACAGGATCCGGACGTCGGCGCTGGCGACCGCGTACGAGATGTTCTTGCTCAGCGCGGTGACCTTCTCGACCTTGACCGCGGAGCCGAGCTCGACCTCGTAGCGGGTCACTGTCGGGCCACGGGTGTAGCCCGTCACCTTCGCGTCGATCTCGAACTGCTCGAGCACGCCGGTGAGGCGACCCACCACGGAGTCGCTGGCCTCGGTGCGTGCGCGGTGCACGCTGCCCTGGCGCAGCTGCTCGGAGTCGGGCAGCAGGTACTGCACGTCGCCGGACAGCTGCAGCTGCTCGACCCGCTGCGGGATCGGGGTGTGCGGCGGGGCCTCCAGCTCGGTCTCCTCGCCGTGCACGATGACGCCTGGTGGCAAGCCGGCGGTGACCTTCTTCTCCTTGCCGCTCTGGACCCGGCCGGTGCGATCGACGGGTTCGCTCTGGTCGGCGGGCGGATCGAGGAAGGCCGAGGCGTCAAGGTCCGGTTCGAGGGCGATGCCCTCGGCCGGATCGAAGTCCTCGAGGTCGGCGTCGGCGGTCAGGGCCGGCTGCTTCCGACGGCCGCGCTTCGGCCGCTCCTCGATGATCGGGGTCTCGTACGCCTCGTCACCGGTGTAGTCGTCCTCGACCTCGCCACGGATCACCAGCGGACGCCGGAATGGCTCGACCCGGGCACGGACCCGCTCGGGGATCTGGTGCAGCGGGATGCCGACGACGACGAGCAGACCGAAGCCGAGCAGCAGGACCAGCAGCGGCACGGCCACGTACGGGGTGAGCAGGTCGGCCAGCAGGCTGGACGACAGGTACCCGGCGATGCCACCGGCCTCGCGCAGTGCGGCCGGGTCGTTGGTCCGCGGCAGCCCGTCGGCGATGTTGATCAGACCGAGCAGACCGAAGGTGACGGCCGCCCAGCCGACGAACTGGCGACCGCCCGGGCCGTTTCGCTCGGGGTGGCGCAGCGTCCGCCAGGCCATCAGCAGCAGGAGCAGCGGCGCGGCGTACGCGAGCGTGCCGACCAGGGTGGCGACCCCGACGTGGATGGCGTTGCCGACCGCACCGGGCAGGCCGAACCAGAACTCGGCGCCGATCACGATCGCGCCGCCGATCAGGAACAGACCGATCCCGTCCCGCCGGAGGGCCGGGTCGAGGTCACGGGCGCCGGTCCCGATGGCGCGCGCCGCCGACCCGACCAGGTGAGCGAGGCCGAGCCAGATGGCGAGGAGTCCCCCACCGATCCGGGCCGGCAGGGACGGTCGGTGCTGCTTGCTGCGCCCCCGGGACGACCCGGAGCGGGAGGAGCCGGAGCGGGACGAGCCGGAGCGGGACGAGCCCGACTGCGACGAGCCCGAACGCGAGGCCGGCGCCCGAGCCGGCGTCTTCTTGGCCGGACCACGGCTCGCGCCGCCCGCGCGCGCACTCGTCCCGCTCCGCGGGGCGCCGGAACGTGCGGGCGCACTGGACTTGGTCTTGCTTCCGGACGACCGCGGCGGCGAACCAGCACCCGTGGAGGTGCTGGCTTTGGCTCGCGACCGCGGTGGGGAAGACACGCGGGTCGCCATGGCAGGTGAGCCTACGCCATCGCCACATCCGTCACTTGCGTCACGCGCCGATCCTGAGTGACGGCTGAATGACGATCAGCTCCACAACTCCGCGGCGGATATATCTCCCGCGAAGTTGCGATCAGGCGACTCCGCGGCGGATATATCTCCCGCGGAGTCGGTCAGAGGTGGGGGCGGAGGCGCCAGAGGTGATCGGTCGGGCCGATGCCGGCGCCCAGCGGGAAGCCGGCGGCCACGGCTCCGGTGATGTAGGTCTTGGCCGCACCGACCGCACTCACCACGTCGTCGCCCAGACCGAGTCGGCAGGCGATGGCCGAGGCCAGAGTGCAGCCGGTGCCGTGACTGTGACGGTTGTCCGAGCGGGCGGCCGCGAACTCCACGACTGTCCCATCGGCCCCGAACAGGTGGTCCACCGGGTCCCCCTCCGCGTGGCCCCCCTTGATCAGCACCCAGGCCGGCCCGTACGCCAGCAGCGCCTCGGCCAGCGTGGCCGGCGCGCCGGATCGGCCGGCCAGCAGCTCGGCCTCGGGCAGGTTGGGGGTGATCACCGTGGCCACCCGGAACAACTCGTCCCGGAGGGCGACCACCGCGTCGTCGTCGATCAGGGCATCGCCGTGCTTGCTCGCGCAGACCGGGTCCACCACCACCGGCACGCCGGCAGGCAGCCCGGCCAGCAGCTCGGCCACCAGTCGGGTGGTCGCGGCCGTACCGAGCATCCCGGTCTTGATCGCGTCCACCCCGATGTCGTCGACGACGCTGTGGAACTGGGCGCGGACCGCCTCCTCGGGCAGCGGCCACCAGCCCTGCACACCCAGCGAGTTCTGCGCGGTGACGGCGGTCAGGGCGCTCATCCCGTGCACGCCGAAGGCGAGCATGGTCTTGAGGTCGGCCTGGATACCGGCTCCGCCGCCGGAGTCGGAACCGGCGATGGTCAGCACCCGCGCGGTCGGCAGGGTCACCGCGCGCCGCCGAAGTGATCCCAGCCCGCCGGACCGTCCCAGACGCGGCCGTCCACCAGCACCAGGCCCGCCGTCTCGCTCTCGGCCACGGCACGGGTCCGACCTATCACCCGCCACCCCTGTGGCACCAGGCCGGGCTCCGGGAAGCAGGCGACCAGCGCGTGGTCCTCACCACCGGTGAGCAGCATCGCGTACGGGTCCCTGCCGGTCGCCGCGGCCACCGCCTGCAGCACGTCGGGCACCTCGAAGGTGGCCAGATCGAGGTCCACCGTGATCCCGGACGCGCGGGCCAGGTGACCCAGGTCGGCCAGCAGACCGTCGGAGATGTCGATCATGGCCGTCGCGCCGGCGTCGGCGGCGACCACTCCCTGCCCGTACGGCACCTCGGGCACCCGCTGCGCCTCCACCACCGCCCGCGGCGAGCGGAAACCGCGCTGCAGCACCGCCATCCCGGCCGCCGCCCAACCCGTCCGGCCCACCAGGGCCACGATCTGGTCCGGTCCGGCCCCGGACCTGCGCACCGGCCGCCGGCCGTCCAACGCTCCGAACACCGTCACCGAGATGATCACGTCGCGGGAGCGGGTGACGTCGCCGCCCACCAGTACGACGCCGCACCGCTCCCCCTCGACCCGGATGCCCTCCGCCAGGTCCAGCGCCCAGGCCAGCGGGAGCTCGCCCGGCGCCGACAGCCCCACCACCACCGCGAGCGCGCGACCGCCCATCGCCTCGATGTCGGCCACGTTGACCGCGATCGCCTTGCGGCCCACCTCGGCCGCACTGGACCAGTCGCGCCGGAAATGCACTCCCTCTACCAGTACGTCGACCGAGGTCAGCACGGGCCCGTCGACCCCGAGCACCGCCGCATCGTCGCCGGGACCGACCAGGATCTCCGGCGAGGAAGGCAGGTCTGCGGTGATCCGGGCGATCAGGGCGAACTCCCCGGACTCGCCGAGAGTTGGTCCGGCGGGGCTGGAACCGACAGGCAACGGTTAGGCCTTTCTTGCTCTGCTGGGCTTATGCCGGTCCGGACGACGCGGTAGGTTGACGGCGACGTTCGTGACAGCGGGCCCGAATCGGAGGAGAAGCATGGTCGTTCAGGCTTACATCTTGGTGCAGACCACAGTCGGCAAGGCAGCCGAGGTCGCTCGGGCGATCGGTGCGCTCCAGGGTGTCACGCTCGCCGAGGACGTCACCGGACCCTATGACGTGATCGTGCGCGCCGAGGCTTCCAGTGTCGACGAGCTGGGCGCGCTGGTGGTCGCCCAGGTGCAGAACGTGCCCGGCATCACCCGCACGGTCACCTGTCCCGTGGTCCACATCTGAGCGTCCCCGCCCACGCGCTCCCCAGGTCCCGCTGGATCCTCCTGGGCTGTGCCGCTTTGGTCGCCCTCGGTTTCGGGGCCTGCTCCCGGACGGTGACGATGACCGACCCGTCACCCTCGGCCGAGGTCCGGCAGCAGTGCGCCGCGGTGATGGCCGACCTGCCGGAGACGGTGCTCGACCAGCCACGTCGTACGGTCGAACCGGGCACCCTGTCCGCCGCCTGGGGAGACCCGACGATCACGCTGAAGTGTGGGGTGGACAAACCCCCGGGGCTCGGCGACGCCAGCGAGTGCTTCGAGGTCAACGGCGTCGGCTGGTTCGCCGAGCAGGCCGAGGGCGGCTACCTGTTCACCACGATCGGGCGGTCGGCGTACGTCCAGGTGGGGGTCCCCACCGCGTACGCACCGGAGGCGAACGCGCTGGTCGATGTCGCCGAGGCCGTCAAGCGGACGACAGAGATCCAGCCCTGTGTCTAGTGCTGGCTGATCCCCGTCGACGGGGACCAACCAGCACCCCGTCGCCGGTCGGCGTGGCTCGGCTCAGCGCAGTCCGACCGGCCGCTCGAGGGCGAGCTGGAGCAGCCGGTCCACCAGCTCCGGGTAGTCCATCCCGCCGGCCGCCCACATCCGCGGGAACATGGAGTGCGCGGTGAAGCCGGGCATCGTGTTGATCTCGTTCACGTACACGCGCCGGTCGCGAGTGACGAACACGTCGACCCGCGCCAGTCCCTCGCAGCCGACCGCGTCGAAGGTCCGGACCGCCAGCCGGCGCACCTCCTCGGCGATGTCCTCGTCCACGTCGGCCGGC
>DATDAP010000327.1:0-15771 GCA_036525335.1 Microlunatus sp. | reverse complement strand
GAAGATCTCGCTGATGTGCGACGTCGACGTCGAGGCCGTGGTGGAGAACACCGACGTGCCGAGCATCTACGACCTGCCCAAGGTGCTGCACGCCGAGGGACTGGACGCGTACGTGATCCGTCGGCTGGACCTGCGTTTCCGTGACGTCGACTGGACCCTGTGGAACGACCTGCTCGACCGGGTGCACAACCCGAAGGAGGAGGTCGTGATCGCGCTGGTGGGCAAGTACGTCGACCTGCCCGACGCCTACCTGTCGGTGTGCGAGGCGCTGCGGGCCGGCGGGTTCGCCAACCGGGCCAAGGTCGTCGTCCGCTGGGTCCAGTCGGACGCCTGTCAGACCCCGGAGGGTGCTGCCCGGGCGCTGCAGGACGTGGACGGGGTCTGCATCCCGGGCGGGTTCGGCATCCGCGGCGTCGAGGGGAAGGTCGGGGCGATCCGGTACGCCCGGGAGAACCAGATCCCAGTCCTGGGTCTCTGCCTGGGCCTGCAGTGCATGGTGATCGAGGTCGCCCGGCACCTGGCCGGTCTGATCGGCGCCGACTCCTCGGAGTTCAGCCCGGAGGCGCCGCACCACGTGATCGCCACCATGGCCGAGCAGATCGCCATCGTCGACGGGCAGGGTGATCTCGGCGGGTCGATGCGACTCGGCTCCTACCCGGCCGAGCTGCAGCCCGGCTCGCTGGTGGCCAAGCAGTACGGCCAGACCGAGGTCGCCGAGCGACACCGGCACCGGTACGAGGTGAACAACGCCTACCGCGGACAGCTGGAGGAGGCCGGTCTGGTGATCAGCGGCACCTCACCGGACTCGCGGCTGGTGGAGTTCATCGAGCTTCCCCCGCAGGTGCACCCGTACTTCGTGGCGACCCAGGCACACCCGGAGCTGAAGTCGCGGCCGACGGTGCCGCACCCCCTGTTCGTCGGGCTGGTCGATGCGGCGCTGGAGCGTCGGCTCGCCACCCGGCTGCCGGTCGACGCCAAGTCATGAGCGCTGGGGTCGCGAGCACCGGAGCCGCGGGCTCGGAGGTCACGGGTTCCGCCGATCTCGACGGGCACGTCCTGACTCGGGCCGATCTCGCCGACCAGGCCATCTCCTGGCCGGTGACGGCCGCACGGGTGCTGGGTGCCGGGAACTTCACCGCGCTGCAGCAGGACGACGTCACTGCGCCCGACGGCCAGAGCCTGCAGCGCGAGTACCTGCGCCATCCTGGTGCGGTCGGGATCATCGCCCTCGACGGGTCGGGCCGGGTGGCCCTCGTCCGGCAGTACCGACACGCCGTACGTCACCGGCTGATCGAGCCGCCGGCCGGTCTGCTGGATGTCGACGGGGAGGCGTACGTGTTGGCCGCCCAACGCGAGCTGGCCGAGGAAGTAGGTCTGGCCGCCGGCACCTGGCACGTCCTGGTCGACCTGTTCACCACTCCGGGCATCATCGCCGAGAGCCTGCGGGTCTACCTGGCTCGTGATCTGCGCCCGGCCGACGCGCCGGACGGCTTCGTCAGAGAGGGCGAGGAGGCCGAGATGGAGCTCTCCTGGGCCCCCTTGCCGGACCTGGTCGAGGCGGTCCTCGCCGGGAGCCTGCACAACCCGACCCTCGTCAGCGGCGTGCTGGCCACCTGGGTAGCGCACCTGAAGGGCGACGACTTCGCCTCTCTGCGGAGCGCCGACGCGCCGTGGCCGGCGCGGGACGGTCTGCGGTCCTCCTGAGGTCCGGGCCGACCGTCAGACTCGACGAGTCGCCCCGGCCTCTGGACAAGCCCCCGGATGTCCCATTCATAGCCACGGGTGGAAGCACTGATCCCGCCGGCCTTCCACTCGACGGCGCGCTCGCTTGGTGCACACCGAGACTCACCCGGAGCGTCCGCAGCCGCATCCCTGGTGACTACCGAGCATCAGAATCCTCTACCGAACCGGAGAACGCGGTCAGCTGAACGCGGTGAACACGTCACCGACCTTCGTGGTTTCGGTACCGAGGCGATCGTGATCAGACCACCGGCAGTGGCCGCCGGAGCAGGTGGGGGCTGTGGCCGACACCGACGACGCCGCGGGGACCTGGAGGGGAGTGTGGGTCCTGTGTCGATCGCCGCGCGGTGAACGCCAGGGCCGCCCACACCGAGGATCGATGTCCTCCGGCTCGCAACCACGGGTCGGGGTAGCGAGCGGGCGCGCGGGTCTGGACTGCGCACAGGCTCGGGGCTGTTGACGATCAAGGATGATTGATGCCGAATGCCGAAGGTCTCACCAGGAGTGCAACGGTGGCCGAGCGGGCGGTCCTGCTCGTCGAGGACAACTTCTTGAACCAGATGGCGGCTGACGGCATGCTCGGGCTCCTGGGATACACCGCGCGTTGTGTCGTGAACGGTCTGGAAGCGTTGCAGCAGCTCCGGTCGTCCGCCTACCCCATCGTCCTGATGGACATTCACCTGCCAGAGCTCGACGGGTTCGAGGCCACCCGTCGGATCCGTGCGGAGCTGCCGATCGACCGGCAGCCCTACATCATCGCAGACAGCGAACGCCATGCCCGGTGACGCCGAACGCTGTCGAGCTGCCGGGATGGACGACGACGTGTCGAAGCCTTAGAGCAAGAGAGGCCTTGCGCGCGGCATTGCTTCGTGCGAAGAGACGGGTCGAGTCCTGACCCGCACGCCGGACCCGCGTACCATCCTGCCTCGTCAGTCGTCGCGACCGCGGCGAGGTCGGCGGTGAGGGTCGTCATCGCCACGATCTGGTCGGCGTCGTCGATGACCACGATCTTCTCGAACCGAGCGTCCCGGCATCTCCTCCCGAAACTCCTCCGCCGTCAACACATGGAGGGCCGAGGCCTCCAGCAACAGCACATGTCACGCCCGTGAGTACGGATAGAGATCGTCGATCGTTTCCCGCGGCAGCACGTTCATCGTCTCGGTCCGCATGAAGTCAAACTCCCAATCTGCTTGCGGGTTCGCCGAACGAAGTGTCGACGTACCCGCCGATAATCGCGCATTCCCAGCACGATCTCGACCACCAGGCCCTCTCTTCGGCGGTGTTCACTGTTCCGACAGACCCCTCGTCATCGCGCAACGGCTCGCACAAGTCCGGCACAAGTCCCGGTCCGCCCGAACCGAACCGGTCCCCAGGAGGACATTCGATCCATCGAGGGTCGTGTGAGCCGACCCGGCGTCGATACGAGCGGCTTGCGGTACGCGGGAGGGCTGGCTAAAGCGGTCACGACAGCGGTAGTGTCGAGGCCGCTGCACCAACAGCCGGTTGGGAAGCGAGCCGCCGTACGGAGTCGCCGCGGCCCGCGACGATGATCGCCGCCCAGGATGATCCTCCTCCCCCCAAGGCGGTCCCATGACTGCAGACGCCATCCCCACGCTGGCCCTGTCCCAGGCCACCATTTCCCCCGAGGTGCAGGGCGCGCTCACTTCGGTGCTGCGCTCCTCCCTGGACCCACGTACCCGCTCCAGCGTGATCTGTGCCGTGATCCTGGAGATGTGCAGCATCGTTGAGGGCCTGACCATCAGTGAACCCGGCCACACGCGCGTCGCCGAAGCGGAGATGGCCAGCGTGCGTCAGCTGGCCGGAGCCGCCTACGATCACCGGCTCCGCATGACCTTCCTGGCGCGCACAGCGGGAAGCGGGGCGCGGTGAGCAGTGTCCGTGATGCAGGGCGGGCGACCCATCCACCCTGGCGACGTGCGCGCCAGTTGCGTAGCAATGTCAGCCCGCACCGGTCGGGTGATGGAATCTATTCACTATTTCGACGACTGAGTTCTTCGGTTGAGTTTCTGACCCATTCGGCGACGTTTGTTCGATGCTGACCAGTCGCATTTCGGCGAGCAATGAATCGACTATTCATCTATGCGCTGACAGCGGATTATGATAGAATTCAGGCCGTCGGGAGCAGCGAATGTAGGCCGCGAATTGGCGGCGCCGACGCGAAGTCCGTGGCCACCTGAACCCCCGAGCGGGTGGCCACGGACTGCGTCGATGAACGGGGCAGCTGCCCCCGCTACCTGGGCTGCGGTCCTCTTCAGACGAGCGGTGACGATCCAGACGTCGCTGATCTTGCCGACTGGCGATGAGTTGGCGTCCGTGGCAGGAACTGACCGCTTGCAGCCGTTGGAGCCGGGACTCGACGGTCTCCTCGTCAGGAGGCTCACGGTTGCTGACTGGTGGTTGGCGTGAGTCGGTAGCCCACACCGCGGACGGTCTGGATGTGGCGTGGTGAGCTGACCGGGTCGTTCAGCTTCCGGCGCAGGTTCGCCATGTGGACCTCGACGGCTCGGCGGTCAGAGTCCGAGACCCAGGTGCCTGCGGCCTCGCCACGCAGCTCCAATGCGAGGGAGTCCTTGGCAATCACTCGCCGGTTGCCCTCCATGACCGCCAGCAGCAGGTCGAATTCGCTCCGGGTCAGCTCGACCGGAGCGCCGTCGAGGTCGCACAGCCACATCTCGGGATTGATCCGCAGGCCGTTGTGACTGATCCATCCCGAGTCCTCACCCTCCGCCGGCGTCGGTGGGGCCGCGGCCGACGCGGGCGCGCCCACGGCACCGGCAACGGCCGAACCCGCCGAGCCGGTCCCGCGTCGGCGCAGCATGGCCTCGATCCGCGCTCGCAGCTCACGGGGTCGGAACGGCTTCGTCACGTAGTCATCCGCCCCAGCGTCCAAGCCCATCAGCGTGTCGATCTCCTCGTCGCGGGCCGACAGCATGATCACGTAGGTATCCGAGAAGCTGCGGATCCGACGGGCCACCTCGAAGCCGTCGATCCCGGGCATGCTCACGTCGAGTGTGGTGAGGATCGGCTGGTACTCACGGACGGCGCTGATGCCCTCCACCCCGCTCGTGGCCGGGACGCACACGAACCCGGCCTCGTTGAGGATGGCCGAGACCAGGTTCCGCACGTCGTCGTCGTCCTCGATCACCACCGCCGTGCGGTCCCCACCCATCTGCATCGACCTAACCTATTTGCCGCTCCTGTCTCCGCATCCGCCGCCGCCGTGGTGGCGAAGATCTTGAACGTCGCGGGTCCGCCAAAGGCCGGGCCGGGCGGGGATCCTGGGAGGCTTGGTCGTCAGGTGCGGTTCGAGTGCCTTCTGGTTGGCCGGATCCGACACCCAGAGCGGGCGTACCTCGACGGTGGTGGTCAACCCGGGCATGCCGCGGCCTAGCCTAGGACGACGACCGGCTGGCCGTCGAGACCTGGAACTTCTTCCACGGCGCCCGAGCAACCCTGGATGGCTCGTGGGCCCGCGAGGTAGGCTTACCCGACTTCCAGGACGAGGTCGCCCCGCTGGTGACGGCGCGTCTGCGCCGGCAGATCGACGAACACACCTGATCCGGGCGTTGGACGCCGCGACCGCCACCTCGCACCACCGGATGATCAAGAGCCGAGGAGGTGGCCGGTGCGCACCCACCTTTTACGTGATCAGCAAGCGCCCACCCGATGATCACCCGGCGGGGCAGGAGTCGGGTGCAGGAGATGGCTGATCCGCCGCTGCCGGTGATCGATGCACACCAGCACCTCTGGGATCCTGCGTCGGGATGGTACGAGTGGCTCGCGCGGGAGCCGGAGATCCTCCGGCGTCGGTTCGTCTTCGCCGAAGCTCAGGGTGCCATCGAGGCGCTGAACGTGGTCGGCACCGTTCTCGTGCAGGCCGCCGACCACGACGACGACACGGATGCGATGCTCGCCGAGGCCGGCACGAACCCTCTGGTTCTTGGAGTCGTCGGCTACCTCGCCCTGGAGCAGCCGGCACGTGCGGCTCGGCGGCTCGCCGCACTGGCGAGCGACGACGCGTTCGTGGGAGTGCGGAACCTGATCCATGATCAGCCCGATCCCGACTGGTTGCTGCGAGCCGATGTGGCCGAGGGTCTGGCCCTGGTGGAGGCTGCCGGTGTGCCGTTCGACCTGGTCGCGGTCCTCCCTCGACACCTCGAACTCGTCGGCTACCTCTCGGAACGGTTCCCCGATCTCACGATCGTGATCGACCATCTGGCCAAGCCTCCGGTAGGCACCGATCGACGACAGCCCTGGCACCAGCTCATGGCCCGTGCGGCGAGCAACCCACGGGTGGTCGCCAAGCTGTCCGGCCTCTACCGGCAGGGCGACGGCCCGCCCGCCACCGACGACGACATCCGACCGTGGATCGCCGACGCGATCGAGGTGTTCGGGCCCGACCGCTTGCTGGTCGGTAGCGACTGGCCGGTCGCCGAGATCGCCGGTGGGTACCTGTCGGTCACCGGAACGGTGATCCGAGTGGTCCGTGACCTGCTCGCTGACCGCGACGCCGCCAGGGTCCTGGCCGGCACCGCCACCGAGGTCTACGGTCTCGAGTGGCCAGCCGGCTCCGCTGCACCCGGCCCACGCTGATGTCGGCCGATCTGGTCGCCGAGGCCGCGATCGTTGCGGGCCGAGTTCCGGATCGAGGCACCGAGGGCGTCATCAAGGGCACTTCGGCCTGCTGTACGACTACCCGAGCGGACGTCCCGACACCCTGCAGGTCAGCAGCCGAGTGCTGGGCACCGACGGCTTGCTGCCCGGTGACCACCCGCTCCCCGATGCGTTCCTGGGGACCGAGGTCCTCGGTGCTCGCCGGCGCCGCAGGCGGACCGCCACCGCACTCGTCGGGCGGGGACAACCTCGGGACCCTGCAGCTGATCGAGGCGCTCTACGCTTCGCTCGGGACGGGGGAGTCGCGGCGGTCACGGGCTGATCGGGAAATCCGTGAGCGCGTTCCGCCCCCGCTCCCTATGATCTCGACCATGATCATCTCGCCGACCACCCCGCTGCCGTCCTCGACGTGCGTGGCGGCGAGCCAGCAGTCGTACCACCGAAAGGATCGCGCCGGACGCCCGTCGTGATCACCGCCGTGCTCGCCGGTCTGGTCGCCGGCTACGGGATCGCGATCCCGGTCGGCGCGGTGGCCGCCTACCTGATCACCCTCGGGGCGGCGCACGGCTTCCCGACCGCAGCCGCTGGTGGCCTCGGGGCAGCGAGTGTCGACGCCCTGTACGCGGCGGTGGCCGTGACTCTCGGGGCGCTGTTGGCACCGTTGATCATGGCGGTGGCCACGCCGCTCCGCCGGATGTCGGCGCTGGTGCTGGTCGGGGTCGCCCTGCACATGATCATCTCGGGACTGCGGGCCGGCACGACCGACGATCAGCCGCCGGATGCGCCGTCACCGCACCGGGCCTACGCGACCGTGTTCGTGATCACTCTCGTCAACCCGGCGACTGTCGTCTACTTCGCTGCCCTGGTCGCTGGATCGACGGCAAGCTTCACCTCTGTGTCGGAGGCTGCGGCCTTCGTGCTCGCCGCCGGGGTGGCGTCGGCCAGCTGGCAGCTGCTGCTCGCAGGCGCCGGCGCGGGACTCGGGCGGCTGGTGACCGGACCGGCCGCGCGCCGCTGGACCGCGGTCCTGGGAGCGGGCGTCGTGCTGGCCCTGGCCGTCTGGACACTCGTCGCTCCCTGATCCGGCGGAGCGGGGGAGATCAGGGTCTGCCTCGGGTCCCTGCCGGTCTCCTCCCGGATGGCGGGGAGGACGCGGTCGGACGAGCATCCGCACCATGACTCTCGCGACCTCAGCCGTGCTGCCTGAACGGACCCGACGACCGTCCACCGTCCGCCGGGTGGGCTGGGTGATCATGGCCGTGTTCGCAGTCGTCGTCGGCGGCTACGCGGTGGCCTTGGTGGTCAGCGGCTTCCGATTGGTCCCTGGGGAGATCGCCGCCAACGGCTTCCCCACGCCGCTCGGGCTGCGGGTGCACATCGTGGCGTCGGGTGTCGCTCTGCTGATCGGTCCGTTCCAGTTCGCCCGGGCGTTGCGCCGACGGGTCCCGAGGGTGCACCGCTGGCTCGGTCGGGTCTACCTCCTCGCCTGCGCGGTCGGCGGCATCTCCGGGGGAGCGATCGCGATGTTCTCGAGCAGCGGACCGGTGGCCGGGGCCGGCTTCCTCGGGTTGGCGATCAGCTGGCTCGCCGCCGGACTCCTGGGCTACCGGGCCATCCGGTCCGGCGACGTGGCCCGGCACCGCCGCTGGATGACCAGGTCGTTCGCCTTGACCTACGCGGCCGTGATGCTCCGGATCTACCTGCCGGTCTCGATGATCGCCGGTCTGGAGTTCGACCAGGTCTACCCGGCGATCGCCTGGTTGTGCTGGCTGCCCAACCTGGTGGTCGCGCAGCTGCTGATCGGGCGGTCCGACGCCCGACCCTCCCCGGGGGCGGCCCCGCAGGACTAGAGCCATGTCGCCCGATGTCTCGCGCGTTCGGCGACGCCCAGGCACGCACCTCGCTGCGTTCTCCACGGTCGCGGTACGACTCGGTATCCCTTCTTCGTCGGCCTGGCGATGCACGCACCTGGACGTCGCCGAACGGCAAGGAACTCGAGCGACAAGGCACTAGGATCCGGGCATGAGGGTAGGCGTACCGTCCGAGGTCAAGAACCACGAGTACCGGGTAGCCATCACCCCCGCCGGTGTGCACGAGCTGGTCCGTCACGGGCACCAGGTCAGCGTGCAGGCGGGCGCCGGGCTGGGTTCCTCGATCTCCGACGCCGAGTTCGCCGCCGCCGGCGCGACCATCGCCCCCGGTCCCGACCAGGTGTGGTCCATCGCCGAGATGATCTTGAAGGTGAAGGAGCCGATCGCCGTCGAGTACGACCGGATGCAGCCCGGACAGGTGCTGTTCACCTATCTGCATCTGGCTGCCGGCCGCGACTGCACCCGCGCACTTCTCGATGCCCGGGTGACCGGGATCGCCTACGAGACCGTGCAGCTGCCGTCGGGTCAGCTGCCGCTGCTGGCGCCGATGAGCGAGGTCGCCGGCCGTCTCGCCCCGCAGGTCGGTGCATACCACCTGATGCGTCAGGGTGGCGGCCGGGGGACCCTGATGGGCGGGGTCTCCGGGGTCTACGCCGCCAAGGTGGTGGTCATCGGGGCTGGGGTCTCCGGAATGAACTCCGCGGCCATCGCGTTGGGCATGCAGGCCGAGGTCCTCCTGCTGGACAAGAACATCGACCGACTGCGGGAGGTCGACAAGATCTACCAGGGCCATCTGCAGACGGTCGCCTCGAACGCGTACGAGATCGAGCGGGCCGTGTTGGATGCCGACCTGGTGATCGGCGCCGTGCTGGTGCCCGGGGCCAAGGCGCCGACCTTGGTCAGCAACGAGCTGGTCTCGCGGATGAAGACCGGCAGCGTGCTGGTCGACATCGCGATCGACCAGGGCGGGTGCTTCGAGGACAGCCGACCCACTACCCACGCCGAACCGACCTACATGGTGCACGGCTCGGTCTTCTACTGCGTCGCGAACATGCCCGGCGCCGTGCCGCACACGTCGACGTACGCGCTGACCAACGTCACCCTGCCGTACGTGGTGAGTCTGGCCGACCGGGGCTGGCGGGCGGCCTGTGGGGCCGATCCCGCCCTCGCCCTGGGACTGAACACGCACGACGGCGAACTGACCAACGCCCCGGTGGCGCACGCCCACGAGCTGCCGCACTGCCCGCTCGCCGACGTCCTCGGCTGAGGAGCCGGACGAAAGCCGGTGAGCGAGCTGACAGCGGCACAGGCCGTGGAGGGCTACCTGGACCACCTCCGGGTGGAGCGGGGTGTGTCTCCGCACACCAGCGCGGCCTATCGCCGTGATCTTCGTCGGTACGTGGAGTTCCTGGCTGGCAAGGGGATCGGCGACCTCGAGCAGGTCAGTCCGCAGGTGGTCGCCGAGTTCGCCGGCGACCTCCGGGAGGGGGATCTCGCCTCGGCGAGCACGGCCCGGATCGTGGTGGCGGTGCGCAGCCTGCACCGGTTCGCCGTCGACGACGGGATCACCACGTCCGATCCGGCCCGCGAGGTCGCGCCACCCAAGGCGGGCCGCCGGTTGCCGAAGGGGCTCAGCCTGGCCGAGGTGCAGGTCCTGCTCGACACCCCGCTGGTCGAGACCCCGCTCGGACTTCGCGATGCCGCCCTGCTCGAGCTGCTGTACGGCACCGGCGCCCGGATCTCGGAGGTCATCGGCCTCGACGTGGACGACGTCTCGCGGCTCGCCGATGCGGCGGACGCGGATCCGGTCGGCCTCCGCCTGTTCGGCAAGGGCAGCAAGGAACGCTGGGTGCCGGTCGGCTCGTACGCACGCGCCGCGCTCCGGACGTACCTGACCCGGGCCCGGCCCGGTCTGGTCGCCCACGGCCCAGGCACCCCGGCGCTGCTGGTCAACAGTCGCGGCGGTCGGCTGTCCCGACAGAGCGCCTGGACGATCCTGCGGACCGCGGCCGAGCGTGCCGGCATCACGGCGGACGTGTCGCCGCACACGCTGCGGCACAGCTACGCCACCCACCTGCTCGAGGGCGGCGCCGACGTCCGGGTCGTGCAGGAGCTCCTCGGTCACGCCTCGGTGACCACCACGCAGATCTACACCATGGTAACCGTCGACCACCTGCGCGAGGTCTACCGCTCGGCCCACCCGCGGGCCATGGGCTGAAGCTCGACCGTGACAAACCTGCGACTCAACGCGGCAACCGAGGAGCCGCCTGCGGGGCGTGTCGGCTCGTTGAGCCGTGGATTTGTCCCGTTCTGACGCCTCGACCACTGGTAGATGTCGACAAAGCGCCAAGGGCAGGGACTAGGCTGCCCCAGGCAACGGAGGGAGATCCGCGAGTGGAGCACGACGGCGAGGTCCGGCACGAGGATCAGCAGCAGGACACACCCCAGGTGGGGTCTCCGCAGGTGGAGTCGATCCGAACCGATTCAGGTAACGCCCTGTTCGCGGCGCCGGAGGTCGGTCCTGGGCCCGAGCTCGGGCCGACCGGGCGACCCTGGCCGGAGCTGCCCGACCCGGAGCCGCTGACGCAGCACGGTCCGGCCGTGGTGATCGCCCTGTGCAACCAGAAGGGCGGGGTCGGCAAGACCACCACGACCATCAACCTGGGTGCGTCGCTGGCGGAGCTGGGACGCACGGTGCTGCTGGTCGACTTCGATCCGCAGGGATCGTTGTCGGTCGGTCTGGGCATCAACCCGCACACCCTGGACCTGAGCATCTACAACCTGCTGCTCGGGCGGGACGCCACCGCGGAGGAGGTGATCCGGCCCAGCGCGATCGAGGGCATGGACATCCTCCCGGCCAACATCGACCTGTCGGCGGCCGAGATCCAGCTCGTCTCCGAGGTGGCCCGCGAACAGACCCTGCAGCGCCTGCTACGGCCGCTGCGAGTGCAGTACGACGTGATCCTGATCGACTGCGCCCCATCGCTCGGACTGCTCACCATCAACGCGCTGACCGCCGCCGACAAGGTGATCATGCCGATGGAGTGCGAGTTCTTCGCCCTCCGTGGCATCGCGCTGCTGACCGACACCATCACCAAGGTGCAGGACCGGCTGAACCCGGACCTGGAGGTGCTCGGCATCCTCGGCACCATGTACGACCCGCGCACCCTGCACACCCGCGAGGTGATGGAGCGGGTCGTCGACGCGTTCGGGGATGTGGTCTTCCACTCGGTCATTCGGCGGACGATCAAGTTCCCGGAGACCACCGTGGCCGGCGAGCCGATCACCACGTACGCGTCCAGCTCGGCCGGCGCGGCGTCGTACCGGATGCTGGCCAAGGAGGTTCTGCAGCGGTGTCACGTCGCGTGAAGCTGCCCGGTGCGTCGGAGCTGTTCCGACCCACCGGGACCGAGGCGACGGCGCCGGGGGGCAGCGGGGTCGGCCGGGAGGACGCCCCGGCTCTGGCGGTCGACCGGCTGTCGGCGGAACCCGTCGACGGAACTGGTGGGTCCCCGGGGGGCGGCGGCACCGGGCGGGTACGGCACGAGGAGAAGATCACCGTGTACGTCAGCCGCGACGAGCTGCTGGCCATCGAGCAGGCTCGGCTGCGGTTGCGCGGCGAGCTCGGGCTGGCCGTGGACCGCGGACGCCTGGTGAGGGCCGCGATGGCGCTGGCCCTGGCCGACCTGGAGACGGCGGGTTCCGACGGTGAGCTGGTCCGCCGGCTGACCACCTCTTGATCACCGTGCCGACCGACGGCGTGACCACGGGTGAGCCGAACATCGGGGTCTTCTCGGTCCACCTGACCAACTTCACCGGTCCGTTCGACCTGCTGCTGCAGCTGATTTCGAAGCACAAGCTGGACGTCACCGAGGTGGCTCTGTCGACCGTCACCGACGAGTTCATCGGTTTCATCAAGGCCAGCGGTGACGCGTGGGATCTTGAGCAGACCAGCCAGTTCATCGTGGTTGCGGCCACCCTGCTCGATCTCAAGGCCGCCCGGCTGCTGCCCTCGGGTGAGATGACCGACACCGAGGATCTCGCCCTGCTGGAGGCCCGGGACCTGCTGTTCGCCCGGCTGCTCCAGTACAAGGCGTACAAGCAGATCGCCGCCTTGCTGGTCCAGCGGCTGACGGTGGAAGACCGGCGCCATCCACGGCAGGTGGGGCCCGATCCGCGGTTCGCCAGCCTGCTGCCCGAGATCCGGCTGACCATCACCCCCACCGAGCTGGCCGCGCTGGCGGCCAAGGCGATGGCGCCGAAACAGGCCGACGTGATCTCGCTCGCCCACCTGCACACGCCGACGGTGAGCGTCCGGGAGCAGGCGGCCCTGGTGATCGACCGACTTCGCCGGGCCGGGACGTTGACGTTCCGCGCGCTGGCCTCCGACGCCGCGGATCGGGTGACCACGGTGGCGCGCTTTCTGGCCCTGCTGGAGCTGTTCCGCGAGCAGGCGGTCGCGTTCGAACAGCTGACCCCGCTGGGCGAGCTGACGATCCGGTGGACCGGCAGCGCGACCGGCGAGCTGGAGATCTCCGACGAGTTCGACGAGGACGGCCCGCCGTCACCGCCCGAGTCGTCAGACGCGGTGGTGGCCGGAGCCACCACGGACGCTGACAACCCGGCAGAGAAGGGAACAGCATGAGCGAGCAGAGCGACTCGGAGACGGGCTCGGCGGTGACGACGGCTGAGGAGATCAGCGGCGCACTGGAGGCGCTGCTGCTGATCGCCGACGAGCCGATGCCGGAGACGGAGCTGGCCGCGGCCCTGGGAGCGCCGACGAATCTGGTCGCGGACGCGCTGGCCGAGCTGGTGGCCTTCTACGACGAGACCGGCCGCGGGTTCGAGCTGCGCCAGATCGGCGGTGGCTGGCGCTACTACACCCGCGAGGAGCACGCCGACCTGGTCAGTCGCTACCTGCTGGACGGACAGCAGGCCAAGCTGTCCCAGGCGGCGCTGGAGACGTTGGCCGTGGTGGCGTACCAGCAGCCGATCTCCCGGGCCCGGATCTCCGCGGTCCGCGGGGTGAGTGTCGACGGCGTGATGCGTACGCTGCTGACCCGGGGTCTGGTGGCCGAGGCCGGTCACGACCACGAGTCCGGGGCGATCCTGTTCCGCACCACGGGCTACTTCTTGGAGCGGATGGGGCTGCGCGGCCTGGACGACCTGCCGGCCCTGGCCCCGCACCTGCCCGAGGTGGATGAGCTGGAGGCCGAGCTCAGCCAGCTGGCGAGACCGCAAGCCGTACCGGAGCAGTCAGATGCTGTGGTGGCCCCAGCAACCACTCCGTCTGACAACTCGGAAGTGAACGACCACGAGAGAGAGACCACCGATGGCTGAGGACACGACCGAGGGCGTACGCCTGCAGAAGGTGCTGGCCGCGGCCGGTGTCGCCTCCCGGCGGGTTGCCGAGGACATGATCAGCGAGGGTCGGGTCGAGGTGAACGGCCGCCTGGTCACCGAGCAGGGCATGCGGGTGGACCCCGAGCGCGACACCGTCCGGGTGGACGGCTCCCGCATCCCCCCGCCGCGGCGGCACCTCTACCTGGTGCTCAACAAGCCGCGGGGCGTGGTCTCGACGATGGACGACCCCGAAGGCCGGCGGACCCTGGCCGACCTGCTGGTCGGCAAGGTGCCGGGTCGGCGCTCGGCCAACGACCGGTTGTTCCACGTCGGTCGGCTCGACACCGAGACCGAGGGGCTGTTGATCTTGACCAACGACGGTGACTTCGGACACCGGCTCGCTCACCCCTCGTTCGAGGTGCCGAAGACCTACCTGGCCGAGGTCGAGGGTGTGCTGAGTCCGCACACGATCAAGCGTCTCCGGCAGGGTGTCACCCTCGAGGACGGCCCGGTCCGCCCGACGTCGGTCAAGGTGGTCTCGTCGGCCGCCGAGAAGACTCTGGTCCGGATCACCTTGACCGAGGGTCGGAACCGAATCGTGCGCCGTACGATGGACGCGGTCGGACATCCGGTACGCAAGCTGTCGCGGACCGCCATCGGTCCCGTCCGGCTGGGCAACCTGAAGGTGGGGGAGTTCCGCGAGCTGACCCGCGACGAGCTCGGCGAACTGCTGGATCTGACCAACAGCTGAGCTGGCACCTGGGCGGCAGGGGAGGCCCGGGTCTGACGAGGAGGCCTGGGTTTAAGGAGGAGGATCGTGGACCGGCGCATCTACGGGCTGGAGACCGAGTACGGGGTCGCCTGCACCTCCGGAGGGACGCGCCGGCTGACCCCCGACGAGGTCGCCCGCTACCTGTTCCGACGCGTCGTCACCTGGGGTCGGTCGTCCAACGTCTTCCTGCGCAACGGATCCCGGATCTACCTCGACGTCGGCTCCCACCCCGAGTACGCCACCGCGGAGTGCGACGACCTGATCCAGCTGATCAACCACGACCGGGCCGGCGAGCGGATCCTCGAGGACTTGATCATCGACGCCGAGCAGCGGTTGGCCAGCGAAGGCATCAGCGGCGACATCTACCTGTTCAAGAACAACACCGACAGCCACGGCAACTCCTACGGCTGCCACGAGAACTACTGCATCTCCCGGGTCGGTGACTTCGCCAAGATCACCGACGTGCTGGTGCCGTTCCTGGTGTCGCGACAGCTGATCTGCGGCTCCGGCAAGGTGCTGCACACCGCCCGGGGGGCCGAGTTCAGCGTCAGCCAGCGGGCCGAGCACATCTGGGAGTCGGTGTCCTCGGCCACCACCCGCAGCCGGCCGATCATCAACACCCGCGACGAGCCGCACGCCGACCCGGAGCGCTATCGCCGGTTGCACGTGATCGTCGGCGACTCCAACATGAGCGAGACCACCACGCTGCTCAAGGTGGGCAGTGCCGAGCTGGTGCTGCGGCTGATCGAGGCGGGCGTGCCGATGCGCGACCTCACCCTGGAGAACCCGATCCGCGCGATCCGCGACCTGAGCCGCGATCCGACGGGCCGGACCACCGTGGCCCTGTCCAACGGCCGTCGCGTCTCGGCCCTGGAGCTGCAGTCGGAGTACTACGAGAAGGTCAGCGAGTTCGTCCGGCGCGAGGGACTGGGCACCCAGACGATCGATCGGGTGCTCGACCTGTGGGAGCGGACCCTGCGGGCGGTGGCGGAGGACAAGCTGGCCCTGGTCGACACCGAGATCGACTGGGTGATCAAGCAGAAGCTGCTGGACCGGTACGCCGCGAAGCACGAGCTCGGGCTGGCCGACCCGCGGATCGCGCAGCTGGACCTGGCGTACCACGACATCCGGCGGGGTCGCGGGCTGTTCGACCTGCTGCAGTCGCGGGGGATGGCGGCCCGGGTCACCAACGAGCTGGAGATCTTCCGGGCCAAGTCGGTGCCGCCCCAGACCACCCGGGCCAAGCTGCGCGGCGACTTCATCCGGGCCGCCCAGGAAGGTCGCAACGACTACACGGTCGACTGGGTGCACCTCAAGCTCAACGACCAGGCTCAACGCACGGTGCTCTGCAAGGACCCGTTCCTGGCCGCGGACGAGCGGGTGGACCGGCTGATCGCCTCGATGCGGCGC
>DATDAP010000326.1:0-6013 GCA_036525335.1 Microlunatus sp. | reverse complement strand
GCAGATCGGATGGCGGTTCGGCGGACATGCAGGCGAGCCTACTGAGGATGCGTCCGACCAAGCGGCGCACAACGGTGGCGTACTCGCCTCACAACCGCGCCGGCTGTCCGGTCAGCCCGCGTGGAGGCGTCGGACCACGAGCAGCAGAGCGCCCGCCGAGTCCCGGGTGAGGACCACCGTGGCCGAGGCGCCTCCTCGCAGCTTCAGCCGCTTCCGTAGCACCGCCGGATCGAGGTCCAGACCCCGCTTCTTGATCTCCAGGGTGCCGATCCCCCGCTCTCGAGCCCAGTGCCGCAAGGTCTGCTCGGTGTACGGATGGACCTCCAGCACCTCGAAGACGGTCGCGTACGGGGTGGGGCGGATCCCGTCGGCAACGGGGCCGCGGTCCGATCGACCACCAGCCGGTCGTCGGGGAGCAGCAGAGCCACCCGGGTGTCGGCCCGCGAACCCGGACCGGACCACAGCCCGACCTCGACAGTATCGCCATGTTCGCTCACCCACTCCGCCTCGACCCCGGCCGGGATCACCCGGTTCGGCAGTCCCGGCCCGAGCTTCACTCCGGCCACCCGGTCACCGGCCAGCAGCGTCTCGACGAACGACCAGGGTGGGCTCAGGTCCTCCAGCCGCCAGCTCCGACCCCGGTCGGTACGGCGGGCGGGATCCGCGTACGCCGCGACGCCTGGACCCAGCAGCGAGGCCGCCAGCTCGACGGCGTCGCCGACCAGCACCTCGGCTCGGTCGGCGAGGTTGGCCTGCGCCATCGAGGCCGTCTCCGGGTCGGCCTCGACCGCGACGACCTCCAGCCCGACGTCGAGCAGGGCCAGCGTGTCCGCGCCGATGCCGCAACCGAGGTCGACCACGCGGCGTACGCCGGCGGCGGCGAAGCGGGCTGCGTGGTGCGCCGCGACCGCCGCCCGACTGGCCTGCTCCAGGCCGGCCCGGGTGAACAGCATCCCCTCCGCACGCTCCCCCAGCTTCGAGCGGGCCGATCGCCGGAAGCCGATCTGGGTCAGCGCGGCGGCGGCCACGTCCGGCGGGAACCGCGACCGCAGCGCGGTGGCGGCGGCCAGGCCGTCGGGGTCGGGCTGTGCGGCCGCGGCAGCCAGGGCCTCGACGCCGACGGAGGTGGCCAGCAGATGGGTCTCGGGTCGACTCACAGGCAGATGCGGCTGACCGGCAGCCGCGAGTCGGCGCCGATGTCGAGCGGCGACGGCGGGGTGCCGGCGGTCACCACCGCTGAGCCGAGGGCGGCGATCATGGCTCCGTTGTCGGTGCACAGCGCGGGCGGTGGGGTCCGCAGCCGTACGCCCGCGGCGGCCGCCCGCTCGGCCAGCAGCTCCCGCAGGCGTCGGTTGGCCGCGACGCCGCCGCCGATCAGCAGATCGGTGGCGCCGGTGGCGGTACAGGCATCCACCGCCTTGGCGCTGAGCACGTCGCAGACGGCTTCCTGGAAGCTGGCTGCGACGTCGGCGGTCGGCATCATGCGGCCCTCGGCCTCGGCCGTCTCCACGTACCGGGCAACCGCGGTCTTGAGACCGGAGAAGGAGAAGTCGAACCGGTGCCGCGCGAGGTCGCGCCGACTCGTCAACCCGCGCGGGAACGCGATCGCGGTGGGATCACCGTCGGCGGCGGCCCGGTCGATGTGCGGTCCGCCGGGATAGGGCAGCGACAGCAGCCGGGCCACCTTGTCGTACGCCTCCCCCGCGGCGTCGTCGATGGTGCTGCCGAGCTCGGTGATGGACCGGGCGACATCGTCGACCTGCAGCACCGAGGTGTGCCCTCCGGAGACCAGCAGGGCGAGGCACGGCTGGGGCAGTGGACCGTGCTCGACCAGATCGACGGCCACGTGCCCGGCCAGGTGGTTCACCCCGTACAGCGGCTTGTCCAGGGCGAAGGCCAGGGCCTTGGCGGCCGCCAGCCCGACCACCAGGGCACCCATCAAACCTGGCCCGGCGGTGACCGCGATGCCGTCGATCTGAGCGAGATCGATGTCGGCGGTCTGCTGGGCCCGACGCAGGGTCGGCAGCAACGCCTCCAGATGCGCCCGGCTGGCGACCTCGGGGACCACTCCTCCGAACCGGACGTGCTCGGCGACGCTGGACGCCACCTCGTTGGCCATCAGCTCGGTGCCCCGGACGATGCCGACGCCGGTCTCGTCGCAGGACGACTCGATCCCCAGGATCAGCGGACCACTCACGATCCGCTCTCCTCGGTCTCGGCGTCCGACAGGTGGGGAGGGGTCCAGGTCGGCAGGTCCCAGAGCTTCAGGATCAGCGCGTGGCGACCTGGCCCGTAGTAGTCGTCGCGGGCCGTGAGCTGCTCGAAGCCGAGTCGTTGATAGAGGGCGATAGCCGGGTCGTTGTCGTACGCGACCTCGAGCATCACCGAGCGGGCCCCGGCGTGCCGGACCGCCGCCAGACCGGCGCTGACCAGGGCCGCACCGATACCCTGCCGGCGGTGTCGAGGCGAGACGACCAGCCGGTGCAGGTCGGCGACATCACCCACGGTCTGCAGGGCGATCACCCCGACGGGGACGTGCATCCGGGCCAGCAGGGTCGTCCGGCCATCCCCCAGCAGCTCGCCCTGCCAGCTGCGTTCGCTCCACTGCTCGGTCGGGGCGAAGCCGGTGAGCTCCAGTCCCATCACTCCGGGCAGGTCGTCGCGACGGGCGGCGGCGATGCTCATCCGGGACTCGGCGGCTCTCATCGCCGACCCCTGCGGACCAGCACGGACTTGCGGCGCCCGGGTTCGGCGGCGTCGGGTCGACGCAGGTAGAGCGGCTCGACCCCCGCCTCGGCGAGCCGCGGGCCGACCACCGCCAGGATGGCGGGATCCAGGGTGGCGGGACCGTCGACGACCGAGAGCCGGTCCGGGTAGAGGACCGTGCCCGGCCCGAGGGTCGGCACCCGCGGCACCTCATCGGCCGCGTTCACCGACGGTCCTTCGAGCCGACGGCCATCGGCGGCGTACCGGGCCCAGTAGACCTCTTTGCGACGCGCGTCGGTGGCCACCACGAACTCCCCGCCGGGCCGACCGGCGGCGTACTGGGCCGCGATCACGTCGAGCGAGCAGATGCCGCGCAGTCGCGCACCGGCGATGTCGGCCAGCACCCGCGCGGTGATGATGCCGACTCGCAGTCCCGTGTACGGTCCGGGCCCGAGACCGACGACGACATCGGTGAGCTCGGCCGGCCCGATGCCCGCGTCGGCGCAGACGCGACGGACCAGCGGGGTGAGCTGTTCGACGTGGGCCATCCGGTCATCGACCTGGGCGGTCGCCACCGCCACGCCGTCGATCGCCAGCCCGACGCACACGACAGTCGCGGTGTCGATGCCGAGCACAACCGTACGGCCGGCGGATTCAGGCATGGTGACCCTCGGACTTCAGGCTGCTCAGGTCGACGTCCGACCAACGCTCCCCCACCGGGCGGACGATGACCAGTCGGCTGTCCGGGTGCTCGGCCCCGCCGCTGGGGTGGGCCGAGCGACGGATGTCGATCTCCAGCCGGTGGTCGGCGAGTCCCTCGGCAAGGCCGGCACCCCACTCGACCACGGTGATGGCGTCGGCGGCCATGGCGTCGAGATCGAGGTCGTCGAGCTCTTCGGCGCTGGTGAGCCGGTAGGCGTCCACGTGCACCAGGGCCGGACCGCGGATGCGAGAGGGATGGATGCGGGCGAGGACGAACGTCGGCGAGATCACCGCGCCCTCGCTGTCCAGCCCACGACCGATGCCCTGAGTGAGAGTGGTCTTACCGGCCCCGAGGTCACCGCTGGCGATGACCAGGTCGCCGGTCCGGAGCAGCCCGGCCAGCCGGACTCCCAGGTCCTGCATCCGCTCGGCGGTGGGCACGTCGACGGCCAGCGGCAGCGACCGGGCGAGGACGACCCCGTTGCGGGCGGGTCGCTCGACGGCGAAGCCACGGTGCTGCCAGAAGGCGATCAGCTCGGTGATCTCCTCGCGCGCGAACAGCTCCGACCGGACGAAACCGAGCTCCGCCGCGTAGTCCAGGGCCGCATCGACCATCGCCGTGGCGATGCCGTGGCGCTGGAAGGCCGGGTGGACCGACACCCGGTGCCAGCTGACCAGCCCGGGACGCTCGGGGTCCGGGTGCAGCAGGATCGAACCGGCCGGGGCGCCGTCCACGGTGGCATAGATCCCACCACCGGCGGCCAGCTGCGCCTCGATCGACGCCGGTGTCTCCTCGATCGCCGTCGACGGCGGATCGAGCGGCGGCCGGGCCCCGAACGCGGCATGGATCACGTCGACCATCCCCGGCGCGTCGGCGGCGGTGGCCACCGACACCACCAGGTCAGCCACGGAGATGTTCACCGAGGGAAGGCTAGTCGGCTGAGGCACGGGCTGTCGTCGGCGTCTGCTCTGCGTACGCCCTTGTCACCCCAGATCGACCGATGACCCGGGATCTACCGATCACTCCGGATCGAGGAGAGTACGGCCGTCGTCGGTGATCACCCAGAAGGGGTTGTGTGCGATCTCCCAGGGATGACCGTCGGGGTCGAGGAAGATCCCGGAGTAGCCACCCCAGAACGTGGCTGCCCCGGGGCGCCCGATGGCGGCCCCCGCCTGCTCGGCAGTGGCCAACACGGCGTCGACCTCGGCGGGACTCCGGACGTTCTGGGCCAGGGTCACACCGCCCCAGCCGCCGGTGTCGACCACCGCGGAGTCCGCGGCCAGCTCGTCTCGGCCCCACAGGGCGAGGACGAAGCCGCCGGCCTGGAAGAACGTCACGCCGTCGTCGCCGGGATGCGCCTGCCAGCCCAGCGCCTCGTAGAACCGGGTCGCCCGGTCGAGGTCGGCCACGCCCAAGGTCACCAGACTGAGTCGTTGTTCCATGCGGCGTGACGTTAGTGGGACCGTCCGACAGACCCCCGGAACACAGCTGACGCCCCGTTTCGCGCGTTGACGCACCCTCCGCAGAGGGGGCGTCAACCGGTGAAACGGGGCGTCAGCGGGTGTTCAGGGTCGAGCAGTGGCCTTCAGGGAGCGCCCGTCAGTAGCGCGGACGACGACCGGCGGAGCCGCCGCGGAAGTTCCCACGGCCGCGGTTGCCCTGACCGGGGTGACGCTTGGCGGCCCGAGCCGGCGGCGCAACCAGCTTCTCGAACTCCTGCTGAGACACCGCCGGACCGCTGGGGACCCGGGATCCGGTGGCGGCCACCACGAGGGTGTCGCCCGGTTCGGCGTTCAACGGCACGGTCTGGACGCCGGCCTGGCGGGTGAGGCGCTCGACCTCACGACGCTGGTGCGGCAGGGCCAAGGTGACGACGACGCCGGTCTCGCCCGCCCGAGCCGTACGACCGGCGCGGTGCAGGTAGTCCTTGGGTCCGGCCGGCGGGTCGACCTGGAGGACCAGACCGATCTCGTCGACGTGGATCCCGCGGGCAGCGACGTCGGTGGCCACCAGGACGGGCAGTCGACCGTCCTTGAACGCACCGAGCATCCGCGCCCGGGCACCCTGGGTCAGTCCGCCGTGCAGCGCACCGGCGAGCACGCCCGCCTCGCGGAGCTGCTCCGCGACGCGGTTGGCGCCGAGCTGGGTGCGGACGAAGATGACGGTACGGCCGTCCCGACCAGCGATCTCGGCGGTGACGGTGGCCTTGTCGGAGGGACGTACGAGGAGCACGTGGTGCTCCATCGAGCCGACGCTCGCCTGGGCCGAGTCGACCTCGTGGGTGACCGGGTCGGACAGGTAGCGCTTCACCAGTCGGCTGACGGCGCCGTCAAGGGTGGCGGAGAACAGCAGTCGCTGTCCGCCGGCCGGCACGGTGTCGAGGATCTGGGTGACGGCGGGCATGAAACCGAGGTCCGCCATGTGGTCGGCCTCGTCCAGTACGACGACCTCGACGCGGGTGAGGTCGGCCGCACCCTGGTCCATCAGGTCGATCAGGCGGCCCGGGGTGGCGACGACGATGTCGACGCCCCGCTCGAAGGCCTTCAGCTGCGGACCGTACGGCATGCCGCCGGCCACCAGGGTCAGGCTGAGACCCTGGATGCG
>DATDAP010000325.1:0-6743 GCA_036525335.1 Microlunatus sp. | reverse complement strand
CGTCGCGATCGGGTTCGGGATCTGGTTCACCACGGCCTTCGGCAGCGAGCTGGGCATCCAGTACTTCGCCGGCTATCTGGTGGAGAAGAGCCTGTCGGTCGACAACCTGTTCGTCTTCGTGATCATCATGACGACGTTCGCAGTCCCCGAGAAGCACCAGCACAAGGTGCTCACGTTCGGCATCGTGCTGGCGCTGATCATGCGGGCGATCTTCATCGCCCTCGGAGCGACCCTGCTGTCCCTGTTCTCCGTGGTGTTCCTGCTCTTCGGCCTGCTGCTGATCTTCACCGCGATCCAGCTGTTCCGGCACCGGGACGAGGATCCCGACATCGAGGACAACGTGGTGGTGAAGGGCGCCCGTCGGTTGCTGCCCGTCACCGACGACTACGTCGACGGCAAGCTGCTCACCCGGGTCGACGGCCGCCGGATGGTGACGCCGCTCTTCCTGGTGCTGATCGCGATCGGCAGCATCGACCTGCTGTTCGCGCTCGACTCCATCCCGGCGGTGTTCGGGGTGACCTCGGAGCCGTTCATCGTCTTCACCGCCAACGCGTTCGCGCTGCTGGGTCTGCGGGCCCTGTTCTTCCTGGTCCAGGGCCTGCTGGACCGCCTGGTCTACCTGTCCACCGGGCTGTCCATCATCCTGGCCTTCATCGGCGTGAAGCTGATCCTGCACTGGCTGCACGTCGACATCAACCCGGCCGTGCCGGAGATCCCCACCCTGGTCAGCCTGGCCGTGATCTTGGTCGTGCTCGCCGTGACCACGGTGGCCAGCCTGGTCAAGACCCGGAACGACCCCACCGCCAAGGCACACGCCGGGTCCATCCGAGCGCACAAGCCGAAGACGACATCGTCGGAGGGGCACGGCTCGGGCGACCGCTGACCGGCGGCCCCTTATGCGGGTGTCGGCGCGGACCATCAGGATGTCTGGCTAGGTTGGACCAGAACCACGCCCTGACCAGCCCGCCGGGCGTGTAGCCAGGACACGCGGGAGGAGGTCAGCGTCGCTCTGACCGGTCAGGGTCAGTGCTGCACCCTCTCCGCGCTGCTGCACCCACTTGCGGTCGGTGCACCCGCAGTACCCACCGACGGGCAGAGGGTGCAGCTGTGAGCAAAGGCGGGTGGGTCAGGACGACGCACGCTCAGGACGACCGGCCGGAGATGACCGCGCCACCCGTCACGTCAGGGCGTGATGATGTTGAACGAAGGGTCACCCTGGTCGAGCACGCCGAGCAGTGAGGAGAGCACGCTCTCGTCGCCCTCCAGGTCGATGCCCGGGCCAGTGGTGTCGCCGCCGAGAACCGCGATCATCCTGCCCTTGGTCAGCCGCAGGGTGAGCCCGGCCGTCTGCGGGTCCGCGGCGCGCTGTCGGTAGATCAGCACGCCGTTGCGCAGGGTCACGCGGTAGTTCGTGTCGAGGTCGGTGAAGGTGATGTCGAGGGCGAGCTCGAGATCCCAGGCGCGAGGGCCGTGGACGGAGATGGCCAACGAGTCGAGCAGCTGCTCGGCACTCAGCTGCGCCACGATCGCCGGGGCGGCCGTCACGGTCGGCGTGCCGAAGTTCCCCTCGCGCAGCTCGGTGGCACCGGACAGGAAGAAGTTGCGCCAGGTGCCGTTCTCGGCCCCGTACCCGAGCTGCTCCAGGGTGTCGGCGTAGAGCGCCCGGGCCGCCGCGTGGTCGGCGTCGGTGAACACGGCGTGGTCCAGCAGGGTCGCCGCCCACCGGAAGTCACCGATGTCGTACGCCGACCGGGCCAACTCGACCACCCGGTCGATGCCACCGAGGGCGTCCACGTAGCGCCCGGCCAGCTCGGCCGGCGGATGCGGCCACAGCCGTGCGGGGTTGCCGTCGAACCAGCCCATGTAGCGCTGGTAGATGGCCTTCACGTTGTGGCTGACCGAGCCGTAGTAGCCGTGGGTGTTCCACACGTCGGACAACGCCGGGGGCAGCTCGATCAGCTCGGCGATCTCGGTACCGGTGAAGCCCTGGTTGAGCAGCCGCAGGGTCTGGTCGTGCAGGTAGGCGTAGAGGTCACGCTGGCTGGACAGGAACGCCACGACCTGGTCGCCGCCCCAGGTCGGCCAGTGGTGCGAGGCGAACGCGACGTCGGTCCGGTCGGCGAAGGTGTCGATCGCCTCCGTGAGGTACTGGGACCAGACGTGTGGGTCGCGGACCAGGGCACCGCGCAGGGTCAGCAGGTTGTGCAGCGTGTGGGTGGCGTTCTCGGCCATGCACAGCGCCCGGTAGCGCGGGAAGTAGAAGTGCATCTCGGCGGGAGCCTCGGTGCCGGGCGCCATCTGGAACTCGATCTCCACCCCGTCGACGACGTGCGTCTCGCCCGTCTCGCGGATGTCGAGGGTCGGCACGATCAGCCCGAGCTCGCCGGTCGAGGTGGTCTGGCCGAGGCCGGCCCCGACCTGGCCCTCGGGTCCGCGCGCGAGCGCGGCGCCGTACATGTAGCCCGCGCGACGGCCCATCGCCGTACCGGCGTAGACGTTCTCGGCGACGGCGTGGCCGGTGAAGCCCTCCGGAGCGATGACCTGGATCCGGCCTGCGTCGACGTCAGCCTGGGAGGCGACCCCGAAGACGCCACCGAAGTGGTCGACGTGACTGTGCGTGTAGATGACGGCGGTCACCGTACGCTCGCCGCGGTGCTGTCGGTAGAGCGCCAGGGCGGCGGCGGCCGTCTCGGTGGAGATCAGCGGATCGATCACGATGACACCCTCGTCACCCTCGACGAAGGTGATGTTGGACAGGTCGAGCCCCCGCACCTGGTAGAGACCTTCGACGACCTCGTAGAGACCCTGCTTGGCGACCAAGGTCGACTGACGCCACAGACTCGGGTTCACGGAGGTGGGCGCGTCACCCGACAGGAAGGCGTAGCTGTCGCTCTCCCACACCGCGCTGCCGTCGGCGGCCCGTACGACACCGGGCTCGAGCGCCAGGAGGAACCCGCGGTCGGCGTTCTCGAAGTCGCGTACGTCGTCGAACGGGAGGCTGCCGAGCAGCTGGCGGTGTGCGGACTCGATGGCCGCGGTGGGTGGATTCTGCTTCATCGGTGAGCTCCGATCGCGGGTGGATGATCATGCGTGATGGTGTGCGCGACCGACTCTTCACGAACTGCTCCGGTCGCACAAGCAGCGGTGCTGCGGTGTGCGGCCGCGAGCGTCCGCACCCCCTCCGCGGTGATCAGAGAGTGCGGCTGGGGACTCAGGCCAGGCGCTCGCTGAAGCTCGACCGGCTCCGACGCCGGGTGACCACCGTGGCGACCACCACAGCGACCAGTCCGATCACCACGGCGACGGTGAGCGCCGCCTGACCGGCGTCGGTGGTGCCGACGATGGCGCCGACCAGACCCCAGCAGACGGCGGCGGCGTACGACAGCAGACCGCCGGTCCAGGCCAGGACGATCAGGACGGTGCCGAGCGCTCCGGCCAGGGCCGCGATCTGCGCGGCGATGCCGAGTGCGCTGGTGATCGGAGCCCCCGACCCGGCGAAGGCCGTGGCCAGGTTGAGCCACATGGCCACGCTGATCCACCCGGCGTACAGACCGAGGGTCCACCAGAGCAGGGCACGACCTAGGCGCGGCCAGCCGGCGATGCGGGACCGTTCGGCCAGGGCGATCCGCAGGGCGCGAACGAGGGCGACGAACATGATCACGATCACCACCAGCGTGGACCAGACGGGCTCGAGCTCCGCGGCCAGGATCCAGACGCTGAAGCCCGCGAAGACGACGAGCAGAGGTACGGCGAGCCGATCGATCAGGTCGGCGTCGGTCTTCTGGCGGCGGAGCACGAGGAAGATCGCGAGCGCCAGGCTGACGACCTCGATCAGGCCCCAGATGGAGAAGGTGTAGCCGGCCGGGGTGAGGGGCGGTTCGCCGTTGCGGTTGGAGGTGGTGAACGACCCGCCCAGCACCGCGTTGAAGACGGGTGAGATGAACTGACCGAAGGCGAAGAACAGCATCGCCATCGTCGCCACCTTGGAGCCGGTGCGTTCCTGGGTTGCGGTGGTCACGGTGTCTCCTGGGTGTTGGCGTGCTGGGTGTTGTCGATGTCCGCGTGGTTGTCCTGGCTGCTGCCGGACTGATCGCGCCGTACGGCGTACACGACCCAGCCCCACCCCGCGCGGCGTGCCTTGCGCTGCAGGAAGAACCAGGCCAGTCGGTTGGTCGAGGTGATGTGCCGGCGTCCCTGGGCGGCCTCGTGGCCGGTGAGCTCGGCGGCGACGCCGGTGAGGGCGGGGCCCGTGACCTGACCGCGCAGCGTGCTGGCCGCCAGACTCACGGTCGACGTGTGGCGAAGCCGCTTCACCTTGCCGGTGTCGGGATCGGTCATGAAGTAGAGGGTCGGGCCGTCGATCCCATAACCCACGGGCGTCGCGACCGATCGACCTTCGCGCCGGAAGGTCGTCAGCATCACCCCCCGCTGACCGCGTACCTGAGCCCATGGGTCGGGAGTCGTTCGGATCGACATGGAAATCAATTCTCCATATGTTTCGTTCACCTAATGATCTGGCTCTACTATAAGCGCTGTGGACGAAGCGACAACCGGTCCCCCGGGCCGGTGGCAGGTGGAGCCTGAGACGAAGGCGCTCCGCGTTCTGCAGACCGCGATGACGGACGCCGAGACGGCGATGGCCCGACGGATGCGCCTGGGCCAGACCGACATGGCCGCGATGACGCATCTCGCCTCCGCCCGTCAGCCGGTCGGACCTGGCTGGCTCAGCTCGCGCCTCGGACTCACCCCGGCCGCGGCCACCGAGCTGGTCGACCGGCTGGAGAAAGCCGGGCACCTGGCCCGCGAACGCGATAAAGCCGACCGCCGCCGGGTCAACCTGATCCCCTCCGCCGGCTCACTGATCGAGGTCAACGATCACCTCCGACCCCTGCTGGACGCGGTCGACGCGGTGGCCGAGGAGTTCACCGAGGGCGAGCGGTCCGCTATCCTCCGCTTCCTCAGCGAGGTGAGCGCGATCTACGACGAGTTCTCCGATCGTACGTAGAGCGCCGTCCCCGATGGAACGGCGTCCGTGCGTCAGGGGCCACCGATCAGCCGGAGGTGGGTGGACGACGACCGCTTCGGGGGACCTTGATGGCGTACTGGGCGTAGCCGGCGTGTGCGGAAGCGCGCGGGCCAGGCCGACGGCGAGTTGGGTCTTGCCGACCCCGGTGCCGAGTTCGGCGATCAGGTGCCGGTCCAGACCGGCGGCGGCGTCGAAGTCGAAGTCCTCCAGGCTGGCGGGGGTGGGCAGGCAGGCGAACCGGAGCCGACCGGCGAGCCGGCGGGCCTCGGTGGCGTCGACCTCCAAGCCGAGCAGCCGCTCCAGCGCGACGGTCACCGACCAGCCTTCGGCGCTGGCGTGGTCGAGGACGGCGGGCAGCTGCTCGGCGGCGGTGTGCGACCGGAGTGTGGCCAGATGCCCGCGGAGTAGTTGATAGCGAGACGCCGCCGCGGCGGTGAGTGGCAGATTCTGGCTGCTGGTAGTGGATTCCGGGTGTTGTTGATCATGGCAGGGTTCCTTCCGCGGGCGGCGCGTTCGTTGGCGGCGAGGTCGATGACAGTGCTGCTGGAGGTGGGGGCTGGCTGGTCGCCGTGCAGGGTCGCGGCGGCGGCTCGGGCGGCTTGCCCGGGTGGGATCCGTTCCTTGCGTCGGTGCGGGCCGCGGGCCGCGGCGGCGGCTTTCATGGCGGTGGCGTCGAGGGCGGCCACATGGCCGTGATCACGGACCTGGACCCCCGCCCCGTCCGGCTCGAGCCTGTGTCGGGCGACCACGATCCCCGTGCTGGTGGAGATGTCGAGGATCTGAGCACCAACGATCTGAGTCACTGTGACGGTCGCGGACGCGAGCTCGGGCGGCACCGAGTACTGGTTCCCGCAGTAGGAGACCAACGCCTGCCGCGACGCCACCCGGGTCTCGGACAGCTGCACTGGATACGGGACCGGCGGGACCGGCGGGACCGGCCGCAACGGCTCCCGCGCCGCCACGGTCGCGACCGTGGCCTTGCGGTCGCCGCTGCGGCTGCGCCGCATGCGGGTGTCGCCCCGCACGGTGGCGAACCGGTCGCAGTCGGCCTGGGCCTTCTCGATCGTCATGTCGTCGGCCAGGGTGCGCCACCAGCGCTGCGCCGCGGTGTGGTTGACCTTCTCCACCACCCCCTTACGGTGCCGGGCCCGAATCTGACGCGTCAGCGTCTGATACGAGGCGGTGAACCCGAGGGGTTCGAGCTCGTCGCACAAGGTGACGGCCCACAGGTGTGGGTCCTCGACCAGCCTGGCGGTCACGTACTCGACGAACGGTCCGAACGGATCCTCGGCGCGTCTGCGCACTCCAGGTTCGCGGTTCCCGTTCAGGTAGTTCCGGACCGTCTTACGGTCCCTGCCGACATGGTTGGCGATCGCGGTGATCGTCCAGCCCTGCCGGCGAAGCGCGTGGATGTCCACGTCGTCCTCCCGTGTGATCATGGAAACGGGTCTCCTTCGAACAGCTGGTGAGTGGTCAGAGACCACCAGCCTCGAAGGAGACCCGCCCTCGGTGGCGGAGCCACACGGGTGAGGAATTTCGGTGAGCGTCAGTGGGGATTTCAGTGAGCGCCATCAGCTCAGTGGTCGGGGTCGAAGGTGATGAGCGGTTGCTTGAGGTGAAGGAGAGGCTGGAGCTGCTGCTTCTGAAGGAATCCCGCCAGCGCCCGGGCGCTCTCGGCCGGATGGCTGATCGCGAGCGAGTGATCGGCTTCCGCGAT
>DATDAP010000324.1:0-18816 GCA_036525335.1 Microlunatus sp. | reverse complement strand
CACCACCGCGGCGGCGAGCCCGAGCAGGATGGTCAGCGCACGCGGCAGCGGGTTGACGCGAGAGGTCTCGGTTGCCTGATCTGCCATCGGTGGTGCCTCATCTGCTCACGTACGGGGCCGTCAGGCGCCCGATCACCGGGATCGGGTGGGCCACGGCCGGGCCATCATCCCGCAGATTCGTCGACCGCGAGATCCACGACCACCGGCGCGTGGTCGGACGGGAGCTTCCCCTTGCGGGCCTCGCGATCCACGTACGCGTCGTCGACCCGCAGATCCGGGCTGGCCAGCACCAGGTCGATCCGCATGCCCTTGTCCTGGTGGAACATGCCGGCCCGGTAGTCCCAGTAGGTGAACGGGTGATCGCCCTTGCCGGGCCGCGCCGGCAGGTCGACCAGACCCGTGTCGGTCAGGGCCCGCACCGCGGCCCGCTCGGGCTCGGTGACGTGGGTGGAGTCGGCGAAGGCCCCGATGTCCCAGACGTCCGCGTCGGTGGGGGCGACGTTGAAGTCGCCCATGATCACCTGGCGGGTCGGGGTGCTGGTCTCGGGCAGCGTCGTCCGCAGGGTGGCCAGCCAGTCGAGCTTGTAGTCGTAGTGAGGGTCGCCCAGGGCCCGGCCGTTGGGCACGTACACGCTGGTGATCGTCAACGGCCCGCACCGAGCACTCACGTAGCGCGGCTCGGGGTGGCCGCGCAGCTCCGTGGCCACCGGCGTCAGCCCGACGCGGGACAGCACGGCGACGCCGTTCCAGCGGCCGTCGCCGACGTGCAGGACCTGATAACCCAGGTCCTCCAGCTCCGCGTACGGAAAACCGCTGTCGGCCGCCTTCGTCTCTTGCAGCGCGACGGCATCGGGCTCCCGGGTGGCCAGCCAGTCCAGCAGCCGGGGAAGCCGGGCCCCGATCGAGTTCACGTTCCAGGTGGCTATCCGCACCCGGAAATCCTAATGTCGAGAACTGACACGCACATGCGAGGAGGACCATGCTCGCCGCCTGTCTGCCCGGCAACTCGACCATCCGGCTGGCCGAGGTGGAGCGACCCGTGCCCGGTCCGGGGCAGGTGCTGCTGGCGATGAAGGCGTCGACCAACTGCGGCAGCGACCTGCGGGCCATCTACCGCGACGACCGGGGTGAGGGGCCGGAGGCGTACCAGGGAGTGGTCGGCGGCCACGAGCCGGTCGCCAGGTGATCGAGGTCGGCGCCCTGGCCGACTCCGGGGTGGCCGGCAAGGTCGGGATCGTGCGGCCGTGAGCGACATCTGGGTGGTCCAGGGGGAGGATCCGCGCGAGAGCTGCAGCCGCGGAGCAGTGGGTCGAGGGGGCCGACAGTCTCGACGTGCTGGGACTGCATCCCGACGGTGAGCTCGAGCTACGCGACGTCCCGGTGCACCTGATCGAGGAGTACGCCCGACACTGCGGGCACGCCGACCTGCTGCGCGAGTGCCCCGACGGCCGCACGGGTCAGTGAGGCCGGCGACCACGGTGGGTGGTGACCGAGGTTCCATCACGAGGACCTGATACTGCAAAGATTCTCTTGCACGAATTTTCTCTGCAATCATCGCGCACCGCGCTCCGGTCATTTCGGTACAGCCGTTGACACCTGGCCGGGCCGCACCTACGGTGACGGTCTGAGAGCGCTCCCACCGGGGTAGGGCGCGTACGGGAGGAAACAGCTCATCGTGACCAACGACGGCACCTACGACACCACCGACGGATCCAATTTCGCCCTCCGGCCGGTGAGCCGGCGCCTGCTGATCGGCGGGGGTGCCGCGCTGGGGGTGGGGTTGACGGCGTTCGGGACCCAGACCGCCGATGCGGCACCCGGCAAGCTGTCGGCGAGCTGGAACGGGAAGGCCAGCCGCGCGGCGATCAAGTTCCTCAAGGGGGTGACGAACGCCTACCGGACCACCGGTCCGCGGCTGGCGCAGAGCTACCAGGACGCCTTCGGGTTGACCGACGTCGCCTTCACCTACGACAACGCCTTGGCCATCATCGCGCTGCTACGCGCCGGCGAAGGGGCGGCGGCGCGGGCGTTGGGCGACGGCCTGCTCTACGCCCAGGCGCACGACGCGGACTTCACCGACGGCCGGCTGCGGCAGGCTTACCACGCGGACACCTTCATCTTCGAAAACGGCAACGTTCACTTCGCGTACGAGTACGGGCTCGTCGGCACCGCGGTCGGCGACATGTCGTGGGCGGGGATCGCCCTGGCTCAGCTGGCCCGGGCGACCGGGATCGCCCGCTACAGAACGGGCGCGATCAAGATCGCCGAGTGGATCCAGGCGAACACCTACTCGACCTCCGGGCTCGGTGGCTACGAGTTCAGCGACATCGGAGACCTGAAAGACCACAAGTCGACCGAGCACAACATCGACGTGGCCGCCTTCTTCCGGCTCATCCACACCCTGACCGGCCAGCGGGTCTGGCGGGACCGGGCCGACCACGCCTGGGCCTTCGTCGAGCGGGTCTGGAACGACGACGACGGCTTCTTCTGGACCGGCTCCGACGACGGCGCTGCGATCAACAAGCTCGGGACGCAGTTCCCGCTCGACGCGCAGCCCTGGTCCTGGTTGGCGCGGCGACGAGGTGCGTACGCGGAGGCACTGGACTGGGCCGCGACCAACCTCGCCACCACCGACACCCCGCAGCGACTCAACTCCGCGCTGAAGGGTCGCCAGTCCGTCACCGGGGTGGCGTTCGGCAGCGGCTCCCTGAAGGCCGACCCGACGGTCCCGATCGACCGGTGGAACCCCAAGCCGGATTCCGGTGCGGTGTGGTTCGAGGGGACCTCCCAGCTCGCCCTCGCGCTGGCCGACCGCAACCGCACGGGGGACAAGGCTGCTGCGCAGGCGCTGCTGGACGCGGTCATCTGGGCTCAAGAAGAGCTGGGTGCCGATCAGGTGTTCGGCGGCAAGCGGATCGAGGGTGGCGTGGTGGCGGCTTCGTCGCCGATGCACACCGGCTTCGGGTTCGGCTACTACCCCAGCCTGCACACCGGTGCGACGTCCTGGCTCGTGTTCGCCGGGACGGGTGTGAATCCGTACACGTTCTGACGCATCGGGGTCCGAGAACGCCACCGACGCTCCCTCGTGCGAGGGAGCGTCAGTGGGTTCGGAGCGGGTCGGACGCCCGCGCGGTGTAGCCGGGATGAGGTCAGGCGGCGGCGGTGCGGCCCCTGCCGAACTTGAGGTAGACGAGCAGCACGATGATCGCGCCGATGATGGAGCCGATGATGCCGGCCGGCTGCAGGAAGCCGCTGCCGGCGTCCTTGCCGAACAGCAGGTAGCCCAAGAAGCCGCCGACGAACGAGCCGACGATGCCGAGCACGATCGTCATCACGATCGACAGGCTCTGGCTGCCGGGGACGACGAGCCGGGCCACCGCGCCGGCGATCAGTCCGACGACGATGATGCTGATGATGAGTCCGAGCATGGGTGTTGCCTTCCTCTGAATTCCGGCCAGGCCGGCTGGAGCGGTTGCTCCCTTACACAGTAAACTACCCTAGAGGGTGTTTCTCTACACCCTTAAGGGGGGTACAGTGGGCGAATGGACGCGTACGACGATGGCGCTCAGGGTCCGATCAGGGTGGCCCTGGTCAACGACTACGACGTCGTCGTGCTCGGACTCGCGCGGATCTTGGAGCGGTATGACGACCGCCTGGTGATTGCCGAGATCGACACCAACGAGCCGGTCGAAGACGTCGTCGATCTCGTGCTGTACGACGCCTTCGCCCAGCCGGAGTCCGATCGTGGAGAGATCGGCGAGCTGGTGGCCAACCCGCGGGCGGGGGCGGTGGTGGTCTACACCTGGAACCTGCATACGGAGCTCGTGCAGCGAGCGCGCGCCCAGGGTGCGCGGGGATATCTGTCCAAGGCGCTGCCGGCCCGGGAGCTGGTGGTCGCGCTGGAGGCGGTGTACGCCGGTGAGCTCGTGATCAGTGAGCCGGAGCGACGCGTGCGAGCCGTCAACGGCTCGGACTGGCCCGGTCGCGAGGAGGGGCTGACCGACCGCGAGTCGGAGGTCCTGGCCCTGATCACCCAGGGCATGAGCAACGCCGAGATCGCCGATCTCACCTACCTCAGCCCGAACACGATCAAGACCTACATCCGTTCCGTCTACCGGAAGATCGACGTGGACAGCCGTACGCAGGCGGTCCTGTGGGGGGTCGCACACGGCTTCCAGCCGGACAAGCGGCGGATCGAGCACTGGCGTGGCGGGCCCTGAGCGGGCAGGGTGCGGTGTGATGACCACGTTCCTGTTGCTGCCGGGTGGCGGCGGTGAGGCCCTGTACTGGGACCCGGTGACCGACCTGCTCCGGCGGGCCGGGCACCAGGTGGTCGCCCTGGACCTGCCGGCCGACGACCCCGAGGCGGGACTGTCGGTCTACGCGGATCTGGCGGTCGCCGCTGTCCAGGGCCGGACCGAGGTCGTGCTGGCGGCCCAGTCGTTGGGCGGGTTCACCGCACCGCTGGTGGCGGCCTGCATCCCGCTGCGGGCACTGGTGTTCGTCAACGCGATGATCCCGCTGCCAGGGGAGTCGGCCAGCGCCTGGGGCGAGGCGGTTGGGTCGGAGCCGGCCCGGCTCGGGGCCGCCGAGGCCGGTGGCTACTCCTCTGAGTTCGACCTGATCCACACCTTCCTGCATGACGTGCCTATCGAGGTGCTGGACCCGGCCGACGCGGCCAGGGGCCGCGACGAGGCGGAGATCGCCTTCACGGAGCCGTGCGTGTTCGAGAGCTGGCCGGACATCCCGATCACGGTGCTGGTCGGCCGCGACGACCGGCTCTTCCCGGCCGACTTCCAGGTACGGGTGGCCAGGGAGCGGCTGGGGGTCGCGGCCCACGTGCTAACCGGAGGCCACCTGGTGGCGCTGGCCAACCCGCAGGGCGTGACCGAGCATCTGCTCGCCGTCGCGTCCGGATGATCTCGGTCCCGGCGACGTGCGTCAGAGCCGCGGGTCGCTGGCCGGGTCGGGCGTGAGATCGCCCTGGGGCCGCGGCTCGTCGGCCGGCGGGTCGGACTCGGCGTACCGGGCGCTGAGCTGACGGTAGAAGCGGCTGTTCAGGGCATAGACCGTGAGCAGCACCCCGAGCACCCCCAACAGGACGAAGACCAGGGCGATACCCCGAGCCGGTCCGGTGCCGAACCAGTCGCCGATCAGGTCGGCGCCGAACCCGTCGGTCATGAACGGGATGAAGATCAGCTGGGTCAGTGGACCGATCAGGAACGCGGTGAGCGGCGATGCGGCCAGCTCGACGCTCTGGGCGAAACCGAACACCCGGCCCTGGCGCTCGTACGGCACCACGCGCTGCAGGATGGTCTGCTCAGCCGCCTCCGCGTACGGCACCAGGACCAGGTAGATCGCCATCCCGATCACCAGCATCGGGATCGAGGCCTGGAGGGGGAAGAGCGCCGTGACCGACCAGAGCACCAGGTTGATCAGGAGCAGCAGGCGGAGCGGTCGGCTGCCCAGACCGGTCTTGGCCACCATCAGCCCGCCGACGATGAAGAGACCGCTGAGCGCGCCCCACATCAGGCCCCAGGACTGGACCGTCATCATCGACAGTCCGTACGCGTCCATCAGCGCCATGAACGCCCCACCGAGGAAGTTGTTCAGGCAGGAGAAGGCGATCAGGGCCAGCAGGCCGGGGATCTGACGGACCAGGCGGATGGTGCCCTTGAGGTCGACCCGGCGCGAGGACGACTCGTCGGCACCTGGGCCGCCGTCGGCGGAGCCGTCGTCCGAGCTGAGCTCGGTGGCACGGCTTTCGTCCACCGACACCAGCCCGAGGTGGATCAGCCCGGCCACCAGCAGGATCATGGTGAGCAGCAGCACCGAGAACATGCCGTCGCGCGCCACCAGCAGGCCGCTGATCACCGACGTAGCCAGCATGGTGACCCCGGTCGTCGTCCCGACCAGACCGTTGGCCCGATCCCGTCGGTCAGGTTCGATCAGCAGGGTGACCATCGTCATCATCGCGATGCCGCGGATGTTGCCGGCGATCACTCCGAGCATCGCGAGCACGATGAACACCCACAGCCAGACACTGGACGCCCGGGTGAAGGCTTCGTCGGGAGCGAGCACGTAGCTCGCGAACGCCAGGCCGTAGCAGACGAGCGACGCGAGCACCGACCCCTGCATCACCAGCTTCTTGCGGTAGTGGTCGACCAGGCTGCCGAACCAGATGCCGCTGGCTGCCGTGCAGACCAGGAAGATGCCGGCCACCATGCCGGTGGCCAGCACCGACTGCGTCTCGATGAACACCCAGAACGTGATGGCGAACCAGACGGTGAAGTTCATCACCGACACGATCAGGACGTTCAGCAGCAGGTGCAGGAACGTGCGGTCACCCCGCCGGGCCAGGTCCAGCACCGGCACCTTCGGCCTGCTCATGGCTACCCTCCCTGCGACGTCCTCACGCTACGTACTGGGACTGACAGCCGGGAAGGCACCAACTCATCGGGCCGGGCTAAGGGGAAGCCTCAGAGCGCCTTGACCTCCGCCAGCACCTTGCTCAGCGTGTCCTTGGCGTCACCGAACAGCAAGGTGGTGTGGTGCTCATAGAGCAGCTCGTTCTCGATGCCGGCGAAGCCGGGACGCATCGACCGCTTCAGGAAGACCACCTGGCGAGCCTGGAGGGCGTGCAGGATCGGCATACCGTAGATCGGTGCACCCGGGGTCGTCTCGGCGGCCGGGTTGACCACGTCGTTGGCGCCGACCACCAGGGCGACGTCCGCGTTGCGGAACTCGGGGTCGACGTCGTCGGCCTCCCGCAGCTGCCCGTACGGGACCTGTGCCTCGGCCAGCAGCACGTTCATGTGACCGGGCATCCGGCCGGCGACCGGGTGAATGGCGTAGTCGACCTGGACGCCCTTCTCGATCAGCACGTCGACCAGCTGCCGCAGCGTGTGCTGGGCCTGCGCCACCGCCAGCCCGTACCCGGGGACGATGATCACCCGGCTCGCGTACGACAGCAGGATCGCCACGTCGGCGGGTCCGGTGGACTTGACCGGACGGTCGCTGACCTCGCCGCCGCCCAGCGTGGAGCCACCCTTCAGCGCGCCGAACAGGGTGCTGCCCAGCGATCGCCCCATGGCCGTGGCCATCAGCTTGGTGAGGAGGGTGCCGGCCGCGCCGACCAGGGTGCCGGCGACCAGCAACAGCGGGTTGTCCAGCACGTACCCGCTGGCCGCGACGCTGAGACCCGTGAACGCGTTCAGCAGCGAGATGACGATCGGTACGTCGGCGCCGCCGACCGGCAGCACCAGCAGCACCCCGACGCCGGCGCCGATGACGGCCAGCGCGATGCCGGCGACCATGGTCGGGAACAGGGCCAGGAACACCCCGAAGCCGAGGGCCGACAGGAGCGCGAGACCGTACAGGATCGGGTAACCGGCGAACGTCACCGGTCGGGTGGTCATCAGCTCCTGCAGCTTGAGGAAGGTGACGATCGAGCCGGTGAAGCTGACCGAGCCGATGACGATGGTGAACGCCGTCGCGATCAGCTGGAACGTCGAAGATCCGCCGGTGGACGCGATCTCGTGCAGCTCGACCAGGGCCACGATCGCCGCTGCCCCACCGCCGACGCCGTTGAACAGGGCGACCAGCTGGGGCATCTGGGTCATCTGCACCCGGTACGCCCCCAGCGCCCCGATCCCGACGCCCACGATGATCGCGATGCCGATCGGCAGCAGGTGGTCGAGGTCGCCGGAGATCAGCACGGTCGTGGTGGCCAGCGTGGCGCCGGCGGCACCGATCAGGTTCCCCCGCCGGGCGGTCTTGGGAGAGGACAGGCCCTTGAGGGCGAGGATGAAGCAGACGGCGGCGATCAGGTAGACGACCTGCGCCCAGACCGGGGGCACCAGTCCACTCACCGCTCGACCTCCGGCCGCTGTTCGCCGCTGATCGGCTTCTTGCGGACGAACATCTGCAGCATCCGATCGGTGACCACGAAACCGCCGGCCAGGTTGATCGAGGCCAGCACCACCGCGGTCAGACTGAGAACCAGGATCGGGGTGCTGTCGGCGTGCCCGGCGACCAGGATCGCCCCGACCAGGATGATGCCGTGGATGGCGTTGGCGCCCGACATCAGCGGGGTGTGCAGGGTCGAGGACACCTTGGAGATGACCTCGATGCCGACGAACGCCGCCAGCACGAAGATGGTCAGCCAGGTGATCGCGTCACTCATACAGCGGCCTCCGGATCGACAGCGGGAGTCGCGGTCGTCAGGCTCGGATGGGTCACGCACATCCCGGCCACGATCTCGTCGCCGAAGTCGGGGTCGAACATGGCTTCCCGGGTCATCAGCAACACCACGTTGAGCACGTTCTGGGCGTAGAGCCGGCTGGCCGGCCCGGGCATCTGACTGGGCACGTTGGCCCCGCCCCAGAGCTGCACGCTGCCCAGTCCGTCGGCGGTCGGTACGTTGACCACGCCGCCGGCGGTCACCCCTTCGACGTTGCCGCCGGAGTCGGCGGCCAGGTCGACCACCACCGAACCCGGTCGCATCCCGGCCACCATCGAGGTGGTGACCAGCACCGGTGCCTGGCGGCCCGGCACCGCGGCGGTGGTGATGACGGCGTGCGCGGCGGCGATGTGCGGGGCGAGTCGCTCGCGTTGCAGCTGGGCGCGTTCCTCGGACATCTCCCGGGCGTAGCCGCCGGCGCCGTCCAGGGTGGGCAGGTCGAGGTCGAGGGGGGTGGCGCCGAGGGAGGCGATCTCCTCGGCCGCGGCGGCCCGGACGTCGTACCCCTTGACCACGGCGCCCAGTCGGCGGCAGGTGGCGATGGCCTGCAGACCGGCCACTCCGGCGCCGAGGACCAGGATCTGGGCGGGACGGACCGTACCGGCCGCGGTCATGCTCAGCGGGAAGAACTCGCGCAGCCGCCCCGCGGCGACGACGGCGCCGCGGTAGCCCGACACCAGGGCCTGCGAGCTGAGCGCGTCCATCGACTGCGCCCGGGAGATCCGGGGAACCTGCTCCATGGCGAACGTGGTGATGCCGGCCGCTTGTCGCGCCGCGACGTCGTCGGCTCGCTGACCGGCGAACAGGAAGGACACGGTGGCGGCACGCGGGGCGCAGAAGCGCAGCGCCTCGGGACCGATCGGCTGAACGCTGAGCACCAGACCGGCACCGTGCAAGGCGTTCTCGCTGACCGTGGCCCCCACGGCGACGTACGCCTGGTCGTCGATCAACGCGCCACGCCCGGCGCCCGGCTCGACCGCCACCTCGTAGCCCGCGCCGGTCAGCCGGCCGACCAGCTCCGGGACCAGCGCGACCCTGGTCTCACCCGGCTCGGTCTCCCGAGCGACCGCAATCCGCACTCGTCGAACCTAGTGCACGGTGCCTACCGAGCCCGGTCCGTGACACCCGTTGCGAGCACGTCACCGGGAAGTTCTGCCCGATTCTGTGGATAACCTCGACCGAAGGTTTGCCGGGTGGACCCGGCCGCTGTCAGGGTCGCGGGCATGGACATTCGTACGTGGTTCGAAACGCCTGGTGTGCGAGGGGGACGGCTGTGCGTGCTGGCCGGGGCACTCGCCCTGGTGACGTCCTGCAGTCTGCTCCCCGGGCCGACCCCGGACCCGTCTCCCACTGGCCCACCGGCCCCGCCGCCGACCCAGTTCGCCCCGCTGACCGCCGACGCGACGAAGGGCCTGGGCACCGGCGCCAACGACTTCGACACCGGTCTGGCGGCCTCGGGGAACACAGTGGTCACGTCCAGCATCGTGTACGGCAACCGGCTGGCCCCGGCCTTCCGCGTCTCGACCGACGCCGGCGCGACCTGGCAGCTCGGCGGACTGAGCGAGGCCGGTCAGGCGGCCACCCCGCCCGACCAGGGCGACCAGACCACCGACATCGCCGTCTCGACGGTCGACGGCGCGCCGCGCTGGGTCGCGCTCGGCAGCAGCTGGCGGCAGCCACTGACCTGGACCAGCGCCGATGGTCGTCGCTGGGACCGGCACGTGCCGGCCGCCGAGCAGATCGGACGCGATGCCGGCCCGGTCGAGCTCGCCGCCGTCCCGGAAGGTTTCGTCCTCGTCGGCACCGACGCCCGCGAGCGGCCGACGGCCTGGACCAGCGCCGACGGGGCGACCTGGACACCGCACCGGATGCCGGGGAAGGGCCGCCCGGCCTCGGTCGCCAGCAAGGGCTCGACGGTGGTCGTCGTCGGCTCCTCCGACGACACGTACGCGACCTGGTCCTCCCAGGATCGGGGTCGGACCTGGAAGCGCGGCACTAACCCGCCGAAGCCTGCCGACGACGGCGACTTCAGCCGCAGCCTGGACGACGTCACGGCCACCGACGACGGCTTCACCGCGATCGGGTCCTATTCCGCCGACGACTGGCGCCCGGTGCTCTACCGCTCAAGGACCGGCAGCACCTGGAAGGAGGCTCCCGCGCCCCCGTACGCGAAGGAGGGGACCGGCGGCACGCGGATACGCGCCGCAGGAGGTGTGGAGGTGGCAGGCACCCAGGACTACGCCGACCAGGGCCGCCCGCGGCTGTGGTTCCGGCAAGGTGGCGCCTGGCGGGAAGCCAGGACCTCGCTGCGCGACCGGTCCCGCCTCGACGAGGGCGAGTGGTCGCTCGGCGACGTGACCCGCAGCGGCGACGCGTGGGTCGCTGTGGCCCAGCTCTCCCGCAACGGTCAGGTCGTCTCCGAGCTGTGGCGATCCGACGACGGCGGCCGGACCTACGTCGTCGTGGAACGACCCGAGGCCGAGCTCAACCAGCCGGTGGCGCTGCCCGTGGCGGTCGTGCGCAGCGGTGGCCAGACGCTGGTCTTCGGTGACAGCCGTCGCAGACCGGTGGCGTGGACCCGAGCGGGCGACGTCGAGGCCTTCGGGCCCGCCCAGCTGATCACGGCGCAGGCAACCGATCGAGTCGGTGGCGGAGTGGCCGGACCGAAGGGTGTGCTCGCGTACGGCAACCGCACCACTGACGGCACCGAGACCGCAGTTGTCTGGCGTCGCGACGGCAACCGCTGGCTGCCGACCGAGGACGGCACGTTCTCGACAGCCGGTCGACGGTATGCCTCGAGCTCGATCGCCCAGGTCGCCTGGCTGCGGAACCGGTGGTTCGCCGTCGGAGAGACCAGCGACAACGGTGACCTCAACAGCTCGGCCCTGGTGGCGAGTTCGCCCGACGGCCGGAAGTGGACCAAGGGCCGGGCCGATCGGACGTACCAGCGGGCCGGCGGCGACGTCTGGTACGACGTGACCGACCTGCAGGGCGACCACGACCGGACCCGGGCCATGAACGGCATCGCCGCCGTCGGGAACCGGCTGCTCGCGGTCGGTGACTCAGCGGACGGGGACGAGGAGTCGGGAAAGGGCACCGCCGCCACGGTCTGGATCTCCGACGACGGGCGCACCTGGACCAGGCGCCGCCTGCCCCCGGCCGGACTGCACCGGTCGTCGATGGACCACGTGGCCGTGCGCGGGTCGACGGTCGTCGTGATCGGCGCCGGAGCAGCCAGCAAGGGCGGGCCGTCGCGGCTGGTGGTCTGGCACTCCACCGACGGCGGCCGGACGTTCCGTCAGCAGATCATGGACCAGGCACTCGGGTCCGAGGACGTCGCGACGACGGTGTCGGCCCTGCGGAGCGGCTTTGCGATCACCGCCGAACGGATCGAGGGCACCAGCCGGCCGGTGGTGCTGCTGTCTGCGGACGGCGCCACCTGGCGCGACCTCCCCCTCACCGTCGGCGTCCCCGGCCCCGACGAAGGGGCGGTCATCGGTTCCGCCGCCGGCGTCGACGACGACCTGTGGCTGCTGATCCGCACCACCAACCGCGCTGGCGCCGGTACTCGATTGCTCGTGCAGCCGACCCGATAGACGGCCCGGTGGGCGCCGACGGTGAGGGTGTACGTTCGGTGTATGACACGCACAAACATCGACATCGACGACGAGCTGGTCGAGACCGTGATGCGTCAGAACGGGCTGAAGACGAAGCGGGACGCGATCGACTTCGCCCTGCGGCAGACGGTACGGAGACCGCCGACGGTGCAGGAGCTGCTGAGTCTTCGGGGCAGCGGCTTCCCGTACACGAATGCCGAGATCGAAGGGCATGAGCCGACCGAGGAAGACCTGTGAGGACGGTGGCCCGCCAGTGAGCTATCTGATCGAGACCTCGGTCTGGGTTTCGTATCTGCGCGATCGTGGCGGCGAACGTGGCGACCAGGTCGATCGCCTGCTGAGGGAGAACGTCGGGGAGATCGTCGGCTGCCCGGCGGTGCGGATGGAGCTGGCCATCGATTCCGACGAGCTTCGCCGCCGTCGACTGCTGAAGTGGTACGACGGCTTCCCGACCACCGATGTCGTCGCCGACGACTTCGACCTAGCCGCCGCGATCCATCGCGAGGTCCGGGCGACGGGTCACACAGTGCGCTCGCCGACGGACTGCCTGATCGCGGCCGCGGCCGTGCGCTCCGGGTGCACGCTGGTGCACAGCGACGTGGACTTCGACCGGATCGGCGCTGCCGTACCGGAGCTCCCCGTCCTGAGACTGGGCGGCTGAGCTACTCCGGCCGGACCTTGACCGGCACGGTGTGCAGCCCGCTGGCCGCGCTGGGGAACGGCGGCACGTCCTTGTCGGTCTGCACCCGCCCGTCCGCGTCGGTGGCCCGGACCCGGAGCTCGTAGTCGCCGGGCTCGGCGGGCCACTCGTACGCCCACTGCCGCCAGGTGTCCGGGCCGACCGTCTCGGCCAGCTCGGTGTCCTGCCAGGGTCCGTCGTCGACCTGCACCTCCACCTTGGAGATGCCGGTGGTCTGCGCCCAGGCCACCCCGGCCACGATCACCGTGCCGGGCTCGACCACCGAGCGGGTCGGGATGTCGATCCGGGACGCGATCTTGATCGGCCCACGCTCGGACCAACCTTTCTGCGCCCAGTAGCCGGTGTCCTCCTCGAAGGTCGTCACCTTCAGCTCGGTGAGCCACTTGGTGGCGGACACATCGCCGTACAGGCCCGGGACGATCATCCGCACCGGGAACCCGTGTTCCGGGGCGAGCGGCACGCCGTTCATCCCGACGGCCAACAGCGCCACGATGTCGGTGTCGGTCAGGGTGCTCAACGGGGTCGCGGCCGACCAGCCGTCGTGACTGACCGACAGCACCATGTCCGCTCCCGTCTGCGGGACCGCCTGCGCCAGCAGCTGGTGCACCGGGAGACCCAGCCACACGGCGTTGCCCGCGAGGTCACCACCCACCTGGTTGGACATGCAGGTCAAGGTGGTCAGGTGCTCGGTCAGCGGCCGGGCCAGCAGCTCGGCGTAGGTCAGGGTCACCGGTGTCGCGACCATCCCGGTCACCTTCAGCGTCCACGCCTCCGGGTCGATCGTGGGCAGCTGGAGCGCGGTGTCGATCCGGTAGAAGGACTCGTTCGGAGTGATGTACTGCGTCAGACCCGCGACATCGAGATCGGTGCCGGTGGGCACGGTGGGCGCCGGGTTCGCCGCCGGGGGCAGGAGGATCTTGTCCCGGACCTCGGCGACCTTGTTGGACGCCTGCACCAGCATCCGCCCGGCCCCGGCGACCACGATCCCGCCCAGGGTGACGAGACCGGCGGTCTTGAGGAAGGTGCGCCGCTCCGCGGCGATCGGCTCGAGGGCTCCGGGCGGACGTCGCAGCTCGGCGATCAGCAGCCGCAGGGTCAGATACCCGGCCGAGAGGCCGAGCACGGCGGGCAGGTAGCCCAGCGCCCCCGGGCCCACCTGCGTGCTGACCGCGAGCAGGGTGACCACGCCGGCGGGGAGGTAGACGGCCAGGCTCAGCTGTTTGCGCTTCAGCTCGAGCTGGCCGGAGATCACGGCGAGCAGCAGAGCCACCACCACGACGGCCGCCATCAGGCCGATCCGGGCGCCGGTGCCGAAGACACCGCTCGCCTCGCTGATCCAGGCGGCGGGCAGCACCGCGACCACGACCTCAGCGAGATCGGAGACCGGGGAGCCGTCGCGCGCGATCAGGCCCGCGCCGAGCTCGGCCACGGCCAGACCGACCAGCCCGGAGACGCCACCGGCGATCCTCCCCAGTCGGATCGAGCTGCCCTGTTGCACCCGACAATCTTGCTGGGTCGTGGCAAGCGACACAACGCGGCGGGGATCGGGCGACCGGGTCGCGGCGGCCGGGCGATCGGGTCACGCCCGGCGGGATCAGCAGGTTGCGGCGGCGTCGGTGCGCAATGATCGGGGCGTGGGGGCCGGAACGGGTGTCGATGCGCGGATGGTGGAGGCGGCTGCCGCCGCGCTGAACGGAGTGGTCGCGCGGACCGCCCTGGAGCGGAGCCCGCGGCTCTCGGAACGGTTCGGCGTCGAGGTGTTCGTCAAGCGCGAGGACCTGCAGGTCGTCCGGTCGTACAAGGTCCGGGGGGCCTACACGGTGGTCGACCGTCTCGGGCCCGAGGCTCGGGCCCGCGGGGTGGTGTGCGCGAGTGCCGGCAACCACGGCCAGGGGCTGGCGTACGCGTGTGCGGCCCTCGGCGTGCACGGCCGGGTGTTCCTGCCGCGCAACACCCCGCGGCAGAAGCGGGACCGGATCGCGACCATCGGCGGCGAAAACGTCGAGGTCATCGTGGTGGGCGACACCTACGACGACGCCAACGCCGCCGCGTCGGCCGACGCCCAGCGTACCGGGGCCACCATCGTCCCGGCGTTCGACGACCCGTACACGATCGCCGGCCAGGGCACCGTGGCCATCGAGATCCTCGACCAGCTCGGTCGCGAGCCCGACGTCCTCGTCGTCCCGGTGGGCGGCGGAGGCCTGATCGCCGGCTGCGCGGCCTGGCTTCGGGAACGCCATCCGGCCGTACGGATCGTCGGCGTGGAGCCGTCCGGTGCCGCCGACGTGGCCGCCGGGCTGGCCGCCGGTCACCCCGTCGACCTGCCGGATCTGGACACCTTCGTCGACGGGGCCGCGGTCCGCCGGGCCGGAGCCGTCACCCTGCCGGTGATCGCCGCCGCCGAGGTCGACATGATCACCGCTCCCGAGGGGCAGGTGTGCGTCGAGATGCTCGACTTCTACGCCAGCGACGGGATCGTGCTGGAACCGGCCGGTGCGTTGTCGACGGCCGGCCTCGACGAGCTGGCTCGCCGCGGCGAGCTCGTGCGGGGGTCGACCGTCGTCTGCATCCTGTCCGGCGGCAACAACGACGTGAGCCGGTACGCCGAAGTGGTCGAGCGGGCCCTGGTCCACGAGGGCCGCAAGCACTACTTCCTGGTCGAGTTCCCGCAGGAGCCGGGCGCCCTGCGCCGTTTCCTGGACGAGGTCCTGGGGCCGGAGGACGACATCACGGTGTTCGAGTACGTGAAGCGCAGCAACCGGGAGACCGGCCCGGCCATCGTCGGCATCGAGCAGGCCCGGGCCGCCGACCTGGCCGGGCTGCTGGAGCGGATGGCGGCTGCGCCGGCCAAGTGCGAGCAGATCGCTGCCGACAGCCCGATGTTCCGGTTCCTGCTGTAGCCCCTACGACGCACTCGTCGTCAGCATGCAGAGATTTCTCCAAAGCTCCACAACGCGATGTTCCGGAACGCTACGCTCCAGCAACCCGAGGGGCCGATCGCAGCGGGGGCTGCGTCCTCTCGGCTGACCCGGAGTTCCGTCTGCCTTCGTTCCTGGAGGTTCGTCGGACGCGAGGGGCAGCGTGGCAGAAAGGGCTCGTGCTTGTGAAGATCATCAGGGGTTTGGCGGCATTTGCCGCGGTCGGGGCGCTGACGGCGGGCTTGGCGCAGCCGGCATTCTCCGCTCCCAATGATCAGGTGTCGATTCCGGACGTGGGACTACGAGAGTGCATCGCCTATGCGCTGAACGTGGATCCGACGTCAAGCTACACCGAGCAACAGCTGGCAGGTCTTGACGAACTCAGCTGCAGTGCCAGTGATCTCACAGGTCTGGAGTACGCAACAGGACTGATCACCTTCGGCAACTACGCACCCGACCTGACCGATGTGAGTGCGCTCCGTGCCCTGCCCTTGGCCGACCTCGATCTGAGCAGCGAGCAAGCCATCGATCTGACGCCGTTGGCTGGCAAGGCCTCGTTGCTCACGCTGAAGCTCTATTCCAGCGCCAACGACCAGCCGTCGATTCCGAGCCTGCCGTCGCTAGATGATCTTGAGCTGCGCAACGTCCCGCTCTCTGTGCTTCCGGCGTCGAGCGTGCCGAAGCTGACCTCCCTCACCTACGAGGGTGTCTCCGGGACCGCGACCGACCTTTCGGCCATGCCGGCCCTGGCTGAGCTGACCGAGCTCGATCTCAACTACGGCAGCGTGGCGGCGATCCCGACTCTGCAGCTACCGAAGCTGACGTCGTTGTCCGCTCGCAACGTGGGCCTCTCTGACATCTCCGGCCTGTCTAGCCTGAGCGCGCTGACCACACTCGATCTGCGGTGGAACACGATCGCGTCGATCCCGGACACACTCGAACTGCCCAACCTCCAAACGGCCGATCTGAGTGGGAACAAGATCTCTGATCTCCGGGTCCTGCCCGCTATGCCCGCCCTGCAACGCTTGGATCTGGACTACAACGACCTCACCACGCTTCCGGCACTGGATCTGCCCAAGCTGGACTGGCTGGGCCTTGCCCACAACCAGATCAACAGCATCTCCACCACCACCGCACTTCCTGAGCTCGATGCGATCAGTCTCGTCGGCAACAAGCTGACGAATGTCGCACCGCTGAGGTCCTACCCCAAGGTGTCCACGGTCTTCGTCAACGGGAACCAGATCACTGACCTGAGCAACCTGACCACCGGCTACCCGTTCAAGGGACAATTGCATGCGACGAGGCAGCGACTGGCACCTGCCGTCACGACCAAGGCTTGCACCGCCGTGCCACTGCCCGCGGTGAAGGGTGCTCCCGACTCCAAGCACCCGATCGTCTGGGATCTGCCCACGGGTGTGCTGAAGAGTGGGTCCAGCATCATCTACCCGGAGGTCGGGCAGGACCAGTCCTACGGGATCGAGTTCAGCCAGCTCGGCCGCTTCACCCGAAGTGACAGCAGAGACGACACCTACTTCTCCGGCTACTACTCACAGCGCGTACAGAAAGCCACCGCGATCCTGGCTCCGATCCCCGCCATCTCCGGGAGCGTGAGGTATGGCTCCCGCGTGACGGTACGCGCCGGATCGTGGTGTCCTGCAGCTACTCACCTCGCCTACCAGTGGCTTCGTAACGGCGCGCCGATCGCGAAGGCGACCGGGACTGGGTACACGCTCACGCTTGCCGACGTAGGCAAGAAGATCTCGGTACGGGTGACGGGCTCCCGGTCCGGACTGACCACTATCACCAAGACATCTGCGCAAGTGGTTGTCGCCAGTGCGACGCTGGGTGCAAAGGCGCCTTCCATCACGGGCAAGGCGAAGAAGGGCAAGACGCTCAAGGTGAAGATGTCGGCCTGGACGCCGGCACCGGTCAAGATCACGTACCAGTGGCTGCGCAACGGCTCGGCGATCTCGAAAGCGACCAAGTCGACGTACAAGCTCACGAAGAAGGATCGCAAGAAGTACATCTCGGTCCGTGTCACCGGCAGCAAACCCGGTTACGCCACCGCGAGCCGGATCTCAACAAAGACCGCCAAGGTCAAGTAGTTCGCGGCCGACCTGCGCCTACAACAGTCCGGCGGCGTGGAGATGCTGGATCAGGCCGCCTCGGCCTCTGGTGTGCGAATGGGCATCCGGAAGATGGCTTGGACGGCCTCGTGGCGGTCGTAGCGTTCGCCGCGCCAGCGGGGCTGGATGCGTTGCGCGTCGGGGTGGTGGAAGCCGGTCACGTTGGTGATCATGGTCGAGCGTTCGGTCTGTTGTTGCTCAGCGTGGGTGCGGTCGGCGTGTTGGGTGAGGAACGTGAGCAGGCCAGCGGCGGTGTACCAGTCGCGGTGGGGTTTCCCGTCGGGCATCACGAACTCCCAGGCGGTCGTCGTGGCCGGGGTTGGTGGGGTCCGGCGGATGGTCATCTGGCCTTCGTGGACGGCGGTGTGGTGGAACTGGCAGAGCAGGATCAGGTTGTCCAGGTCGGTGGGGCCGCCGTCGGCCCAGTGGATCAGGTGGTGGGCCTTCAGGTGGTGGGTCTGGTGGCAGCCGGTGAACTGGCAGCGTGCGTGGTCGCGGATCATCAGGGCTCGGCGGAGGGCTCGGGTGACGAGGCGGCGGGTGTGTCCGAGGGCGAGGACACCGCGGTGACGGTCGAGGATGGCGCCGAGGAGGTCGGTGTCGCAGGCGAGTTTGCGGGCGGTGTCGGGTTCGATGCCGCTGACGCCTTGCAGGTGGCAGGTCGGGTCTGGGGTTTGCGCGGGTCGGTGGTCACACGTTCCCGCGGGAACGTTTCCGGTGGTCTCGGTGTCTGGCTGCCCGGTGTCTGGCTGCCCGGTGTCTGGCTGCTCGGTCTCCGGCGTTCCCGCGGGAACGTGTTCTCCGGTGCTGGTGAGTTGGTCGGCGTGGACTTGGACGACGACGAGGGTCCGGTCTTCGCCGGAGCGGTCTTCGGGGGCGGTGGTGAGGAAGACGCGGGCGAGGTCGAGGATCGCGTCGGCGGAGGTATACGCCTGGGTGGTGTCGGTCTTCGGGTCGGTGCCAGCGTCGGGCTCGGGGGGTGTGCCGTACTGGTCTTTGGCGGCGTTCAGGGCGGCGAGCAGGATCGCGGCGTCTTCGGCGGGGAGGCGGAGGCGGACGTCGACGGTGCCGTTCTCACGGGTGGTCCAGGTCAGCCCGCGGTCGCGTTCTTGTTTGAGGCGGCTGCCGGCGGCGGTGCGGTAGCCGGCGATGGTGGTGGCGAGCTGGGCGGCGGTGGCGGTGAGGGCGAGTTCGCAGAGCTCGGTGTCGTCGA
>DATDAP010000323.1:0-4990 GCA_036525335.1 Microlunatus sp. | reverse complement strand
ATGGTCAACATCGGCACGCTGACCGCCTTCATCCTGGTCTCCATCGGGGTGATCGTGCTGCGCAAGTCCCGGCCCGATCTGCCCCGGGCGTTCAAGGTGCCGTTCGTCCCGCTGCTGCCGATCCTGTCGGCCGCGATCTGCTTCTGGCTGACCCTGAACCTCTCGATCGAGACCTGGTTCCGGTTCGTGATCTGGATGGCCCTGGGCTTCGCGGTGTACTTCCTGTACGGCCACAAGCGTTCGCGCCTGGCCACCGGGGAGACGCTGCAGGAGATGGCCCAGAAGTACGGCATGAAGAAGTAGCCACGAGCGAGCCGACCGACTCCCACTGGGACCTGTGCCACCGGGACCGCCCCTGGCCCGGGGTGGTCTCGGCGGTCGGCTACCGCACGCCGCAGCCCGAGCACCCGGTGCACTACGGCCTGCCCTCACCCTGGCTGACGGTGATCTTCAGCCTCGATGACGGGGTCGAGTCGGCCAGCGAACGCGCCGCCCTGCCGACCGCGCCGCCGCTGCCGATCATCGCGGCCGGACTGCACACGCGGTCCAGCTTCGTCCGACCACGCACCGGACAGGCGGGGGTCCAGCTCGCCGTGCACCCGCTGGCGGCGCGGTCGCTGTTCGGTGTGCCGGCCGCCGAGCTGAGCGCCACCGAGTACGACGGGAGAGAGGTTCTCGACCGGCGGGCCATCAGCACCCAGGAGCAGCTGACCGATTCCCGCGACTGGGAGCACGCCTTCACCGTGCTGGGCAGCCATCTGACCCGCTCCCTCGACCGGACCCGGCGAGACGACCCGCGCAGTGAGGTGCGGCACGCCTGGAGTCTGCTGGAGGCCAGCGGTGGGCGGATGCCGATCTCCGCGGTCGCCGCTCGGGTCGGACTGACCCCGCGGCACCTGAGCACGCTGTTCACCCGCGAGGTCGGCCGGTCCCCCAAGGCCGTCGCCCAGCTGATCCGTTTCCAGCACTCGGTCGAGCTGGTCAAGAACGACATCGCCCGCGTGGGCCGGACGGATCTGGCCACCGTGGCAGTCCGGTGCGGCTACGCCGACCAGTCCCACCTGACCCACGACTTCGTCGATCGGCTCGGTGTCCCGCCCACCCGGTGGATCACCGAGGAGTTCCGAAACCTCCAAGACCACGGAGCGCCCCCGGCGGCATGATCGATCCATGACCACCACCGAGAACCCCCCGGCCGTCAACCCCACCGTCTGGCTCACCCTGCAGGCCCACGACGCACCGGCCCTGATCGACTTCTACGTCTCGGCGTTCGGCTTCGTCGTCAAGGCCCGGTACGACGAGGAGGGAACCGACCGGATCGCCCACGCCGAGCTGCACTGGAGCGAAGGCACCGGCGCGCTGATGCTGGGTTCTCACCAGCCGAACGGCGAGTGGAGCACCCAACCCGGCACCGCGGCCGCGTACGTGGTCAGCACCGACCCGGCCGGCCTGCATCGGCGGGTCGTCGACCACGGCGGTGCGCGCCGGGTGTCCGACCTGACCGAGAAGGACTACGGGTCGAGCGAGTTCGCGGTCGTCGACCCGGAGGGCAACCAGTGGTCGTTCGGCACCTACCCGGGCGAGAGCTGACCGGCCGGTATCCCGTTCAGGGCAGCGTGGCGACACCCTTCGGCAGGAACCGTTGTCCGAGCACCCGCTCGGAGACACCCTCACGGTCCAGGTACGGCGTGATGCCCCCCAGGTGGAACGGCCAGCCCGCCCCCAGGATGAGGCACAGGTCGATGTCCATCGGGGCGGCCACCACGCCCTCGCGCAGCATCAGCCCGATCTCCTCGGCGAGCGCGTCCTCGACCCGGGTGCGCAGCTCCTCGGCGGTGCTGGGGGAGTCGCCCACGGTCATCAGGGCCCGGGTCTCTTCCGACACGTAGGGCTTGCCCTCGGGGGTGACGTCGTAGATGCCCGGCTTGCGGGCGGCGACCAGCGTTTGGAGGTTCGTCGACACCGGGTAGCGCTCACCGAACGCCGCGTGCAGGGTCTCGGTGACATGCAGCGCGACGGCCGGACCGACCAGCTGGAGGAGCACGAACGGCGGCATCGGCAGACCGAGCGGTCGCAGAGCGGCGTCGGCGACCTCGACCGGGGTGCCGTCGTCGACGGCCTTGGTGATCACCGCCGTGGTGCGGATGAGCAGCCGGTTGACCACGAACGCCGGCGCGTCCTTCACCAGCACGGCGTTCTTCTTCAGCGACTTCGCCACACTCAGCGCGGTGGCGGTGGTCTCGTCGTCGGTCGCGGTCCCCCTGATCACCTCGAGCAGGGGCAGCACCGCGACCGGGTTGAAGAAGTGGAAGCCGACCACCCGCTCGGGGTGCGCGAGATCGTCGGCCATCTCCGAGACCGACAGCGAGGAGGTGTTGGTGGCCAGCAGACACGTGTCCGCGACGTGCTTCTCCAGCGAGGCGAACACCTCCTTCTTGACCGCCGGCTCCTCGAACACGGCCTCGATCACGAAGTCGCAGTCGGCGTAGTCGGCGTGCTCGGTCGTCCCGCTGATCAAGGCCTTGTACCGGTTCGCCTGGTCGGAGCTGATCCGCCGCTTCCCCAGCAGCTTGTCGATCTCGGCGTGCACGTGGCCGATGCCCTTGCCGACCCGCTCCGCGTCGAGATCGGAGATGATCACCGGGACCTCGAGCCGCCGCAGGAAGAGCAGTGCCAATTGGCCGGCCATCAGACCGGCCCCGACCACCCCGACCTTGGTGATCGGGCGGGCCAGCGAGGGCTCGGGCGCCCCGGCCGGCTTCTTGGCCCGCCGCTGGACCAGGTCGAAGGCGTAGAGGCTGGAGCGCAGCTCCTGGCTCATGATCAGATCGGCCAGCCCCTGGTCCTCGCCCGCGTAGGCGGTGACCCGGTCGGTGGTCTTCGCGGCGGCGATCAGCTCGAGGGCCCGGTACGGCGCGGGCGCCGCTCCCGAAGTCTTCTGGTCGGCGAGCTTCTTGCCGCGCTTGATCGCGGCGTCCCAGCCCTCGCCCCGGTCGACCTCGGGACGGCTGACGACGATCTCGCCGGCCACCACCCGGCCGGCCCAGTCGAGCGAGTCGGCCAGGAAGTCGGCGCCGTCGAACAGCGCGTCGGCGATACCGAGCTTCGCGACCTGCGGCCCGACCAGCATCCTGTTCTGGCTCAGGGCGTTCTCGATGATCACCGTGACCGCGTTGTCGGGTCCGATCAGGTTGGGCAGCAGGTAGGTGCCGCCCCACCCGGGCAGCAGACCGAGGAAGCACTCGGGCAGGGCGATCCCGGCCGCGGCCCGGGACACCGTCCGGTGGTGCGCGTGCAGGCTGATCTCCAGCCCGCCGCCGAGGGCCAGCCCGTTGATGAAGGCGAAGGTCGGCACCGGCGACGTGTGCAGCTTGTCGAACACGGCGTGACCGATCCGAGCGATAGTGACCGCCTGGTCGCGCCCGGAGAGGCCACCGAGGGCCTTGAGGTCGGCGCCGGCGGCCAGAATGAACGGCTTGCCGGTGATCGCGATGGCGGCGACGTCGTCGCGAGCCAGGGCGGCGTTCAGCGCGGTGTTGTACTCGGTCAGGCTGCGCGGTCCGAGGGTGTTCGGCTTGGTGTGGTCCTCGCCGTTGTCCAGGGTGATCAACACCGCCGTCCGGCCGGAGTGCGGCAGCACCACGTCGCGGCTCAGGAAGCGGGTGACGCGCTCGTCGGGCGTCAGCGCGGAGGCCTCCGCGAGCAAGGCCTGCAGCTCGTCCTCGGGCATCAAGGCCTCGGGCTTCAGGGGGGTGCGGGGGGTGCGGTCGTCGGCGCTCACTTCTCGGCTCCCTCGGTCTGCCGGGCATCGGTGTGGTGCGGGTTCTCCCAGATGACCGTGCCGCCCATACCCAGCCCGATGCACATGGTGGTGAGGCCGTACCGGATCTCGGGGTGCTCCCGGAACTGGCGGGCGAGGTGGATCATCAGTCGCACCCCGGAGCTGGCCAGCGGGTGGCCGAGGGCGATCGCGCCACCGTACGGGTTGATGTGTTCGCTGGCAGGATCGAGATCGAAGTGGTCGAGGAAGGCGAGCACCTGGACGGCGAACGCCTCGTTGATCTCGAAGGCGCCGATGTCGGCGATGGTCAGACCGGCGTTGTGCAGCGCACGCTCGGTCGCGGGCACCGGCCCGACCCCCATCACCTCGGGATCGACGCCGGCGAACCCGTACGACACCAGCCGCATGGCCACGGGCAGATCGAGCTCGTGGGCCACGTCCTCGGCGGCCAGCAGGCAGGCGGTGGCGCCGTCGTTGAGACCGGCGGCGTTCCCGGCGCTGACCCTCCCGTGGGAGCGGAACGGGGTGCGCAGCTGCGACAGCCCGTCCAGGGTGGTGCCCGGACGAGGCGGCTCGTCGGCGGTGGCCAGACCCCAGCCCAGCTCGGCGCTCCGGGTGGCGATCGGCACCAGGGACTCCTGGATCACCCCACCCGCGTACGCCGTGGCGACCCTGTGCTGGCTCTGCAGGGCGAACTCATCCGCGCGCTCCCGGGTGATGGCGGGGAACCGGTCGTGCAGGTTCTCGGCGGTCGAGCCCATCACCAGCGCGGACGGGTCGACGATCTTCTCGGCGACGATCCGGGGGTTGGGGTCGATGCCCTCACCCATCGGGTGGTGGCCCATGTGCTCGACGCCGCCGGCGATGGCGACGTCGTAGGCGCCGAAGGCGATCCCGGACGCGGTGGTCGTGACGGCGGTCATGGCCCCGGCGCACATCCGGTCGATGGCGTAGCCGGGGACCGAGCGGGGCAGACCGGCCAGCAGGGCGGCGGTCCGGCCGATGGTCAGACCCTGGTCGCCGATCTGGGTGGTCGCCGCAATGGCCACCTCGTCCACCCGCTCGGGCGGCAGCTCGGGGTGGCGGCGCAGCAGCGCACGGATGCAGCTGACCACGAGGTCGTCGGCCCGGGTCTCGCGGTAGAGCGACCCGGCCTTTCCGAAGGGGGTACGGACGCCGTCGACGAAGACGACATCGCGGGACAGACGA
>DATDAP010000322.1:0-5822 GCA_036525335.1 Microlunatus sp. | reverse complement strand
GACTTGCCGGCCCCGTTGTCACCGATGATGGCCAGCACCTCGCCGGGAAACAGGTCGACATCGACTCCGTCGAGGCCGACCACCTTGCCGAAGGTCTTGATCAACCGGCGGGCCGAGAGGATGGTCTGGCTGGGTTCGGCCAGAATCGGCGGTGACCCGAGGCCTACGGTGCCGCGCTCCTGGTCGGACAGGTCGCTGGTCTGTGGGGTGGTCATGCCTTCACCTTCCGGATCCACTGATCGATAGAGACGGCCACGATGATCAACACACCGATGGCCAGCACGCGCAGCTGGTCGTCGACTCCGGCGAGGCTCAAGCCGATGTTGAACGAGTAGACGATCAGAGCACCCAGCATGGTGCCGATGATGCCGCCGCGACCGCCGAACAGGCTGGTGCCGCCGATGACCACGGCGGTGATGGTCTCCAGGTTGGCGTTGACGATCGCGTTCGGGCTGGCAGTGCCGGCCCGGCCGATCAGCGCCCAAGCGGTCAGGCCGTAGATCAGCCCGGCCACGGTGTACACGCTGAGCAGCACCCGGTCGACCCGGATGCCGACCAGTCGCGCCGCTTCGATGTCGTCGCCGACGGCATAGACGTGGCGACCCCATGAGGTCTGGCTCAGCGCGAACGCCACCACCGCGGCCAGCAGGACCACGAACAGCACACCGACGGTGAGCCGGAATGGCCCGATCGGTATCGGTGTGCCCATCAGGTTCAGCAACGGGGGCATCTCCCGCTTGCCGATGCTGGCTCCGCCCGAGTAGAGCAGACCGATCGCGGTGAAGATGCTCAGCGTGCCCAAGGTGGCGATGAACGGTGGCAGCCCGATCCGGGTCACCAGCAGTCCGTTGAGCAGACCGCACAAGGTGCCAAAGGCAACGCCCAACAGCAACGCCAGCAATGCCGGTACGCCGTTGTTGGCGGCCAGGCTGGACATCACCAGCATGGACAAGATGGAGATGGCACCGACGGAGAGGTCGATACCGGCGGTCAGCACGATCAGTGTCTGACCGATCGCCAACGCGGCGATGATCGCCGTCTGCTGGATGATGATCGACAAGGTGGCCGGCTGGGCAAACCGTGGGTTGATGATCGTGAAAACGATCATCGAGATGATCAGCACCAGCAGTGGGCTGAGCGCGGGGTGGGAGTGCAGCAGATGCTGAATGCGCTGCACCGGCGACTGTCGCCGCATGGCGAACTGCTCAGCAGCAGTCGCCGGGGCGTGGGTGTCGACACTCATAGTGGCTTCCTTGCCGTAGGTCGGACGGGGATCACGGTAGGCGGTGTTGGCTGGCTACCGAGTAGGTCCGGAGCCAGCCAACAGTCGCCCGAGTTGGCTGTCAGCCCCAGCAGATCTTCTCAGCCTCGGCGGTGGTGATGCTCTCCACGCCTTCGACCGGCTTGTCGGTGACCAGCTTCACGCCGGTGTCGTAGAAGTCAAGACCAGGCGTGACCTCCGGGTCGACATTGTCGCGGACCTTCTTGGCGATCGCCTCCACGCCGAGCTTGGCCATGTCCACCGGGTACTGCTGCGACGTCGCGCCGATGGTTCCGCTCTTGACCGCCTCGATACCGGGCGAGCAGCCGCCGTCGACGGAGACGATGGTGGCCTTGACCCCGGCGGCCTCCAGAGCCTCGGCCGCGCCGACCGCCGCGGGCTCGTTGATGGTGTAGACCAAGTTGATGTCCTTGGACTTGGCCAGGCAGGTCTCCATAGCCGTGCGGCCCTTGTCCTGGGCACCGTTGGTGGGCTCATTGCAGAAGATCTCGTAGTCGCCGCCGCTGTAGGTCCCGGTCTTGGCTTCGTCGCCGTTCTTCTGCTTGTCCGCGACGTCGATGCCCATCCCGGTCAGGAAGCCCTGGTCCCGGTTGTAGTCGACCGAGGCGACCTTGTCGTTGAACAGGTCGAGGAGAGCGATGTTGGCCTTCTGGCCGTCCATCGTCTTCGCCGCCCACTGACCGATCAGCTCACCGGCCTTGAAGTTGTCGGTGGCGAAAGTTATGTCGACGACATCGGGTGGGTTCGGCGGGGTGTCGAGGGCGATCACATACAGACCGGCCTGCCGGGCCGCCTCGATCGCCGGATTCACCCCGTCCGTGGCCGGAGTGATCAAGATCCCCTGGTCGCCACGGGCGACCGCGGCCTCGATCGCGGCAATCTGCGTGGTCTCGTCACCGTCCTCCTTGCCGGCCGCAGTGGTGATCGACACGTTGTTCGCCTCGCCGGCCTCCTCCGCACCTTTCTGCATGGCGATGAAGAACGGGTTGGTGCTCGTCTTGGTGATCAGCGTGACGGCGACCTCGTCACCGGAGCCACCCTCGGTTCCGCTGTCGCTGCTGCCGCCACAGGCGGTGAGGCTGAGGCTGGCCACACTCACGAAGGCCAGCGCCGTCACCGCCTTCGCGGCGAAACGGGTGCGTCGTTGCATGGAGATTCTCCCGAATTTCGCCCGTCGCCTTCTGACAACGGTGTTGAGAGGGAACCTAGCCTGTCGGCAATTCCTGGCGCAACCCCTTGCGCAAAGTATCGCGCAACGGGTTGCTAGCATGTCTCCATGGCAGGCCCTGCTCCCCGGCAAGGGGCGACGATGTCGGACGTCGCCGACCGTGCCGGTGTGTCCATCACGACGGTGTCCCACGTGATCAACAAGAGTCGGCCCGTCGCCCCGGCAACCGCGGCTCTCGTCCTGGCGGCAGCTACCGAGGTGGGCTACGTGCCCGACGATCTGCTCCGCTCATTGCGGACCAACGGTCTCCAGACCGTGGGTCTCGCGATGTCGGCCATCACGAACACCTACTTCGGCACCGTGGTGCACGGAGTCGAGGAGACGCTGTCCCGGGCGGGCTACACATTGTTGCTGGCCGACACCCATGACGAGCCGGCCGGCGAGATGCAAGCCGTGTCGCAGCTCCTGCGGAAACGTGTCGACGCAGTCATCCTGGCCCCGGTGGGTGACGCGGCGAGGATCCTCGCGTACACCGGCAAGCAGGACGTGCCCGTGGTCGTCATCGACCGCCCGGTGACGGCCAACGTCGACCAGGTGACGGCGGAAAGCGTCGAACCCACAGCTCAGCTCGTCGATCATCTGGCCCAACTGGGCCATCGTCGGATCGCCATGATCGGTGGGCGCAGAGGTCTGACCACCAGCACTGAACGGGACAACGGCTACCGACTCGGTCTGCGGCGCAACAAGCTGAGGTACCACCGAGACCTTGACGTCGATGGCGACTCGACGGCAGAAGGGGCGGCCGCTGCCCTGCGGCGACTCCTCGGACTCGCTGCCCCACCCACCGCCGCCGTAGTCGCCAACAACAGCATGATCATCGGAGTCCTGCGAGCCGCCAAAGAACGGCGTCTGCGGATCCCGGACGATCTCGCGCTGGTCTGCTTCGACGACTTCGAGTGGGCTGACCTCTTCCATCCCGGGTTGACCGCTATCGCGCAGCCGACCACTGCCATCGGCTCCCAGGCCGCCGACCTGGTCCTCTCCCGGCTCGCCGACCCGGACCTTCCCACCCGACGAATCCAGCTCAAGACCACCTTCATCCACCGCGAGTCCTGCGGCTGCCCTCCAGAGTCGAGCGTTGCTCACACAGTGGTCAGCTCACAGCCCGTGGGGTAGGGCCACACGTTCCAAGACCCCCGAGGGTCACGAGAGCACACGCTTGCCATTGGCGTGGGCTCTTGTTATGGTCCTGACCAAGTGCGCAACTATTTGCGCAAATAGTTGCAGGAAGTGTGCATGTCGACCGAAGACGTCCCCAGTGTCGACGTGACCGTCGTAGACCTCGTCGAGCGTGCCGTCGCGCCGGCAAGAGAACCGCGCCGACAGGTCCTTGGACTCGTGGGCGCGCCCGGTTCCGGGAAGTCGACAGTCGCAGACATCATCGCCGAAGCCGTCGGCTCCACGGCGGAAGTCATCGAGATGGACGCCTTCCACCTCTCTGACGAGCTCCTGACTCGCCTCGGCAAACGTGATCGCAAAGGCGCCGCCGACACCTTCGACGCCGACGGTTACCTGAGCTCCTGCGCAGGCTCCGTGCCCCGGACGCGGGAACTGTCTTCGTCCCCCGTCTTCGATCGGACGCTGGATCTGGCGATCGTCGGAGCAGACGACGTTACGGAGGAGTGTCGACTGATCATCACCACGGGTAACCACCTCCTGCTCGACGAACCACCCTGGTTCAACGTGCGCCGTCTGCTCGATCACGCCTGGTTCCTCGAAACGAAGATGTATGGCTGGCTCAGCTGGTGGCCAGACACGAGCGCTACGGCAAGAGCCCCGAAGAGGCTCGCGCATGGGCGAAGTCGACCGACGAGCCGAACGCCGAGCTCGTCCGCGGTAGCATGCATCGTGCCGATGTGGTGGCCCGCGTCACCCCGGAGGTGACGTCAGCGCTCTGATGGCCGCGTCTCAGCTCAAGCTGCTCAGCATCCCCCGGGGCCGCCGGAAGGGTCGCACTCGGCCAGTCCCGGGCCAGCCTCGAAGACACAGTCGCGATCATCCGATCAATGACCGCCTGTGTACAAGGGGTCGTCGTCAAGCCGGCCGCCAATCTGACGCGTACGTCGAAGGGGATCATCCAGCCCGGACTGAAGGTGCGTGGTCGGGAGTACCTGCGGATCATCTACCGACCCGACTGCACCGAGGCCGCGAACCTGGTGCGGCTGCGGGACCGACGGTTGGGTCACAAAGCGCTCCATGGCGCTCCGCGAGTACGCGCTCGGTCTGGAGGCGCTCGATCGGGTCGCCCGCGGTGAGCCGCTGTGGCGGGTGCACGTGTGCGTCTTCGCGGTCCTGGCCCTGGAGTCGGAGCCGGTCGACCCGCGGCTGTGATCTGTACATCTGACATGACGAAACGTACAGTTGATCCATGTCGACCGTCAGTGTGACCGCGGCCCGCGGACAGCTTCCCGAGGTGCTGGAGCGTAGTCGCACCGAGGCGGTGCTGCTGGAGAAGCGCGGTGCCGTTGTCGCCGTGATCGTCAGTCCGGAGTTCTACCATCGGGCCCTCGACGCCCTGGAGGAGGCCGAGGACGTCGCCGCCTTCGATGCGGCGATAGCTGAGGAGGGTCCGGATCTCCCGTGGGCGCAGGTGAAGGCTGACCTGGGCTGGATCTAGGGGCGGTGACCTACGAGATCCGGCTGCGCCCGGCCGCCGTCCGACGACTGCGCGGGCTCGCTCACACCGATCGGGAGCGGGTGCAGGCCGCCATCGCGCTGCTCGCCCAGGACCCGCGGCCGCCCAACGCGCGGCGGCTGACCGGTCGGCCGGGCTATCGGGTTCGGGTGGTCGACTATCGGATCCTCTACACGGTGGACGACGGGGTGTTGTTGATCGTGGTGGTGACCCTCGGTCACCGCGTGAGGTGTATCGCACCTGAGTCTGCGGTCCGTTTCTCTCGGGCGGATCGCGAGCGGTGAGGCTAGTCTGGACAGTCGCGCCCTCCCAGCCGGGGAGGTCGACGACATCATCGTGGGAGCGAAGTTCCGTGGCACCGACCAGCCGTCTCGACAACGTCATCAGCCTGTGCAAGCGCCGGGGGTTCGTGTTCCCCGCGGGCGAGATCTACGGCGGCACTCGGTCGGCCTGGGACTACGGCCCCTTGGGCGTGGAGCTCAAGGAGAACATCAAGCGGCAGTGGTGGAAGTCGGTCGTCCAGGGCCGCGACGACGTCGTCGGGCTCGACTCCTCGGTGATCCTGCCGCGTCAGGTCTGGGTCGCCTCCGGCCATGTCGGCGTCTTCACCGACCCGCTCGTGGAGTGCCTGAGCTGCCACAAGCGGTTCCGCGCCGACCACCTGCAGGAGGGCTACG
>DATDAP010000321.1:0-2251 GCA_036525335.1 Microlunatus sp. | reverse complement strand
GGCCCCCGTGGTGGCCAGCGCCCGGTCGGTGCTGCTGGCCGCCGGCATCGAGTCACGGATGCCCTCCGCCCTGCCGCCCCTGAGCGACTCCATGAGTGAGGTGATGGGCTACGTGGTCCGGGAGGCCGTCACCAACGTGGTCCGTCACAGCCGTGCCGGTGTCTGCACCATCGACGTCCTGCCCTCGGCCGTCGAAGTCCGCGACGACGGGCAAGGGCTCCCGGCGGGGATCCGGTCCGGTTCCGGCCTGGTCGGTCTGCGCAGCCGGGTGGAATCAGCGGGCGGTGTCCTTCAGGTGGGGACCGGCACAGACGGCGGAACCTTCGTCCGGGCTGAGCTGGGACCGCTCGAGACACGACCGCGGACCCACGACCGGGCGGGGACGGCTCCGTGATCACCGTGCTGCTGGCCGACGACCAGGCCATGATCCGGCAGGCGTTCCGGGCGCTGCTCGGGCTGGAGGCCGACATCCAGGTAGTCGGTCAGGCGGGTGACGTCGCCGAGACCGTACGCAAGGTCGGCGAGACATCGCCCGAGGTGGTGCTGCTCGACGTGCAGATGCCGTCGCGGGAGGACAGCGGCTTGGACGGGATCGATGCCTGCGCGGCGATCATGGTCGAGCACCCCGAGACCCGGGTGATCATCTTGACCACCTTCGGTCGACCCGGGTATCTGCGTCGGGCGATGGAGGCCGGAGCCGTCGGGTACATGGTCAAGGACGCGCCCGCCGAGCAGCTGATCGATGGCATCCGCCGGGTCCACCAGGGTCTGCGGGTGGTCGATCCGTCCCTCGCGGCGGCCAGTCTGTCGATCGGCGCATCACCGCTGACGGCACGCGAGACGGAGGTGCTCGTCGCCGCGTCGTCGGGGGCGTCGACCAGTGCGATCGCGGGCCGTCTGTTCCTGTCGGAGGGCACGGTGCGCAATCACCTGTCGTCGGCGATGGGCAAGCTCGGGGCCGGCAGCCGCGCCGAGGCCGTACGGATCGCCACCGAGTACGGCTGGCTCACCTGATCGAGTCGGCCCGATCGACTTCGCGGGTGCGGCAACACCAGCGGAGTCGGTCACAGCGGAGGGTGTCCGCGAGCGGTTTCCTAGGATCATCCCGTGAACCTCGGTGGGCCACGGCCCTGGCGGCCCCTGGCGACGGGCGCGTTCGTCGAGGGCGCGGGTCTGGCCGTGGCCGGGGGAGCGGGGTTGCTGACGCCGCTGCCCGTGCTCGGCGCCACGCTGGGCTACCTCGGGGGCGCGGCCGCCATCCTCGTCCACTGGCGGCGGCGCAGCTTCGGGGCGGCGAACCTCGTGACCCTCGCCCGCGTGGTCGGCACCGGCTGGGTGATCGGGCTGACCCTGCAGGCGGTGTCCGGTCAGCTGACCGCAACGGGTGTGCTGGCGATGGTGGTGGTCGGCACCTGCTGCCTGGTGCTCGACGGGGTGGACGGCAAAGTTGCTCGGGCTCGTCGCGAGACCACCGCGTTCGGTGCCCGCTTCGACATGGAGACGGACGCGGCCTTGCTGATGGCGCTGAGTCTGGCCGTCCCGGCCCTGGGCATCACCGGCTGGTGGGTCCTGGCGATCGGCGGCATGCGGTACGCCTACGTGGCCGCCAGCTGGATCGCCCCGGCACGGGTCCGGACGGCGCTGCGGATCCCGCTGCCGTTCCACTACTCCCGCAAGGTGGTCGCGGTGGTCCAGGCCGTCACGCTGCTGGCGGTCCTCGCCCTCGACCTGATCGGGGCAGTCGCCGCCGTACCGGCGCTGCCGTCGATTCTGGTGGCCGGATCGCTGGGGGCGCTGTGCTGGTCCTTCGGCCGCGATGTCGTCTGGCAGCTCCGCTCCGCGCGCCGCCCGAGGTGAGCTCGGCCCCGCGGAGGGTTGGTTCCTTGCCCTCGGCGACTATGGTGGGCAGCCGGACAACAGCGCTCCGGGGCCCATCGAGCTCGATTTGCTCTGGCGCGCGTCTGGTGAAAGAATCGTCAGGTTGCTCCGACGGAGGTCGCCGGGGTGTGCCCTGTGCAGGGCGTGCGAGATCGTCAGAGATCGTGCGGCTGGTGCAGCGGTCGCCGAACCGCGAGACCTTCATCGTCTGGCCATCGACCACCCGGTCGGAGGCCTCCAGGCGACAGCCCCTAGCAAGCAGGACTCGGACCTGACTGCGTCCGGTCGGTGCGACACGCCCGACCTCGGGGGTCGGACATACCGGTAGTTACGAGAGAAGGACGAACTGTGGCGGGACAAAAGATCCGCATCA
>DATDAP010000320.1:0-7131 GCA_036525335.1 Microlunatus sp. | reverse complement strand
GTGCTCGAAGAACGACGTCATGCAGAACACCCCGTACGCCCCGTCGAAGGCAGCGACCAGGCTGTCGACGTCGTCGAGGTCGGCGCGCACCACGGTGGCGCCTTCGTAGGCCAGCGCCCGAGCGGCGGCCGAATCAGGGGTGCGGGTGATGGCCCGGCACGCGTAACCTCCGGAGGGGTCGGCGAGGATGGCCCGGGCCAGTCCCCCGCTAGTGGCGCCCGCGGCGCCGACCACGGCAATGGTCTTCGTTTCGCTCATACTCAAGACGCTAAGTCTCCCGGGACGCCCGCCGCGTCGACCGATCTACTCAGCCGACCTACTCATTTCCGCCTAGCGCTCTGGGCTGCGGCCGCCCACCCAGACCGCGATCTGGCTCCGGTTCGGCAGGTCAAGCTTGTCCAGGATGTGCTGAACATGGTTCTGCGCGGTGCGCTCCGACACGAACAGCCGCGACGCGATCTCACGGTTCGTCAGGCCCTGTGCCACCAGGTCCGCGACTTCGAGCTCGCGACGCGTCAGCGCCACGGCGGGGTTCGCATCGATCCGGGCGAGCAGATCCAACGCCTGGGCCCGGATCGGCGGCATGGCCAGTTCCTCGGTCCGCCGCAGCGCCTCTACCGCGACGGCCCGGGCGTGGGTGAGGTCACCCGGCGCAGAGCGTCGCACGAGGGCCGCGGCGAGCTCGTACTCACCCTCGGCGCGGTAGCCGTCCGCACCGTTCTCGGTACAGGCCTTCACGGCCTGCTCGAGGTCGGCGACCGCATCGTCGACCAGCCCTAGATGTGCGGCCGCCCGGCCGAGATGGAGCTCGACCGGACCGCCGTACGCCATCGCATAGCGGCCGTTGACGACATGGTGCCCGCGCCAGGCGCCGAGTTTGGCGCGCAAGGTCGCGACATCGTCGTCCGCGCCGACCGCCACGGCGGTCGCGATGCCGCTCGCCCACGTGAAGAGTGCTGCATGCGGCGATTCCTGCCACTGAGAGGCCGGGCCGAGCCGGCGGTAGACGGTACCGGCCTCCCGCAGCCGGCCGGCATCGGCCAGCATGCTCGCCGGGGCCAGGGTAGGGATCACACCGGTCAGCGGCCAGTCCAGCACCGTGGCATCCGCGTCGGTGATGCCGACCGTTTCGAGAGACTCGCTGGTCTGCCCGGTGTGATGGCACTGAATGTTCCGCAAACCGCCCCACAGCAGGAACGCCGGCGGGAACCCGGTGGCCGCGAGCGTGCCGAAGGCCTGAGCGCCCAGCCGGTACGCCTCGGCGTAGCATCCCCTGGCCTGGGCGAGCATCGCCCGGCAGCGCAGCAGCCGCCACTGCGCCATCGGACCGCCAACCCGGGTTGCCCAACGACCGATGGCCTCGAGCTCGCGTGCGGCGCGCGCCAGGTCGCCCCGCTCGCTCGCAGCGTCGAAACGCCACTCCGACGCCGACAAGCAGGCGGCCGTCCTGCCGGTGCGGGTCCCAAGCGCCCATAGCCGGTCCGCGTTCGCCTCGCGCTCGGCCAGCCCGTCAGGGCCGGACCGGACCATGTGGTGCGCACTGAAGGCGGCCTCGAGCGCGGACGGGTCGCCGCTGGCCTCGGCCAGGACGAGCGCCTCCGCCGCAGCGGGGTTGGCCGCGTCCAGGTCGGACAGGTGGTCGCAAACCCAGGCGTAGTGGGCCAGCACCCGCGCCCGAAGCTCGGCCGGCGCGCCGTCGAGGATGTCAAGGGCACGTTCGCACAGAGCCCGGATCACCCGGTCGATCCCCTCGTCGAACGTCGGCTCCGCTACCAGCGCCGCCTCGCCAGCCAGGTCCGGGCGGCCGATGCGCACCGCCACCGCAACAGCCTGCCCACAGGTATCCAACGCGCCCGTGAAGTCCGCGGACAGGCACTGGGCCCCGGCGTACGCGATCATCAGCCGGCACCGGGCGACGTCGTCCAGCACCCCCGCACCGAGCTCGAGCGCCCGCCCGTACCACCGCCGGCCTTCCTCATAGGCGTGCAGCCGCATCGCCTCACGCCCAGCCCGCTCCGTGCACGTCACCGCGACGGCACAATCTCCGGCCACCGCCGCCTCCGACCAGTGGTGCGCCAGGTCGAACACCATCCCCTCTGCGTGCGATGCCTGGGCCGAGATCGCCTCGGCCGCACGACGGTGCAGCGTGACCTGATGCCCGGTGTCCAGACCGGCAACGATCGCATCCCGGACCAGACCGTGGGCGAAACGTCTCTCCCCCGGAGAGCCGTCCTCCCCGACCAGTCCGGCACGCGCCGCCTCGTCCAGTGACGTGAGGCAGTCACCAACGCTGCTACGTGTCATCGCTGCGACGACGGGCACCGCGAACCGGTTACCGAGCATCGCCGCGGCACGCAGCGACGCCGCGCAGTCCGCGGACAGCCGTCCGAGCCGCTGACCGATCGCGTCGAGCACCGACCGGGGTACGGCCCCCGTCATCCCGGGCCCCTCGGCCAGCTGACGGGCGAGCTCGGACACGAAGAACGGGTTGCCAGCCGTCGCGTCGAACACCGCCGCCAGCTCGGAATCGCTGGCCGCTCGCCCGACGATGGCGCAGACCTGCTCGCCGACGGCGACTCGCTCCAAACCGCGCAGCTCGACCTGGGTGGCGTTGAGTTCCTGGGCCAGGGTGGCGATAGGGCCCGCCGTGTCGCGGCAGCAGACGACGACTAGCAGACGGTTGTCGCGTGCCGTGCGCACGAGGTACTGCGCCAACAGCTGCGACGGTTCGTCCGCGCCGTCCAGATCGTCGAGGACGACGAGAAGCGGGCGACGTCGCGCGGCCCTAAGCACGAGCCGTGCCACCTCGTCGAACCTCCGCACGCGCTCCTCCAGCGACGGGTCGACACCGCTCATCGCAAGAAGGGCGCCAGGGCCCGGCCCGGCCATCCCGGCGGCGTCCAACACCCGCAAGACCTCGTGCCACGGCCAGTACGGCGGCGCGCCGTCCGTCATGGCAGCCCGGCCCCACGCGGTCAGGACTCCCCTCTCCCTGGCCCGCCCTGTGAGCTCCTCGACCAGCCGGGTCTTGCCGATGCCCGGCCCGCCCACACAGACCACCAGGCTCGCGCGACCCTGCTCTGCCTCGTCCAGGCACCCGAGCAGCACACCCAGCTCTCGATCCCGACCGACCAACGCAGAGAGCACCCCGTGCCTCCTTCAGGCAGCCAGGCCTCCATTGAACACCGCGCCACCCGGCATGGTGCAGGCGGAACTGATCGCCTGCCTCGAGCTACGGCCGAACGACCCAGATGTCAAGGTTCGAGCTCGAACCGCCCAGTACTGGGAGGAGAACTCACTTCTGTCACCGTCGGCGATCGGGGATGCTGGCGAACGTGTCGCTCATTCGACCGCGGCGGTGGTCGCACGACATCGTCGAGCACCTCGTGGACAAAGGCCGCCTCGTCCACTCCTCCAGCCCCAAGCTGTCACGCCCGATGGCAACGCTCCGGCCGGACGTGGCCCGCATCGACGTACGGATACCTGGTACCGACGCATCACCACCACGCAAGGGCTCCTGGCGGACCCTCATGCCAAGCGCGGGTGGTGCTGCTGACGACGTTCGACAGCTACGTGCACATCTACGCCAGCAAGTCCACCGGCGCTGCTTCTTCGCACCCCCTGAGATCGCGACCATCTGCTCGCAGCGACGGGCTGCGCGCGAAACGTGTTTGTGCTCGCGGAGAACTGCTGCGACCCTTCCCAGATGGGCGTATGGCCGGACCTCGACAGGCTGCGAGCCCAGGCAGCCAACGAGGACCTGTCGGGATCGGTTCTGCTGACCCGTTCAGGCCGCACTATCTTCCACGGCTGCTACGGGCTAGCCGACCGCGCAGCCGATCTGTGCCGTGCTCCGCGAGCAGGCGTTGCATCAGGTTCAAGAATGGTTCCGGGTCAGGACCCTACGAGATCGAGATTCAACCCGGCCACGACGATGCCCCGATTCTCGCGATCACGGTAAGTCTCGACGCCATGACTTGTGGCTGGCGCGAAACGTCCGCCGATCTTCGACGCCGCTGCGGTCGCGCTAAGTCGGCTTCTTAGCGGCCTTCAGACGCTTTGATCCCGCCAGGCCCTGGACCCGGCTTCCGCTGCGACCTTGAGGTGCTGCAGGTGCCGCTGGGCCATCGCCGCCGGAGACTCCTCCAGCTGGTCGATCCACTTCTTGGCGGCTTGAGCAAGCGCAACCGACGCCAGGGCGGCGCCGGTCATCAGCACGGCGCCCCCGACGCAGAGCAGCACCGCACCCGTCGCCAAGAGTTTGCCGTTGATGTCGAGCGCAGGTCGAGTGCTGGAGATGCTCATGATGTCCTTTTCGGTACGGGCCGAGGAGACCCCGGAAGGGGACCTGGCCATATGGTCCCATTCGACCCTTGTCGCGCGACGACGATCCCCCGCCCATCGACACCGAACGAGCTCGTCGGCTCGAGGGTGTCCTCTCGTGGCCAGCAACGTGGCTCTGCCTGTCTCCGCGTAGGGGAGCACGGAGACCCCGTCAGGCCTGTTGCGCGGAGGTGACCGTTGCCCGTGAGAGCGTCCCTGACGGTGGTGGCCGGGATAGGCGGTTCCCCCCGTGTAGGTCCGGGTGGCCAGAGTTGGCTCGACGGAAACCTCATGGTTGCGGCTGCGGGTGACGCGACATGTGGTCCGAGAGCGACGAACGGTGGGCGGCGAAGGCGAGTTCGGCTGTCCAGAGGAGCGTGGCCGTGGTCGCCGCTGAGCTCAGTTGGCGTCCGGTGGGTCAGCCGGGGCGCGCCCGGGGTTGGCCAGGTAGTTATATCGGCCCGATCGGCTGTCGGTTACGGTCTGCCCTGATCTCTCGAGGCTGTAGCGGGTCGACGCACCAAGCGCCCGGCAACAGGTTCGCGCCCGATGTCGATATACGGCCCGGTAGTCTCCTCGACCCGAGTCGTGTCACCAGGCGTTGGCGATACGCCGAGGAACTCACCCTCTTCACCGCCTGATTGACGTGACCGAGCCACACATCTCGATCGCATGCAGCCCCTGTCATCGCCATCTGGCCGATCGTGAGCGGAATGTCTGTCCGATAGGCCCTATGACAGCGACAGAGTCACTCACCTCAGATCAGAGCTCGAAGCCGGTCAGCTTGGCGGATCCCTGGGCACCGCATGGCTGTCCGCGACCAAGCACAACCCGTCGTCAGATGTCCACTGTCCCCCACGGTGTTCCTCGCGTGTCTCTGGATGGCTGGTCTCTGGTAGAAATGCCCCCGGAGGCGGCCGACTGCCGCCTTTTCGGTTCGCGGGAGCCGCCGGCCGAACGAGGGGCATCAGGTGACTTCACGAGCACCAGGCGGCGCAGTCCTGAGCGCTTTCGCTGCGGCAGTAGTCCTGGGCGGAGCCAATTTCGTGGCCGTCCGAATCAGCAACCAGGAACTTGACCCGTTCTGGGGCGCAAGCCTCCGGTTCGGAATGGCAGCTGCACTGTTCGTCGTCATCGCATTGGCTTTACGTCTTCGCTGGGCCCGGGGGCGGCTCCTGGCCGAAACTGCGGTCTTCGGACTGTTGGCCTTCGGCGTCTCCTATGCGCTGATGTACTGGGCGTTGGTCCGAGTCACAGCCGGCACCGCCACGATCGTTCTGGCGGGGGTTCCCCTGGTGACGTTGCTGCTAGCCGCGGTCCAGACGTCGGAGAAACTGAGTCTCAAAGCCGTCACCGGCTCCGTGCTGGCGCTCGTCGGCATCGCCTGGATGGTGCTCGGTTCCCACGAGTTGAGGGCTCCGCCGAGCGCCATTTTCGCCATGCTTGGTGCCGCTCTGGCCATTGGCCAAAGCATCATCATGGGCAAGCGGCTCTCGGTCAACCACCCGGTTATGACCAACGCAGTGGGCATGTCGGTCGCCGCGCTGCTGCTGCTGACGCTCTCCGCGGCGGCGGACGAGGTTTGGGCCCTACCACGCCAGCTCGATGTTGCGGTGGCGTTGACCTACCTGGTGACTCTCGGTTCGGTTGGCCTATTTGTCCTTCTGCTGCTGGTCGTTCGCAGATGGACGGCTTCGGCTAGCTCATACATGTTCGTCCTGTTTCCGCTGGTCACCCTGGCATTGGCGGGGTGGCTCGTGAACGAGCCCGTCACCGGGTCCGCCGTCATCGGTGCCGCCCTCGTCATGGGTGGCGTCTGGATCGGGGCCTTGTCGGCACCGACGCGAACAACGCCTGAACGCCGCAGCTGAAGCACCATCTCGTTGCGCGACGCGTGATCACACACTAGTGCAGCGGAGTGCCAGCCGGTGGGCGGTTGTTCACGGCGGCGCTGGGGGCGCTGACTGCCGCAGCTTCAACCAGGGCAACCAGGCCACCGGCGAACAGAGCCGTGCCCTGGCTTCCTCCCCGTCATCGCCTACGCGATCCGCACTCCCGGCGGCGTACATACCGCAGCGCCGCACGACAGCGCCTGCCACCGCAAACCAGTCATGTCTCGTGCCGAACGAGGAAGCAGCCCGGTGTCACGCGACGCCGACGGCAGCCCACCGGGGCGGGAGCGGCGAGTACTGAGCCTTGAGGGGTCATCGGTCCCGCCGACGAGTGCACGCCGAGTATCCAGCACCGCATGTCTTTGCGACGAGCGCGTCACCTCAAACGGCAGAAGGGGCGGCTCCGGATCGGTGGGATCGGCACCCGCCCCCCTCCACATCAAGATTCTAGTGGCGTGTCCTTGAAATAGATTTACGTTTGGGTGAAATACTTGGGCATGGCGAACAAGACGGCCCCCGCATTGGTGCTCAGGGACGGGGACCGCGTCAAGCTGGAGTCGATGCTGCGGTCGACGACTCTGGCGGCGGGACTGGCGCAGCGGGCTCGGGTGGTGTTGCTGGCCTCGGATGGGATGGCGAACTACGAGATCGCCGACCGGGTCGGGGTGTCTCGCCCGACGGTGAATCTATGGCGTGCCCGCTACGGCGAGCGGGGTCTGCCGGGTCTGTCGGATGAGGAGAGGCCGGGTCGGCGGCGGACGGTGGACCGGTCGAAGGTGATCACCGCGACGCTGCGCCCGCCGCCGGAGAAGCTGGGGGTGACGCACTGGTCGTCGCGGCTGCTGGCAGCCGAGTTGGGTCTGGAGCACTCCACGGTCGCGGGGATCTGGAAGGAGTACGGGGTCAAACCCTGGAA
>DATDAP010000319.1:0-7158 GCA_036525335.1 Microlunatus sp. | reverse complement strand
GGTCGGGCCAACCGATACCCACCGTCCGGGCCGCGTTGGCTGCGCAGCAGTCCGCCGCGGCGGAGCTCGCCCAGGATGCTCTCCAGGTACTTGTTGGGGATCTTCTGCGCCCCCGAGAGCTGCTCGACCGTACGGGGAGCATTCGCGGCCGCGAGCTCGGCGACGGCACGCAGTGCGTAGTCGACCCGCGCGGACAGCCTCATGAGGTGACTCTAGTGGCAATCGCGGCGCGGGGGTCAGCCCCAGAACACGGCGAAGCCGGCGTTGGCCAGCGTCAGCACGGTGATCAGGCCCCACAGGCCTTTGGGGATGGACTGGAACTTACGGTTCTTCGCGACCAGCAGCACGACGATCGCCGTGACGGCCAGCTTGACGCCGAGCTTGGCGTGGTTCACGGGATCGGCCGGGTCGTGCGCGAGCTCGAGCAGCGCGGCGAGCGCCAGTCCGCTGGCCAGCTGGGTCCAGGCGCCGATCAGCATGGTGCGGCTGACCTCCGGGGCGACCGAGCGAAACTGAACCAGGCAGCCACCCAGCAGCGCGGCGAAGCCGATCAGGTGCACCAGCGTCAGGAGCTGATAGACGAGGTGCATGACCGTGACACTAGTGACTCGCGGGGCGCCTGGGGCGCATGTTCTTCGGCACGTCGCCGGACCGGTCAGCCGTTTCCCCGCCCCGGCCCTCTACGGTTGGCTGCCATGGGCATCATCGGCTGGATCTTGATCGGACTCATCATGGGCGCGCTGGCCAAGGCCGCGCTCAACCGGAAGGGCGGCAGCTGGGTCGGCTCGCTGCTGATCGGCGTGGTCGGCGCCCTGATCGGCGGCTTCCTCGGCAGCGTCGCCTTCGGCCGCGGTATCGGCAGCTTCTGGTCCCCGTGGACCTGGCTGCTCGCCTTCGCCGGCAGCGTGATCGTGCTGGCCGTCTGGGGCGCGATCTCCGGTCGCTCCCCCAAGCGCTGACGCCACCAGGCCAGACCGGCCAGCCGTTCTAGACCAGCCGGCGGTCAGTGGCCCAGCGCGTCAGCTGGTGCCGGTTCGACAGCTGGAGCTTGCGGAGCACGCTGCTGACGTGCGTCTCCACGGTCTTGATGGAGATGAACAGCTCCCGAGCCACCTCCTTGTACGCGTACCCGCGCGCGATCAACCGGAGCACCTCGCGCTCCCGCTGGGACAGCCGATCGAGGTCCTCGTCGATCGTCGCGAGGTCGATGGCTCCCGAGAACGCATCCAGTACGAAGCCGGCCAGCCGCGGCGAGAACACCGCGTCGCCCTCCGACACCCTCCGGATCGCGTCGATCAGCTCCTCGCCGTTGATCGACTTGGTGACGTAGCCGCGCGCGCCACCGCGGATCACCCCGATGACGTCCTCGGCCGCATCGGAGACCGACAGCGCCAGGAACTTCTGGTCGGCATCGACGAGATGCACCCGGCGCAGCACCTCGACGCCACCTCCACCGGGTAGGTGCACGTCGAGCAACACCACATCGGGATGCGTCTCCGCGATCACCGCGACCGCGCTGTCGACGTCGGCGGCCTCGCCCACGACGGCGACCCGCTGACCGATCTCGGTCTTCACCCCGCTGCGGAACATGGCGTGGTCGTCGACCACCACCACGCGCGTCCGCTGCGCGGTCCCGGCGGGTGCACCGGTCAAGGGTGCGGTCGCCCCGGGACGCCCCGGCACGTTTCCGGTCGAACGACCCGCGGTGGCCTCGTTGTGCCGCCCCGAGATGGCCGGCGGCGGGGGTGGCATCGCACCCGGGCGGGGGGCGGCGGGAGTGTCCCCGACTCGGGGGTTCTGCTGGCCACGGTGTTCAGTCATCTGTTGATCTCCAGTCGCACTTCGGTTCCGTCGCCCGGAGCGGTACGGATCGTCGCCGATCCACCGTGCCGGGCCATCCTGTCGATGATGCTGTGCTTGACGCCCAGTCGGTCGTCGTCCACGCCGTCCAGATCGAAGCCGGCACCGCGGTCGCGGACGAACACCTCGACCCGATCCTCGTCCACTTCCGCGTACACGTCGATCTTGCCCGCTCCCGAGTGCTTGGCGGCGTTGACGAGGGCCTCGCGGGCGGCCCGGACCAGCGCCACCAGGGGCTCGGTCAGATCGCAGTCCCCCACCGCCACCACCTCGACCGGTACGCCGCGATCGTCCTCGACCTCGGCGGCGGCCGTGGTCAGCGCCGCCTTCAACGTCTTGTCAGCGTTCTGCTCCCCGTACAGCCACGACCGCAGCTCCCGCTCCTGGCGCCGGGCGAGCTGCTGCACCGCCTTGGGATCGTCGGCCGACCGCTGGATCAGGGCCAGCGTCTGCAGCACGGAGTCGTGCAGGTGGGCGGCCATGTCGGCCCGGGCATCGGCCCGGACCTTGTCAGCCCTGGCCTCGCTCAGGGCGGTGCGCGAGCGATACAGCCAGGGCGCCAGCACGATCGCCAACCCGGCGAGGGCCAGCACGGTCATGGCCATCACCTCGGGCAGCTCCTGGATCAGGTTCTGCTGCGCCACCACCATGCCGAACGCCGTTCCGACCAGAGCCAGACCGACGACCACGCGCAGCACCGCCGGCCAGCCGCCGCGGGCCACGAACGGCGCCAACCAGACCCGACCCCCGCCCTCGGCGCGCCACCGGCGTTGCTGGCTCGTGTCGGCCTGCCGCCAGACCAGGGCGGCGCCCGCGCAGGCGAACGCCACCGGCCAGAACAGATGCTGGCTCAGTCCCCAGCCAGTGGTCTGCACCAGCCACAGCAACCCGGTGGCGAGTGCGGCCAGGGCCAGCAGGGTGCCCCAGTCGATCCGCCGCTTCGGCTTGGTGGCGGTCCGCAGACCATGGCGACTCGCGGCCTCCAGTCCGGGAGTCGAGCCTTCCGGCTCCGGCGGCAGCAACAGCCACAGCGCCCCGTACGCGATCGCCCCGAGGAACTGGACCAGCAGCAGGCCGACGAAACCGATGCGGATCACCATCACCGGCCAACCGAGGTGCCGGGCCAGCCCGGTACAGACGCCGCCGAGGATCGCCCCCTCGGCGACCCGGGTCGCCCGGGGCCGGGTCGGCTTGTCCTCCACCCCGGGTCCGGCGGCGACGTCCGGGAGGGCACCGGCGACCTCGAGGTCGGCCCCGATGGCGGGCAGGTCGGACGCGTCGGGCTGGCGCTGCGCTCCGAAGCCAGTGGTGGACATGATGAGCACAGCCTCACACTCAACGGGCCAGCAGACCAGCAGGGTCTCCCCCGAAAGCACCCCCAAGTCCGGTCCGTGCGACGTTCCCGGCCCCCGGTCGGTTCCAATGGTCGGGTGATGATCGGGACGAGTGGGGGTCGTCCCTGATGGATCGGGGGGCTCGGACGGAGAGGATGGTCACCATGAGTTCGGTGTGGTCGATCCGTCGCAGCACGGTCGACAAGAAGCTGGCTGGGGTCTGCGGTGGCGTCGCCCGCCACTGGAACGTGGATCCCGTCCTCGTTCGGGTCGGCTGGGTGCTGCTCGCCCTCAGCGGTGGTGTGGGCCTCGTGCTGTACGCCGCCGCGTGGCTGCTGGTCCCCGCCGACGGTGCCACCGGCTCCACCATGGACGACCTCACCAAGGGGGCCACCCGAAGCTGGCCCCGTGAGGCGTGGGTCGCCGTCGTCGCCATCGCCTGCCTGATCGCCTTCGGGATCTTCAGCTCCACCACCACGATCAGCTTCGGCCCGGCGGTGGTGCTCGCGCTCATCTGGTACTTCGGCTACTACAAGACCAGAGTCAAGCGGTCGGCGCCTCCGCCACAGAGTCCGTACGGTCAGCCGACCCCCCTCACTCCGCCGCCCGCCGCCGAGCCGTTCCGGTACCCCGGCCCGGCAACCCCGTTCACCGAGGCGGCGGAGGCCTGGCGGCAGCGGGTGGACGACATGCGCCGCGGCCCGGGATCGACCACGGTCCCGACGCCGCCGGCGAACCCTGCCGCGTACCCGACCCGACCCGACCCGACACCGGCCTGGCGGACCTACCCACAGAGCGCGGGTCCCTCGACCGTGCAGGACCCGTTGAGCCCGGACATGCTGGAGGCGGCCGCCCACGCCGACTTCCTGGCGGCTGCCGATCCGGTCGGCCTCTACAGCGAGGCCGCCCCGGTCAAGGCGGCCGCCGCCCCGAGCCGCCGGACCCAGGCCCGCTCGCTGTCGGCCCGGCGGCTGCGCCTCGGGTCGGTGGTCGTGCTCGGACTTGTGCTGCTCGGACTGGCCATCGCCGATGTGCTGGGTGTCCCGATCACTCCGTTGATCTACGCCGGCGCGGCGCTGCTGGTGGTGGGTCTGACCCTGATCGCGGCGACCTGGCTCGGCCGGGCGCGGGGCATCCTGCCCGTCGGTCTGCTGCTCCTGGTGGCCGTGCTGGGTCTGTCGGTGGCCATCCCGGCGAGCCAGTTCGTGCACCAGGTCGGCTACACCAGCGTCACCCAGCTCCCGGCCCAGCCGGTGACCGTTGACCGCGGGGTGTTGAACGTGGATCTGAGTCGGCTCGACCTGACCAAGGACGCGACGTTCGCCGCCGACCTCGGGACCGGGGCGGTGCGCATCGTGGCCCCGCCGAACACGAACCTGGTGCTGGACTACTCGGTGCGCAACGGGGTCGTGCAGGACAACGACCAGACCCTGGTCAGCGGGGAGAACCTCCACGGGACGTCGCCGCTCGGCCGCTCGGTGGACTCCGAGCCCACGCTGACCCTCGACATCGAGGTCGACCAGGGCGCTGTGGTGGTGACGCGATGAAGCGCCGTGACACGGTCGCCTTGATCTTCGGGCTGCTGCTCAGCGGCGTCGCCCTGGGATCGCTGTGGTTCGCGATCACAGGGTCGTTGGACTGGGACGTCCTGAAGCTGGCGATGCCCATCGGCCTGGTCGTCGTCGGCATCGCCGGACTCGCCGTCTCCCGGACCGGCGACTGACCCGCCCCTGCTTCGTTCTCCTCCGTCACACAACCCAGAGAGGCTTTCCCATGAGCACCCCGTACCCACCCCAGCCGCGTCGTCTGATGCGAGACCCGAGCAAGAAACTCGTCGGTGGTGTCTGCTCCGGCTTGGCGAAGTACCTGAACATGGACGTGACCCTGGTCCGGATCCTCACGGTGGTCATCACGCTGTTCACCGGGATCCCGATCGTGCTGTACCTGATCGCCCTCTTCGTGATGCCGGAGGAGAGGGCCACCCCGCCGCAGCCGCCGTACGTGAACGGTCCGCAACCTGGAGCGTACGACGCCGGCTTCGCCGGGCAGAGCCACCAGCCGCCGACGTACGGTGCTCCGGCGCAGCCGCCGGTCGACCAGGTGTGGGGTCCCGGTGGTGCTCCCTGGGAGCAGCCGCAGACCGTGCCGGCCCCCGCCTCGCAGACCGCGCCGGCTCCCCCTCCGCAGGTCTGGCAGCAGCCGACCGCGGAGTCCGCGGAGCCCACCGGCTACGACACCGCTCCGGCCACCGTCACCGAGGAAGAGTCACCGGTGACGTCGGTTGGTCAGTCGACTCCCACCGCAGACACGGAGACCGACGAGTCCGGGACCGCCAAGCCCGGGACCGACAAGCCGAAGTAGCTCGTCAGGTCACCTCGAACGCAGACTCGTTGGTGCCCGGTCTGCTATTCCCACTCGATGGTTCCCGGTGGCTTGCTGGTGATGTCCACCACCACCCGGTTCACCTCGCGCACCTCGTTGGTGATCCGGGTGCTGATCCGCTCCAGCAGGTCGTAGGGCAACCGGCCCCAGTCGGCGGTCATCGCGTCCTCGCTGGTCACCGGGCGCAGCACGATCGGGTGCCCGTACGTGCGGCCGTCGCCCTGGACCCCGACCGAGCGCACGTCGGCCAGCAGCACCACGGGGAACTGCCAGATGTCGCGGTCCAGCCCGGCCGCGGTCAGCTCGGCGCGGGCGATCGCATCGGCCTCGCGCAGGATGGCCAGCCGGTCACCGGTGACCTCACCGATGATGCGGATGGCCAGTCCCGGTCCGGGGAACGGCTGCCGCCACACCATCGCGGCCGGCAGTCCCAGCTGCTCGCCGACGGAGCGGACCTCGTCCTTGAACAGGGTCCGCAGCGGCTCGACCAGGCCGAACTGCAGGTCGTCGGGCAGCCCGCCCACGTTGTGGTGGCTCTTGATGTTGGCCGCGCCTTCACCGCCTCCGGACTCCACCACGTCCGGGTAGAGGGTGCCCTGCACCAGCCAGTCGACGGCGCCGGACTCGCCCACGATCTCGCGGGCGGCGCGTTCGAACGAGCGGATGAACTCCCGGCCGATGATCTTCCGCTTGGTCTCGGGATCGGTCACCCCGGCCAGGGCTCCGAGGAACTCCTCGGCGGCGTCGACCACCTTGAGCGCTACCCCGGTCGAAGCCACGAAGTCGCGCTCGACCTGCTCGGCCTCGCCCTGGCGCAGCAGCCCGTGATCGACGAACACGCAGGTCAGCTGACTGCCGACCGCCTTCTGCACCAGAGCCGCGGCGACGGCGGAGTCCACTCCGCCCGACAGCCCGCAGATCACGTGGGAGTCGTCCACCTGCTCGCGGATCACCGCGATCGAGTCGTCGACGATGTTGGCGGCCGTCCAGTCCGGGGTGCAGCCGGCGATGTCGTAGAGGAACCGCTCGAGCACCTGCTGACCGGCCTGGGAGTGCAGCACCTCGGGATGCCACTGGACACCGGCGAGTCCGGCGTCGACGTTCTCGAAGGCGGCGATCGGGGCGCCGGCGGTGCTGGCCAGCGGGGTGAACCCGGCCGGCGACGCGGCCACCGAGTCACCGTGGCTCATCCACACGTTCAGGCTGTCGGGAAGGTCGGCGAGCAGAGTGCCGCCGACCTCGATGGTGGCCTGGGTGCGTCCGAACTCGCTGATCCCGGTCTTGGCGACCTGGCCGCCTAGCGCCCGCGCCATGGCCTGGAAGCCGTAGCAGATACCAAAGGCCGGCAGCCCGGCGGTGAACAGACCGGGATCGACCTGGGGTGCCCCGTCGGCGTACACAGACTGAGGTCCGCCGGACAGGATGATGGCCTTGGGTCGCATGGCCACGATCTCGGCCACGCTCGCGGTGTGCGGCAGGATCTCGGAGTAGACCCGGGCCTCGCGGACCCGGCGGGCGATCAGCTGGGCGTACTGGGCGCCGAAGTCGATCACCACCACCAGGTCGTGTCGACGCTCCATCT
>DATDAP010000318.1:0-22519 GCA_036525335.1 Microlunatus sp. | reverse complement strand
TAGCGTCTTAGCCCATCAACGCATGACGACCGTCTTGCGAAACGCACGCAAACTGTCGACCGGGCTTCTGAGGCGTCGCATTACCATTGGTATGCAACAACCACCGATCATGAAGAACGTCGTAAGACCGCGGCTGGTTCTGCGACACGGACGCCTTGACTGAACTGGTCGGCACTGAATGCCGTTGGCTCGAGCCGGCGCTCGCGCCACGTCGGGGTCCGATGCGACCAATGCCGTGCTCGCGGCCTCTACCCAAAGAGCTCGCCGCTCGGGATCCTCAGGTTCTGAGGTGCGATCCGAGTGCCGCGGCGCGCCGCGCCGTGCCCCTGCGGTTCGTCCATCATCATTCGTAATATGGATGAGACAACCCTCCACAAGAACGCCGACCGAGTCGCTGCGATTTTCAATGCACTGTCCATCTTCGTGTTGGTCGTCGGGGCGCTGGGCGCGATCGCCGTACTGATCGCGGGGTTCGCCGGCGCCGGGATGAGCCGTGGAGGCGGATCATCGATCGCCGCGATCGTCGGTGGCATCGTGGGAGCGCTTGTCGCGGTCATCTACACCCTGATCGCCTGGGCCGGTGTGCAGCTGGCAGCCTTGGTCGCCGGCTATATCAAGGTGAAGACCACGCTTCCGCCGGCGGCGGGTCCAGGATCCCAGTACCCGCCGAGCTGAGCCGTCCGGCGCCGCGGCGTCGGCGTTCAGACGGCCTATCGAGACCAGCTTCGGGGCGTGGAAGATCACCTAGAACGACATCACCGGGCCCTTTGTGTGCAGGCGAACCCGTGGGGGCGAGTCGACGGGAGCGGCGCTCGCACCCTTTGGTGTGTGGCTGTCAAGCTGACGCCCTGGACTTGAGGGCTGCTGCTTGATGGCGTGCACCCGTGTTAGGCGTTGCGGACGAGCGCGAGGATCTGGTTGCGCAGGTCGGCCATCGTTGCGTCGTCCGGCGCCTCCACGTTTAGCCGCAGCAGGGGCTCGGTGTTGCTGGCGCGGACGTTGAACCAGCTGCGGTCGGGGAGGGCGATGGTCAATCCGTCGAGGTCGTCGATCTCGGCACCGCGGGTGAGGGCCCATTCCTGGATGTGGCCGAGTGTGGTGGTGACGTCGGAGACGGTGGAGTTGATCTCGCCGGAGTGGCTGTATCGCTCGAAGGATGCTACGAGTTGCGAGAGCGGCCGATCCTGCTCCCCGAGGGCGGCCAGCACGTGCATGGCGGCCAACATCCCGGTGTCGGCGCCGAAGAAGTCGGCGAAGTAGTAGTGCGCTGAGTGTTCGCCGCCGAAGATTGCGCCGGTGGTGGCCATGGTCGCCTTGATGAGTGAGTGCCCGACCCGGGTGCGGATGGGCAGCCCTCCGGCTTCAGCGATGATCTCGGGCACGGCTCGGGACGTGATCAGGTTGTGCAGGACGGTGGCTCCGGGTCGTTTGGCCAGCTCTCGTGTGCCGACCAGTGCTGTGATGGCGCTGGCGGAGACGGGGTTGGCTTGCTCGTCGATCACGAAGCACCGGTCGGCGTCGCCGTCGAAGGCCAGTCCGAGGTCGGCGCCGGTGGTGCGTACGGCGTGTTGGAGGTCGACCAGGTTGGACGGATCCAGCGGATTCGGCTCGTGGTTGGGGAAGTCGCCGTCCAGTTCGAAGTACAGCTGGTCAACCTGCAGTGGCAGTCCTGCGAGCATGGCAGGCACCGTGTGACCGGCCATGCCGTTGCCTGCGTCGATGACCACCCGCAGGGGCCGGATGCCGCTGAGGTCGACCAGGGACCGCAGGAAGGCGGTGTATCCGGGGAGGGCGTCGTGGGTGAAGAGGTGGCCCCGCGGCGCGTTCGGTTGCTCGATGTGCCCGTCGAGCAGCCCCTGGGCGTGGTCGCGTATCTGAGCGAGCCCGTTGTCGATGCTGACCGGCGCCGCCCCGGGAAGGCAGAGCTTGATCCCGTTGTACTGGGCGGGGTTGTGTGAGGCGGTGAACATGGCGCCGGCCATGTGCAGGGTGCCGGAGGCGTAGTAAAGCATGTCGGTGGAGGCCAGGCCGGCGTGCACCACATCCAGGCCGGCGGCATTGACGCCGGCGGCGAAGGCGGCCGCTAGCGCGGGCGAGGATCTTCGCATGTCGTGGGCAACCACCACGGACTGCCAGCCGCGGGGTTGAGCCGTTGACGGGGTTGGCATGTGCCGAAGGTGTCCCTGCAGGGCGACGAACCGGGCGAAGGCCCAGCCCAGGGCGTAGGAAGCCTCCGGCACGAGTTGCTGGTCGACGAGACCGCGGATGTCGTAGGTCTTGACAATGTCGGCGAGCCGGGGAGTGCCCGGTCGGGGAGGTTGGACGGGCGGCGCGGCAGGATTAGACGTGGGCATGGGCAGAGTTCCTGTCTGGGTCTGTGGATCAGGCGGTGACATCGGCGGAGAACCGGACGCCGGTGGGTGGGAGGGTGACGTGGGGCGACACGCGGATCCCGGCGATCAGTTCGCTGCGGGCGCCGATGTCGGCTCCCTCGCCGATCACGGCGTCGCAGATCCGGGCGCCCGGACCGATCCGGGCGCCGCGGCCGATGACCGAGCGGACAATCGTGGCGCTCTCACCGACGTCGACGCCGTCGAAGAGCATGGAGCCGTCGACGGTGGCGCCTGGTCCGACGCGTGCGCCGCGACCGATCGTCGACCCGCCGACCACGATCGAGGAGTCGGCCAGGTGGGAGCCGGGAAGGATCAGTGCACACCCCACCGGCCCGGGCAGGCTGTCGGTGGGGGCGACTCCGGTGACGAGGTCGGCTGAGGCGCGGACGAGCGCGGCCGGCGTGCCGACGTCCAGCCAGTACGACTGGTCTAGATGACCGTAGACGCGGGCGCCGGCAGCCAGCAGACCGGGGAACGTTTCACGTTCCACCGAGGTCACCGCTCCGGTGGGGATGGCTTCGAGGACCGACCGCCGGAAGATGTAGCAGCCGGCGTTGATCTGGTCGGTGGTAGGCGCGTCCGACTTCTCCAGGAAGGCGCTCACTCGGCCGTCGGCTTCGGTGGGTACCGAGCCGAACGCCCGTGGGTCGGGCACCCTCACCAGGTGGAGGGTGACGTCCGCTTGTTTGTCTCGATGTGCCCCGATCAGGCTCGCCAGGTCGACCCCGGACAGGATGTCACCGTTGAACACGGCGGCGGTGGTGCCGCGAAGCCGATCGGCGACGTTGCGGATCGCTCCGCCGGTGCCCAGTGGTGCGTCCTCGACGGCGTAGTCAATCTCCAGCCCCATCTCCCGACCGTCCCCGAAGTGTTGGGTGAAGGTCTCTGCCTTGTAGGCGGTGCACAAGATGACGTGGTGGATCCCGGCGGCTCGGATCCGTGACAGCACGTGCTGCAGGAAGGGGACCCCGGCGGTCGGCAGCATGGGTTTGGCCGTGGTCAAGGTGAGCGGCCGCAGCCGGGTGCCGATGCCGCCGACCAGCACAACGGCGTCGACGTCGGGATTGGTTGTCATGTCGAGCTCCAGAGAGGCAGTAGCGAAGGGGGCCGTCGAAGGGCGGCGCAGGCGTGGCGCCTCGAAGGGTGGCGCAGGGTGGGGTGGCCGGGGTCATCGCCGACCGAGCCGGGTGAGGTGGCTGAGGAGAGCTGGGTGTCTGAGCCGCAGCACGGTGTACACGCTGCCGACGCCGGCAACAATCGTGAGGATCGCGCCGGTCAGCGGGTGGAGCGGGAGGAGGTGGATGAGGCCGCCGACGCCTGCGAGCACAAGCCCGCACTCGGCGGCCGGAGCGGTCGCGCGGAGCAGCTCGGCCGGCCGGATCCGCATCACCCGGGCGGCGACGGCCTGCATGCCCACCGCGAACAGCAGCGCCACCGCGACCTGGGCGGCCGCCACCCCGGTGATGCCCCACCTGGTCGCGACCACGAGCACTGGGAGCAAGACCAGCAGCCGGCAGAACCCCACCGAGACGGAGAGGGCGGGGCGGCCGAGGGCCTTGTAGACGTCGTTGGCGCCCACGCCGAGGGACCGGGCCGCCGCATAGAGCGACAGCAGTATCAGCGGCACCACGGCACCGCTCCACTGGTCCCCGAAGACCAGGGGCACCACGACCGGCGCCACCACAGCCAGGCCGATGCCGGCCGTTACCCCGTAGAGCGACTGGATCTGCATGCTGATCAGGTAGCCGCGCTGCAGCCGTCGGTGCTCGGCTCGTGCCCGGCTGTACAGCGGGAACAGGACGGTCGATAAGACGAAGAAGACGTTGATGATGATGAGTTCGGGCAGCCGGAAGGCCAGGGTGTAGTACCCGAGCGCCTGAGCGCCGAGCAGAGCGCCCACGATCAGGTAGTCGATGTCGAAGATCAACCTGGCCAGCAGGGAACTTCCCGCCACCGGCCCGCCGAAGCGTAGTGCTGCCGCGAGCTCCTCGCGCCGGACCCGCCAGAGTGCCCAGGAGACCCGCTCACGCACCAGCAACCAGCAGGCCAGGGTGTATCCGAGGGACCCGGCGACCGTGCCCACCGCCAGCGACAGGGCTCCGTGACCGGTGAGCAGCAGCCCGAGTGTGACCGCGCCGGTCGCCACGGCCCGGACGACGGCGGCCACGGTGAGGCGCTGGAACTGCAGCGCGCGGCGCAGCAGCGCGTCCGGCACCGCGCCAAGGGAGGAGGCGAGGACCGACAGGGCCAGGACGTGGATGAGGGGAGTGACGTCGGAGTGTCCGAAGGCCGACGCGAGCGCCGGTGCAGCGACCGCGAGGGCGGTCGCCAGCGCGACCCCACTCAGCAGGCACAACAGGAGGGCGGCCCGAGCGGTCTCGGCGCTCCTGGGCAGATACACCAGGGCCTGCGCCACGCCGGCGTCGGCGAGCGTCTCGGTGTAGCTGAGTAGGACCAGGGCCAGGGCGATCAGACCGTACTCCTGGGGGGAGAGCAGCCGGGCCAAGACGATGGCGGTGACCAGCACGATCGCCTTGCTGATGGTTTGCGCGAGCCCCTGCCACAGGGCACCCCGGGCCCCGGCCCGGGCCAAAGACCCGCTGGGTGCCGGCGACTCGCCACCGCCCGCGTCTTCCGGCCGGCCGCCGGGCTGCCCCGGGCCGGGGTCGTGGACCTCCGAGGTTTCCTCTCCCATCAGCGGTCGCCGGGTGGCGGGTTCGGCAGCCGCCGCCGGGGCGTCTGCCGTCATCCGGTCACCGCAGCCGCTGGTCGGGCCTCCGACGGCTGGTTCGCTGGTCGGGCCTCCGACGGCAGGTTCGCTGGTCGGCCGACGACGCCGCGGAGGTAGCCGAGGGCGGTGACGCCCGCGCCGAGCAGGATCGCGGTCGACCCGGTGACCCCGTGCCAGTGGCCGCTGAGTGCACGCCGCAGCTCCCTCCGCAGGGCCCGGGGCAGGATCCGGCGGACATAGTCGCGCTCGGCTGCGAGCGCGGCGTCGGAGCCGACCATGACCGCGACGGCGGCCTTGGAGACACCCTCGCCGTAGCAGCGGGCGAGCAGGTACCGCCATCGCACGCGGTCGGGGCTGACCCGATGACTGACCAGAGCCGACGGGTCGAAGACGATGGACGTCGCCTCCCCGTGGATCCGGCGCAGCCGGATGCAGAGCTCGGTCTCCTCACAGCCCAGCGGCGTCCGTCCGATCCGGCCGAGGTCCTCGGAGAACCCTGTGGTGGACTCCAACGCCGACCGCCGAAAGGACATGTTGCAGCCCATCAGGTTGCGCACCGGTGCGGCCGTCTCGGGTAGCCCGTGGTAGCTGCAGCCGACCACCCAGTCCAGCTCGCCGCGGGCATCGGGCGCGGCGCTCGGGTAGAGCCGTGGCCGGGTGCCGGGTGGAGCCGCCGGCCACACGGGTCGAGCTGCTCCGCCGACGCCCAGGGTTGCCGGGTCGTCGTAGGGCGCCAGCAGCTGTTCCAACCACCGGGGATCGGCGACGGCGTCGTCGTCGAGGAAGGCGACCAGGTCTTCGGTGGCCAGTTCGATGCCGGTGTTGCGTGCTCCCGACAGGCCGCGACGGTGGGCGTTGGCCGCGACCACCACCGCGACGTCGCACCGGTGGCCGCTGAAGTGCCGCCGCGTCCGCTCCAACAGCTCGTCGTTGTGGTCGATCACGACGACGAGCTGTTGGGGCCGGTGGGCTCCACCGAGAACCGACCCTGCCGAGGCCGTCAGATCCAGCCAGCGGTCCAGGGTGTAGGCGCAGATCACGACCGAGGACGAGAGGGTCATGCGGACTCGCTCAGTCCGGCGCCCGGCACCCAGTCGAGATCGAGGTCGGTGCGGGGGGCGGGCAGCAGCCGAAGCATGTCGGCCCCGTCGCCGCCGGGGCTGGTGCGCTGCATGCGCCGGTGCTCGGCGAGGATGGTACGGAGCACGCGTGCTCCGTCGGCGAAAGTTCGCAGATTGCTTTCGCCGTGGATGCGGCGCAGTTCGACGCTCGGTATCTCGGTGATAGTCACGTCGGCGGCCGCCATTCGGCAGTTCAGCACGGTCTCGATCTCGAAGCCGTCCCCCCAGAGCATCTCGCCGTCGGGCGGCGGTGCCAGGTCCACCGGGGGAAGCTCCAGGAAGGGGACGAGATCGCGCCAGAAGGCGTTGTAGCCGTAGCACAGGTCGGAGAACTTGGTACCGAACGCGATGTTGGCGACGACGTGCAGGCCCGCGTTCCCCAGCCGCCGCACGACGGTGATGTCCTCACTGCCTCCGCCGGCGACGAACCTGCTGCCTTTGGCGAAATCGGCGCCCCGGGTCAGCGCATCGACGAACGCTGGGATCTCGGCCGGGTCAGCCGACCCGTCGGCGTCGAACATGACGATGATGTCCCCGGTGGCGGCGAGGAAGCCGCACGCCAGTGCGTTCCCCTTGCCCTTGCGGGTCTGGCGGACCACGCGAATGCCCGGCAGGGTCTCGCGGGCGGCGTTGATGGTGTCGTCGACGGAGTCGCCGTCGACGAGAAGAACTTCGTGGACGGGTGGCAGCCGCGGCAGCACCACCCGCAGGTTGGCTGCTTCGTTCTTGGCTGGCACCACGATCGTGACTGTTGGCGAGTTGGTGTTTCGCATCATGCTGTGTCCCCCGGTGAGAAAAGAAGTCTGATGGGGAACCTCGCCACCCTGCGCCCACGGCCCCCGCCGCGACTAGTAATACACAACTTATCAATAAATAGGAACAGTCAGGTCACCTTGTGTTCCGCTGGCGTTAACCTTCGGCGCCGGACCTTGGGACACGCGCCATACCTGCAAAACCAATGGGCAAGCCAAAACAGTCGCGGCACACAAATCACGTCCGCGACCGGATCACCGTCAATTCGCAGGCCGCCATGCCTGGGGACAGCTATTGCAGGAGCTCGCGGTCGACCCTGTTCAACAACGTGCCGGACCGGGCGGTGGAAAATTTACGGGCGAACCATTTCTGGTGCGGAATCGGCGGATCGTTTCTGTGGTCGACGAATGCCGTGTCGGGCCCGATCGGTTCGTTGTGGGCCGCGCTGACTAAGCGGTCGAAGTCCTCTGTTGCGAGCCAGGCTGGATGGTCAGTGTTGTTCTCGGGCCACCGGATCAGCCAGCCGTTGGCCTGGCACGGGCGCAGCACTTCGGAGCCGACCAGGGAGCGGCTGGCAAGGACGGAGGCGGCGAAGCTCTCCTCGGGGATGAGGGTCGAGCGCCAGAACCGGAGCAGCTCGGCCTGGGAGTCGACGACGTGGAGCAGCCGCCGCACATCGTCGTGGCAGTAGATTTTCCACTGGGACGCCGCGCGCAGTTCCAGTCCGGGTGGGATCTGACGCTTCCACGGTAGCCGCACCGGGATGTCGCGGAGGTAGATGAGCTGGTCGTGACGGGTCAGGAATCGGTGTTGGAGACGCCAGCGACCGCCGTCTTGGTGCCGGACGGTGTCCCACCGCCGGTAGGGAATGGGGGTGTTCCAGAAGTGTGACTGCCCCGTCCAGTCCCGCAGCAGGCGCGCCACCTGCTCCATCGGGACCAGCGGGTAGTCGGCGCCGGAGGTGACGATGATGTGTTCTGCTCGCGTCGTCGTCAGCGCCATCCGCAGGGCGTCCAGCTCGGCGAGCACCAGGGACCAGCTGGCCAGGCTGGTCCGCCGTCGGCTGACGACCCGGACGTGGCGTGGAAGGTTGCCGAGCATCGCCTGGGCGGTCGTGGGGTCGGTCCGAGCATCGCAGTGCAGGAAGATCGGGATGTCGTCGAGCGCGGTGATCAGTCGCCGCACGTGGACCGGGTCGTTGTGGGCCAGGATGATCGCGGCGAGCGGTGTGCTGGTCACCGGGTCATCGGGTCTGAGGCGAGACTTCGGACGTAGGCGTCCCCGTCGAATCGGTAGACGACGGTGCCGTCGCGCTCGAAGGTCTCCGACCAGTAGGTGGAGGCGGCGAACGCGTCGCGGAGCTCGGCGAACTGGGCTGCACTTTGCAGACCGTAGGCCTCGCCATATGCCTGCGAGGTGGGTGACCACAGGGCGAAGAGGTCGGCCCGCTCCGCCGGTACGGTCGAGTACCGCAGGAGCTTCGCCGTCAGGTCGGCGACCATCTCGTCGGGTCGGGTGCCGGGCTCTTGGCGGACCGGCATCCGCAGTGTGTCGCGACTGACCAGGTCGTGGGTGGTCGTCGAGCGAGCGGGAGTCGTCGGAAGGTCACCCTTGCCCAGGATCAGCAGGAACTGCGGGTCACGCTTGTCACCGGTGCCCTGCGCGTCGAAGTACTCGAAGGCGGTCAGGTCGCCGGTCCGGACCACGTTGATGCGGTCCAGTCCGAAGCTGGCCACGCAGAAGGTGAGCGTGAGCAGTCCGGCCACTGCCGCCAGCAGGATCCGCCGTCTGGGTGGCGCGTCCGAGGGGAACTGATGGGCCGCCAGCAACGCGAGCCAGGGGGTGCCGAACAGCACGGCTCGGAAGATCCCTTCCTGGCCGTACGGGTTGGCGAAGACGACGACCAAGCCCACGCCGGCCGCGCACGCCATGGCCCAGGCCTGGGCTTCGGCGCGGCTCCATTGTCGGCGAGCGGCGCGGCGGAGGAACCGTTGACCGGTGGTCTGCCTCACGGTGACCGCCGCCAGGACACCGACGACCAGCACCGACACCACCAGGGCTGTGACGGTGAGGCCCACGATCGGCTGCCGTTGAAGCCCCTCGGAGGCCACCGTCACCGGTGGTCGAAAGTTCTCGGCGCTGCCGAAGTCGCCCCACGAGACGAAGGTCCGGACCACATCGAGGTTCATCCCGGCCCAGGCCAGGGCCGGGACCAGGACCAACAGGGGCAGGAGTCGGGGTCGTACGAGTCCGAACAGCACCAGCACGACCAGCGCCCCGCCGACGATGTAGGGGCTCAGCTGGTGGGCGACGGCCAGCGCACACCCGGCGAGCAGGATGGTCAGCGTCCGTGTCCGGGTCTGCCGAGCCGCCAACGCCAGCCCGAAGATCGCGAGAGCCATGGTGAAGCCGACCGACTGGGGGGAGAAGTAGTCCGCTCCCTGCGGATCAGCCAGCAGCGCGAGGGTGACAGCGATCCAGGCCTGGCCGGGATCGCGCAGAATCTTGCCGAAGAAGTAGCGCAGGGCGACCAACCGGAACATGCCGAGCAGGGCCGGCCAGAGCGTGGCCAGGTGCATCGGGTTGTCGATGCCGGTGAAGTCGACCAGCCAGGCGGTAGCCCCGAAGAAGCCGGGCCAGGAGTTGTAGATCTCGACCGAGGAGTCGAGACGACCCAGCGTCTGGATCTGTTGGAGCAGGTCGACATGCTTGGCGGCCGACTGGGAGCGCGGAGCGTCGTAGACCAGTCCCGGCGTCAGGGTCAAGACGAGCATCAGACAGCCGACGGCCACCGCGAGGCTCCGCTCCGGGGCTCTCCCGGCGAGCGTGATGGCCGCGAGGATCACCAGTAGCCCCGCCACCCAGGGAACACCGAGCTGGGTGGGGAAGCCTCCGAACTGGGGCGGCAGGTGCGGGTGGGCGACGGCGGAACCCAGGCAGACAACGCTGCCGACCAGGGCGAGGGTCGCCGGGCTCCGGAGCCCCCGGGCGCCCTTCGTCACGGTGCCCGTGACGATCCTGGCGAGGACCTTGCGGCGCAGCGCCCCAGCCGTGCTGGGAGCGTCTGGGTCCGAGACGTCAAGCGGCGTCGCCTCGGTGGGTGGAGCGGCTTGTCGCATTTGCTGGCCGGCCCGCACCTGCCGGAGGTCACGGAAGGCCTTGCCGAGGGCGAGAACGTGGACCGGGACCGAGACGGCCGCCAGCGCCGTCATGGCCGCATCGGGAAACCAGCGGCCGGTCAGCGCCATCGGGGTGGAGATGAGGATCAGGACGAGCAGGCTCGTCAGCACGCTCAAGGTCAACCTGCCGTGCAGACGGAGCCAGGGGTTGAACTGCCAGGGTGTGCTGCCCAGGCCGACCAGGCAGAAGCCGGTGAGTCCGATCACCTGCGCGGCGTGCAGGCCCGTCAGATAGCCGACGCCTCCGAGGAGGAGGGTCAGCAGGGTGGCGGTGCCCAGGAGGAACCGCGCTTGCGCCGTCCGCCGGGTCGCCTCCGGCACGGTTTCGCCGGCTGCCTCCCCGGATGGGGGGTCGCCGGTGTTTCCCGGCGTGATCGGGTCCAAGATGAGAGTCATACGCTTCGGCCCCTCCCCGGGCCGGTCGGTCGCGCTGGCTGGGCGGGCCTGGGAGTTCCGCGTCGTCGCGACCGCCAGTACAGCCACGATCCTGCGGCCATCCCCGCCAGCTCACGCTTCCAGGCCTGGCTGGGGGGGCGGACCGAGGCCGGCAGCCGAGCGGCCGTCTGTCGCCGGATCCTCAGCATCTTGAGCGCCCCACCGGGGATGCGGACCAACACCTCACGGCCCGTGCCGCGGCCCAGCAGGCACTTGGTCAGGTAGGCGGTCAGTCCCGCACCGTACCCGAACATCTGGGTGTTGAGGGCTTGGTCGTCGGCTCGGTGGTGGTGCCAAACGATCGCCGCCGGCTGGTAGCTGATGGCGTAGCCGCCGCGCAGCACCCGGACGAACATGTCCAGGTCCTCCCCGCCGCGCGTCGGGGTGCCGGCCCCCAGGGCCTCGTCGAACGAGCCCACGGCGGCCAACGTCTGGCGGCGGAAGGCGAAGTTGGCACCGGTGCCGAAGATGCCGGCTGAGTACGGGTAGATCCCGGAGTCGCGCCGGTGGTCTGCGAGGTCGAACATTTCGGGCTCGACCCGGCTGGACCAGGACGGTGACCGGGCGTCGAAGTAGGCCTCGGCGGCGCTGCCGATGCCGGCGGTGCAGACGAGTCCGGTGACGCAGCCGACGGCGGGGTCGGCGCAGAACCCGAGAAGCAGCCCCTGGACCCAGCCCGGGTCGACCGACACGTCGTCGTCGGTGTAGGCGATGTAGTCGCCCGTCGCCTCGGCGACGCCCCGGTTGCGGGCCGCTGACAGACCCGGGCGTGGCTCCCGCACGTAGCGGAATCTCGGGTCGCTCGCCCGCCGGTGTTCGACCAGTCTGACCGTCGAGTCGTCGCTCGGTGCGTTGTCGACGATCAAAATCTCCACCTCGGGGTACGTCAGCTGCGCCAAACGGTCCAGGCAGCTGCGCAGAATGTCGCTGCGGTTCCGCGTGCACACCACCACCGAGACCAATCCGGTCGGATTGGCCCGGTTGGGGCAGCTGGCGGTGGCCGCCGGAGCCGCCATCGAGGTGAACGTCGCAGAGGGGTCCAGGCCCTCGGCCGCCAGGTGATCACGCACACGAGCGGCGAACTCGACCAGGGCCATGGCCTTGACCGCGGCGATGTCGATGTCGGTCGGCGGGCCTGGCACGGTCAGGTAGCCGAGTGGCTCACCGTGCAGCCGCACCAGCACCCGACTCGACCCCTGCAGCGGTTCGGGTGCGACCGGTGCCCAACAGTCCCGGACGCCGCCGAGCTCCACCTCGCAGCACCACACTCCGGTGGCCATCGTGTCGCCAGAGCCGGGTTGGTGTTGAGTCGTCGGCGCCGTCACCGCAATCTCCCAATGCGCGTGGACGTGCATGAAGCAATGCGCGTGGACGCGCATAAAATCGAACTGCTGCCCATGGAATTCCCCCGAATTGTCATCAGACTTCGCGACGCCGCGATTCAATTGGCTACTGCTCAATTGGCTACTGCTCAATTGGCTATTGCGAGCATCACGACAATGAGACGCAAGAGAATGGTGGCCCAGCCCGCAGCGGCCTTCGACGGCGGCGGAGGGGAAATGTGATGCCCGACACTGGCCAAGACATCCAAGCGACGATGCGTACACCTTCTCTGCGGGATACGTTACCGCAGCCACGACGCACAGACCCCCACATCTGTTACGACGGATCGTCGGCATGGTTACGATATGACGCATCGGGCATATCTCGCCTAACCTGTGACGGATGAAACTCCTTTACGTCACTGAGGGCATTCCCAATCGTGACCCCGTCTCGGGGGACGGCAGCTCGATGATTCCCTACGAGTTGTTGCGGGTCTTGCCCTCCGACGTCCAGGTCACGCTGCTGACCTTCGCCGGCCCCGCACCCGTGCCGGATGTGGTCCGCCGACGCTGCGAGCAGGTCGTCGTGCTGCCCACCCGTAGTCCGGTCTGGTCGCTCATCCGATCGGTGCCCGGCCGCCATCAGGCCGGCGCCCAGCAACGTCACACGCCGACGGCGGCGCGCGAGGTCGCTCGGCGGTCGGCCGCCGCCGACGTCACCCTCATCCACGGTCCCCACGTGTTGGCCCTGGCACGGCACGTGCGCGGGCCGGTCGTTCTGCAGACGGTCGACCCATGGTCGATCAGGTTGGGCATGGACCGTGACCTCGCGCGGGGCTGGCGCGGTCGCTACCGCAGCGTCAAGCGGTGGCAGGCGCTGTCGCTGGAACGGCGGCTTCCTCCGCGAGCTCGGCTGCTCACCGTCGGCGCACGCGACGCCGGCCTCTGGTCGGCCCTGCTGGGACGAGAGGTCCGCAGCGTGCCCAACGGCGTGGAGGAAGCAGCCCGTCCGGCCCGGCGGCCCGGTCCGCCGGTCGTCTGCTTCACGGGCAGTCTGAATTACGAACCCAACGTGGTGAGTGCCCGCGCCCTGGTGGAGGAGATCGCGCCGCAGCTGTGGCGCAGGTTGCCGACGACCCGCTTCCTTGTCGCCGGCCGTCAGCCGACAGCCGAGGTTCTGGCGCTCGCGGGGGAACGGGTGGAGGTGCTGCCCAACGTGGCCTCGATGCTGGAGGTCTTCCACCGTGCCGATGTGGCGGTCTTTCCCGATCGTCACGGTGTCGGGATCAGGAACTCCGTCCGAGAGGCCGTTGCTGCTGGGCTGCCGGTGGTGGCGACGTCTGCTGCGGCGAGGGAGCAGCAGGACCATCCGCTGCTGCAGGTGGAGCACACCACGGAGGGCCTCGTCGCTCGGGTGCTGGAGGTGTTGGAAGCCGCCCAGCAGGGATGCCGGCACGAGCCCGCGGGCGCCGCGGCCGTCGGGCGCAGCCGTAGCTGGGCCGACGCTGCCGCCGAGTACGTGGCGGAGCTCAGGGCCGCGGCGGTCGAGGAGGACACGGTGTCAGTCGGTTCAGCGTCCTAGATTTCCTGGGCGCCGCTACCGGAGGCCTCGGCCAGCCTGACGGCGTGACGCCACAACCAGAAGTCGCGGTCATCCGCGACGGCTGCGTCCACCTGCACCTGGCCGGATCCGGGCGGCAGCCGGTAGGCCAGGGTGGCCGCTGACCTCGCCCACGTCGTGACGACCAGGAGCGGCAGCAGGCCGGGATCGACTCCGTGCTCTTGCAAATGGTCCCGGACCGTGTTCCGGCCCCAACCGCGAGGACCCAGGACCTCGTCGTGGGCGAGCAGCTGCTCCTCCCGGTGGTAGGCGCCGGCGGCAGACTCAGCGAGGTACTGCAGGTAGAAGATCAGGTCGTGGGCGGGCAGTCCGTCGGCGGTGGAGCGTTCCCAGTCCAGCACCCGCAGCCGGCCGTCGGGGCCGACCAAAAGGTTGGGATGGCTCAGGTCGCCGTGCTCGAAGATCGCCGGCAGCCTCCGCGACCGGAGCGGGTCCAAGACGGTGTGCGTGCGCCGGCACAGGTCTGCCGTTTGGCCCTGCAGTCGGGCAAGCCGTTCCAGCTGCCGCAGCGGCTCGGTGACCAGCCGGTCGTACCAGTCCGGGTTGTCCGCGGCGGCCCGGGTGATCGGCATCTGCCGCAAGAACTCCAGCCCCGCCCCGACGGCGGCTGGCAGGTCGGCGGAGACCCGATCCGGGTCCAGGGCAGCTCCCGCGACGGCCGTCTCCACCAGCACGGTATGGGAGCCGGCCTGCACCACACCGACGAGCTCCGGCGTTCCCGGCACCGGCCGACCGCTGGGGTTCCGGAGCTGGGCCAAGGTAGCGGCCTCGCGCCGCACGCCGTCGTTGTCGCCCGGCTGCCGCGGGACCTTGACGACCAGACCGGGTTCGCGGGCACCGGCCGGAAAGATCAGCGCCACCAGGTGCCTGGAGGTGACGAACCGCGGCGTCAGCAACACCGTCTCCCACTCGGCGCCGACGCCCCGGCCCGGCAACCCGAGCGCCTCCTCGTTCTCCTGCAGCACACGGTCCACGAACGGCGTGCCAGAGTCGCTGCGGTCACCCGGCCGCCGAGCGAGCACAAGTCCCTCCGGCGCCACCAGCCGGAACAGACCGACCTGCAAGGCCAGGCGGCCGACGACGGATTTGATCCAACCGAACCTGACGCCGCCGTGACGGGTGAGTGTGTTGGCCACAGCCGTTCGGCCGTCCACCGGGACGACCCTGGAGGACTGGGCCAGGTTGGGCGCCGACCAGTAGGTCCGAACCGCGTCGAACCCTAGGCGCCGCAGCACCCGGCTCCAGCCCGCTAGGGAGCGGGGCACGTGCCGGGAGCCGGAGCGGAGGCTCTCCACGCAGACCCAGCCGCCGGGGCGCAGGGCCGCCCAGGCTCGGCGAAGGTCCTGCGGCCCGGGCCGGGACAGCACAATCACGTCACAGTGCGCGTCCGGCACAGCGCCGCTGCCCAGCCGGACGGCTCGGGGGTCGAGGAGCCTGAGCGCCTCCTCCAGTGGTGCGTCGACGTCGCCGCCGTAGCCGACACGACGAACCTGCGGATCCGCGAGCAGGAACCGCCAGTCCAGCCGCCGCCACAGGTGAAGCGTCAACGCGTCGCCATCGTCGGTCGGGGCGTCGGTCGGTGGATCGGTGGCTGCGACGACGCGGTGCAGCGCTCGGGGCGGGCTCATGACGGCCCGGATCCAAGTCCGGCGGTTCGCACCGAGGCGGCTGCCCCCGGGTCCACGAAGAGCCGCCAGACGATCTCGACGGCCTGCGCGCGGAGCCTCCGCGCCGGCCTGGTGGCGTCGAGTACGCACGCTTCGGGAAGTCGATCGGCGATCCGCAGGTAGGTTTCCCGCCACGTTTCCAGCGTCTCCACCGAATGTTCCCCTTTCCGGGCGTACATGATCTCCCCCGGCGCATCCAGCACGAACAGCACGTCGACCTTCGGTGCCGTCCGCAGCGCCAGCGCCCGGGTCAGCCTGCCCCCGACACTGGTGTCCACCGAACCCGGCAGCAGCGTGTCGTAGGCCATCCGGTCCAGCAGGACCAGCCGTCCGCGGATCCGGTGGTAGCGAGCCAGCAGGCCACCGCGAGCAAGGCGCAGCAGCCGCTGACCCAGCCGCCCGCCGGGGAGGCGGCGGAGCACGCCGTCCCACCGGCTGGCGGTCCACAGACCCATGTACACGTAGGCACCCGTCACCGGGAAGCTGTCGGCGATCCCGGTCAGCAAGGTGGTCTTCCCGGCGCCGTCCGGGCCCATCACCGCCACGGTCACTCCCGCCCCGGCGCGACCGGCCAGGGTGGTGCTGGAGATCCGCTTGATCCGGTTTGCCAAGGCCACCAACCGGGAACGGAACGGGGCTGAGCGGGTCAGACGGCCCATCAGATCTTGGGCCAGAGCCGGGAACTCCGCCAGCCGGTCGGCACTTACGGCTTGCACCAGCTGCCGCACCTTGCCCCCCGCCCGGTGGTCAAGATCGCTCAGCAGCGTCGAGTCCAGCGATGCACGGGTCGCAGCCGACCGGGCGGCGTCGGCCCGCGAGAGGTCGATCCGGCCCTTGTCCAGGGCGAGATGCAGAATTTCCAGCAGCCCCTGATCGTCGGCAGCGGGCATCGGCACCCCGTGGCGCCGGGTCCGACGTCGCAGGCACGGTCCGGCCAGTGCGGTGGGCCACTGCTGGAGGTTGCCGAAGGAGATATCGGAGACCACATCCAACTTGAGCCAGAGATCGGCGACGGGGTCGTAGTCGAAATAGAACCGGTGGGTTCCGCGCCCTCCGGCGAGCACCCGATGCATCCCGACCTCGGCGAGCACCCGGTCCAGTTGCGGCAGCAGCGGGGGGGCGACGAGGAGGTCGACATCGCCGCAGGGGCGGGCGAGGTCGTCGAAGCCTCGCAGCAGTACCCAGGCCTGGCCCGTTCGGTCCAACGCGGCGAAGACCGCGACCAGACGGGGGTGGACCTTGGTCTGAGGGTCGGGCGCGACGGGACCTCGGTCGCGACTGTGGTCGTCATCGATGGCCGGAGAAATCATGGTGCTCCTCGGCTGACAGGTGGGCGGTGCGTGATCGACGGCGCCTACCTGCCGGCGGGGGCACGTGTAGACGTCCTCCATCGGCGTGGTCACAGGATATCGTCGAACCTTCGCCGACGGCGAATCGTCGCTGCGCCGACCCCCCGCAACGGATCGGGCTCAGCCGGACCGGCCCGGTCGCAGGGTGACCATCCAGGTGGCGAGGGCGCGCGGCACGGCAACCCTCCACACGGGGGATCCGGTCGACCCGGGCATTTGTTGGACGCGGCTGGCCAGTCCGGCAGCCTGCCCGCCGGTGCTGATCCAGCCGAGCAGGAAGCCTTCCGGCGGCGTGGGCATCGGACCGCTGGAGTCGGAGGCGTACCCGGTGACGAGCATGGCGTCCGGCACGCTCGTTGTGGCCGATGGGACCGCGAGTGCCGTCGCCCGGTAGCTGGTCTCGGTCGCCGTTCTCGGCGGGCCGTCGAACGGGTTTGCCTCGTCAACCCCGCGGAAGCTTGAGATCCCTCCGCCCCACGTCTCGGCCGGGCCGAGCCTCCAGGTCCAGGCGGGCGGATCGTCCGCCGCGCTGAATCGGTAGTAGGAGGAAACGACTGCCCCGGTGCCCAGCTTCTGCGGACCGGTCAGTCGACGCCATCCCGGCGGTGCGTCGATCTGGGCCTCACGATTGGCGGTGAGGGTGGCGATCAACAGGTCACCGGTGGTGGTTGTCGGCGGCTTGCCGAGCTCGACGGCCGAAGTGGGGGTCGCCGAGTGGCCCGACGTGGAGCCGATCAGCTGGACCCGGCCTGGCGGCTGCTCGGAAACCGTTGGGGTCGTGGGCGACGGTGCGCCGGAGGAGGCGACCGCGAGGGGTGTTGACGGAGTGAGCGCCGGTTTCCAGGCACGCACCCAGTCCACCTGCAGCCGGCTGTTTTCTCCTTCCATGGGCGGTCGAGAGTTCGCGTACACGGAGAGGTTCACGATGATGAAGTAGTCGCGGCTGTCGACCCCGCTGGCCCCCGCATCCCGGTACGCAAGCCCGTCGACGAACGGCGTCAGGGTCCCGCCTCGCCGGAGCCAGCCGTAGGTGTGCCAACCGTCACGGTAGTCCACGTCGGCGGCGCCGTACGCTCGCGGACCGGACTGGCCGCCAGAGGGATAGTGATAGTTGAACCGGGGCGCCGACTGGCGCGCCGTGTCGAAGAACTCGAAACCGTCGATCTCAGGCGGCCAAGCGTTGTCGGTGCAGGCCCAGAAGGCCGGCCACAGCCCGTCGCCGCGCGGGACCTTGATCCGCGCCTCCACATAGTCACCGTCGCGGAGCGAGAACTTGCCCTGGGTGGAGACGGTTCCCGATGTCAGCGCGTACGGTCGGCCCGCGACCGTCGTCGCCCGGTCGTCGACGGTGAGCCGCAGCGTCCCGTCCCCGACCGAGACATTGGCCGGATCGAAGGCGGCACCCTCGATGGAGGGGTTGAACGGTCCGTCGACGCTGGCACCGCCGAACCGGTTGGGCCGCCACGCGGTCAGGTCGAGGTTGTCGTCGCCGAACTCGTCGTGGAAGATACTCAGCCAGGTTCCCGGCGGGCCGATCGGCTGCGGGACCGGCTCAGACGCGGCGGTCTGGAGCACCGCACTGACCAGGCAGACCGACAGGCCCAGGGACGCCGAGGTGATCAGCGGCCGGTGGTGCTGCCGGCCCCAGCGGCGGGCCCGGGCGACCGCCCGCCGAAGCGTTCCCGGGTGTGGTCGTGGGCTGCTGTGCGCGGTCGGGGGCGAGCGGCGGACGGGTGTCATCGTCATCCCTTCGGTCAGCCCCGACGTCAGTTGTTGCCCCGAGAACGCGCGTGGTGGTTGACCGTTCGCGCGTGCCCGACCGTCCGCGTTGGTCTGCAAACCGACTCCTCAGTCGGTGTCGCCGGCCAGATCGGGCCAGGGTCACCGTAGCAAGGGCTGCCAGCACCACCAGCGTGCCCTGGTACCACCGGTAGGGCACCAGCACCGCCTCGCCCCAGATCGGCCACAGCAAGGCCACGCCCGGACCGGTGGCCAGGTCGCGGACCAGGTGCAGCCCGAACCCGAGCGCGACTCCCAGCAGTGGACGGCGGAGTCCGGCGAAGATCGCCCCGGCCGCGGCAGCGACCAACACCGTCATCAGGGAGTGGGTCGGTGGCCGGCCGTCGGCGGAGAAGACCTCACCGAACAGGTAGAGCGGAATGTGGTCGAGGTCGATCGCGACGCACGCGACCAGCGCAGCCGGCCACCTGCCCCGGGTCGCACCCGGCGGCAGCGCCGCCAGGACCAGCACCGCGGTCAGCAGATGGGCAGGCTCGTCGAGGGCCGCCTCCACAGGAATGGCTTGGGTCGCCAGACTGCTCGCCGTCTGGTCCAGAGCCATCACCAACGCCACCGCGATAGCCGGAGCCACGACCCTGAGCCGCGGTAGCGACCCGCCGGTGAAGAACTGGCTCCAGTCGGGAGCGGTCGGGCGGGTCGCGCGTTGTCTGCTGGCTGTCAGCGGGGTGCGCCTGCGGGTCACGGTGCACCATTCTCGCGTGCAGAAGGGAGGACCACGCGGCACCCGGGGGGGTCGGGGGAGTCGGGTGCCGCGTGGAGACGGGGTGGGGACGGTCGCTGTGCAGCCAACGTCAGCTCGCGGGTCTGAGTGCTGCCCGCCAGCCGCCGACCGCGCGGGTGCCGCTCAGTGTCCAGGTGGCCGGGCCGGTCGCGCCGGCCTCAGCCTGGGTCCCGCTCGCGTGCTCGGCTACCTGGCCGCCGGCCGACTCCCACTGCTCTACCCATCCACTGGGCGCGGACACCGCCGGGTTCGCGCTGTCCAGGGCCAGCCCGCCGACGAGCATGGCGCCGGCCGACGCCGTGGTGATGCTGGGCAGCGTGAGCGCCGTCGCCGTGTAGGTGGTGTTGACCGCGGTCACCACGGAGCTGTCCAGTGGTGTGGCGGTATCAACGCCGCGGTAGGCGGTTACGCCGCCGCCCCACTTCCGGGCGGCGCTCAGGCTCCACGTGTAGCTGGCCGGTTCCGAGGAGGTCACGACCTTGTAGTAGGAGTACAGCCGTGCGCCCGAGCTGCCCGAGCTGTTCACCGACAACCCGTTGACCATGGCGGTCCAGCCAGTGGGTACCTGGGTGACCGACGGGTTGAGATCCGCGCTGATCGTGGCGACAAGGACATCACCGACCACCGTTCCTGCAGGACGGTCCAGGGTCACCGCGGAAACCGCCGTCGCCGCGTGGGTCGAAGTCGATTCACCCGCAACGATTCCTGCGCCGGCACGACCGGCGACCACCAAACCGTTCCGAGTGCGGGTGTCGGTTCCCGAGGCGTTGGTCACCGTCAGGGAGACCGTGTAGGTTCCGGGTGTGTCGTAGACGTGGTGGGGAAGTTGCGCGGTCGAGGTCGAGCCGTCACCGAAGTCCCACGACCAGCTCGATGGCGAGCCGGTCGACGCGTCGGTGAACTGGACCGCTAGGGGAGCCAGCCCTGACGTCGGATCTGCGGAGAACTCAGCGCCCGGCATGGGCTGCAGGGACTGGTCGGAAAACCAGTAGCGTTTCGTGACGTCGTTCCCGGAGAGCAGAACCACACCGGAGCCGGCATCCACCGGCTGCTTGCTGCTACTGACGTTGTTCAAGTTCGGCGACGCAGCGTCCCTCATCACGGGCGTGCCCCGTCCAGGCGTGAACGCCAATGCGTCCATCGGGGAGGTCTTCTCAAAGATGCTGCCGGCGGTCCCGCTGAACGGGCATCCGCTGTCCGGGGCGGTCGCGTACACCCGGACCAGGTTGTTGGTGGTGTCCAGCATGAGCGTGGGCCGAGTATGGCAGTCCGCGACGGTGCCGAAGGTGGCACGAGACCACCCGCCCGAGGGGGATCGGGCCAGCACGATGATCATCGGTGCCGTCGCCCCGGTGTTCTCGAGGCTGGTCTTGATGACGGCGAAGATGCGGCCGTCGGGGTCGGCTTGGAGCTCCTTGATGTTCAAATGATCGTCGGCCTCGCCGGAGCCGGGCACGGTGACGGCGTGGGTCGCCGTCCAGGTGGTGATCGGGTCGGAGCTGGCATGGGAGCTGAAGTAGACGGCCGAGTCGCTTTGGGAGCTCCACAGCACGCCGATGCGGCTGCCGAAGCGGACCAGCGTCGAGATGTCGTCGGCGTCGACGGTGGTGTTGTTGATGGGCAGGACGAACGGTGTGCCCCACTGGTCGCCGGTCGTGGTCGCGTTGACGTACACCTTTTTCTGCTGCGTCCAGGTGGCCCACAGACGCCCGGTCGAGTCCCGGTCCAGCGTCAAAGTCTCGCTGGAGGTGTTGTTGATCACCACCGGGAAGCCGGTGTCCACGGTGTAGGTCTTGCTGCCGGAGTCGTAGCTGAACCGGTAGAGCCGGGACGGCAGCCCGGCGGTGGCGTTGGTGTTTGAGGTCGCCTTGATATGGGAGGCCACGTACAGCTTCGTGCCGGTCCACAGCGCATCACTCAGTGAGTTGGCTCGGTCGTCAACGACCGTTCCGGTATCCACCCAGGTCTTCGGAGATGCGCCGCGGTCGAGGTAGAAGATGTGCCAGCGTCCGCTCGCCACGGCGAACATCGAGGCCCACCAACGGCCGTCGTTGAACCAGAGCTTGCTTTCCGGCTTCTCCCCGGTCGGGGCGGTCACGCCCGTGAAGGATGGGCCCTGGACACCAACATCGCCGGGCGCGCCGGCGGCGGTAGGTGAGTACACCGAGCCGACCAGCGCGACGACTAGCCCCGCCATCGTCACGGCCAGCAGCTGACGGAGCCGGCCGATCGGCCGACGCTTCAGTGTTGACGCCACGGTGTATACCCACCAGGCGTTGACAGGTTGTGCTTGTTTCATTGACATGGCTTCCCCGAGAAGTTCCCGCGGGACTCGACGCCTCGCTGCGGTTCCAAAAGCCCCGCAGCAGTCAGATAAAGATCAGCGTAGTTTCGCATTGATACGGCCAGCTCCCGCGAACGTTCCATGCAAATTAAGTCGGTGCCCGTAAAACGCCATCAAGGGACAAACCGACCGGACCCGAGGCGGCGGCGCCGGTAGCCGACGATCCCGTGCTCACGCGCCTTCAGTGTTGCCTTGAGCACGAGGACTTACGACAGGTCACGCTGTGTTCATCGCAGTTGACCCGTCGAGAGCCCGCGTATGACGTCAAAGCGGTCGATGGGTAGCGTGAGGCACATGAGCCCAAAGATGTGCGTGTGCGGACATGCCCAGTCGGCACATGAGCACTTTCATCGGGGCACGGAGTGCTCGCTGTGTCCGGTGGGCGTCTGTCAGCGTTTCCGGCGGGCGAGTCGCGTCGCTGGTTGGATGCGGCGGTTCATCGGTCGAGTAGAAGCCTGATTCTGGATCCGGAATGTCGTCGTTGTCGCCGCCGCCCCACGGTGCCATGGGGAGTGGGGATCGCAGAAGTAGACCTCGATGCCGGCGTCGATCTTGAGCTGGACGTGTTGGGCCAGCTCGCCTCCTTGGTCCTAGGTCAGCGACCGTCGCAGCTGCTCGGGCAGCATCCCGATCTGGGCGGTGATCGCGTTCCGGACCGCGGCGGCGCCGTGCCCGGCCAACGGTGGCCCGTTCTTGATCGTCGGGCTGGTGCCGAACCCGTCCATCCGAGGTAGGTGCAGCAGCATCGTGTATCTGCTGCGGCGTTCGACCAGGTCGGCAAGCTCGAGGGGGAGCGCAGTCCCCCGTCAGGGGTGTCAGCGTGTTCGGGCCGGCAGACCCGCGGTGGTTGGTGGGGGGTGTTGGTGATCATGATGGTCCGCTGCCCTCTTGTCAGCGCTTGTTGATCGTGGGGGGCGTTGAGTTGATCATGGTCGGATGGCAGGCCGTCAGGCCGGCAAAGCTTGAAGTGGGAGCGCAGCCCCCGGCAGGGGTCAGCGTGTCCGAGGCCGGCAGGCCCGAGGGGTGGGCGGAGCCGCGTCAGCGGCGCAGCCCGCACCAAGATCATGAGTGGCAGCCAAGTTG
>DATDAP010000317.1:0-2077 GCA_036525335.1 Microlunatus sp. | reverse complement strand
GCCTCGGGTTGCTGCCCATCGCCGTCGCCGCGGCGGCCTTCCTGATCCCGGTCGCGTACCTCGTCTACATCTACGACGTGAACATGTGGGAGGACGCACCGCTGCCGGTCGTCGCCGCCCTCTTCCTGGGCACCGGGGTGCTGGCGGTCCTGGTGACCCTGTTCTTCTTCCGCTGGGTCTTCGACGAGCAGTTCAACTCGTTCGCGGCCGGCGGACGGGTCGGCATCGAGTCGCTGTCGATCCCGGCGCTGCTGATCTTCGCGGTCGTGCTGCCGATCGTGGCCGAGGTCGCCAAGAACCTCGGCGGCGTGATCCTCGCGAGCCGCCCGCAGTTCGACGACATGATCGACGGGCTGACGTTCGGCATCGCCGCCGGCACTGCGTACGCCGCCTTCGAGACGATCGTGCTCTACTCCTCGGTCTTCACCTCCGGCGACTTCCGGACCACCGACGGGCTGGCCTCGTGGGCCGTCGTCGTGGTCAACCTGATGGTCGTCAAGGCGCTCATCTACGGCACGGCCACGGGCATCGCGGTCGCGGCGTTCTCCGGCAAGGGTGAGGGGTACGACGGGTTCACCGGCTCGTACTTCCTGGCCTTCGGCCTCGCCGTCGCCGCCAACATCGGCTACTGGCTCGGCGTGCGGCTGCTGGCGTACGTGCCGTTCGGCCAGGCCCTCGGGCTGTTGTGGGGCTTCGTGATCCTGGCGGTGCTCGTCGTGCGCATCCGCGTGATGATGCAGGCTTCGCTGCTGGAGGCCGCGGTCGAGGACGCCGTCCGCACCGACGGCCTGCGGTCGAAGCGGGCGACCGTCGACGACAGCTACTGCCCCGAGTGCGAGAACCTCCTGCTCGACAACTCCAACTTCTGCATGGTGTGCGGTACCTCCGTCCGGTCCAGCAGCCATCAGGCGCGGCGGGCTATGAACGAGCCCACGGCACCGACGGCACCCGCGGCTCCCACGGCTGGAGGGGTCGCATGACCGAGCAGCCTCCGCAGGACCCGGCCGCCCAGCCGCCGGCCCAGCCGCCGGTCGAGCCGCCGGTCCAGCAGCCGGTCCAGCAGCCGGTCCAGCCGGCGTACGCGCCGGCGCCGCCGCAGCAACCGGCGTACGCGCCGGCAGCCCCGGCAGCCCAGCCCGGCTACGGCTACCCGCAGGGCGGGACACCGGTCGGTCCCGCACCCACGGCGCCGGGCGGGTCGGGCGGGTTCTTCTCGTCGAGCCGCGGCAAGACCATCGGGCTGATCGTGGCCGGCGTGGTCGCGATCGGCGCCCTCGGCGGCATCGGTGCGGCGATCTTCGGCGGCGACGACGAGGACGCGTTCACCGACACGACCACGGGTGGGACCGTCGAGCCGGGCGAGGAGGTCACGCCGGAGCCCGACGGCGGCATCCTCTCGCCGAGCCCGATCGGCTCGGCCACGCCCGAGCCCAGCGACGGGACCGAGCCGTCGCCGACCGCGGAGCCCTCGCCGCTCCCGACCGAGGAGGCGACCCCGACCCTCGACCCGGAGCCCAGCGGTGACGTGGTCACCATCGGCAACGGCGTCCAGGTGCCGGTGCTCCCCGGCTGGCAGGTCTTCGGCCAGGGCGACAGCGACGTGCTGCTCGGCGACAACCAGAACAGCTTCGTCTACGCCATCACCGGCACCGTGGACCCGTCGTCCGACGCGGCGTCGGTGATCGCGGCCTCAGTCGGCGACATCCTGCCGAAGAACACCTACACGCAGTTCCGCCAGACCGACATCACGCCGCTGCAGGCCTTCGGCTCGGTGGTCTCGATGGCGGGCATGCAGTACAAGGCGACCTGGACCGACCAGCAGGCGTCGGTCCCGCTCCAGGGGCTGCTGATCTGTGCGGTGCGGCAGGACGGCACCGCGGTGATCATCACCGCCGAGCACGCCCCACCGGACGAGTTCGAGCAGAGCGTGGAGTCGTGGGGACCGGTGGTCAACGGGACCCTCGGCCTGTTCGGCGCCGCCTGACGCAGTGAACCCACCGATTCGTCTGCGGTCTGCTGTGACTTCTCAGGCTTGTGACCGCAGACGAATCGGTGTGATGAGGGCGGTGGCGATGGC
>DATDAP010000316.1:0-4350 GCA_036525335.1 Microlunatus sp. | reverse complement strand
CTTGCCGGCGTCGATGAGCTCCTTGACGGTGCCGGCGACGTCTTCGATCGGCACCTCCGGATCGACCCGGTGCTGGTAGAGCAGGTCGATGTGGTCGGTCCGCAGCCGCTGCAGCGATCCGTCGACGGCCCGGCGGATGTTCTCGGGCCGGCTGTTCAGTCCGGTGCGGGTGACACCGTCGTAGCCGAAGCCGAACTTGGTGGCGATGACGATCTGGTCGCGGATCGGCTCGATCGCCTCCCCGACCAGGGTCTCGTTGGTGAGCGGCCCGTACGCCTCCGCGGTGTCGAAGAACGTGATGCCCTGGTCGTGGGCACCGCGGATGAGGCTGACGCCGTGGTCGGTGTCGACCGGTTCGCCGTAGTTGGCGCTCAGGCCCATGCAGCCCAGCCCGATCGCTGAGACCTCCAGGCTGCCGAGATGTCGCTTGTCCATCGTGTTCCTCTCGTGTCGCGCAGTGCGCGTTGTCGTTGGTGGGGTGGAAGTGGGTGGAACCGTCAGGTGAGCAGTTGGCTCTCGCGGAGCCAGGACTCGATGTCGTTGCGGTGCTGGGCGACCTCCTCGCCCCGGATGGCCAGACCGGGCGCGATCTTGGCACCGGGACAGGTCTGGGCGTAGACGCGCTCGGTGCTGCCGAGGCCGCTGACCGCGTAGGTGACGAACGGGTGCACCGTTCGGCCGGCGAGGTCGAGCCCGTCGGCGAAGGTGTTCATGATCATCGGCGGTCGGACGTTCCAGATCGGGCTGCCCAGCAGGATCCGGTCGTAGCCGTCGATCGAGGGCAGCGGCGACGCGATCTGGGGACGAGCGTCGGAGTCCTGCTCGGTGGAGTTGCGGGCGACCGTGGCGTCGTACGCGTCCGGATAGGGATCGGCCGCCTCGATCCGGAACACGTCGCAGTCGATCAGGTCGGCGATCATCTCGGCCAGCACCTGCGTGTTGCCGACGGCCAGATCGCGGCGGCCGCCGTAGTAGTAGTTCTCTCCCGGACGGGAGAAGTACGCCAGCAGGATGCGGCCGGTCACGGAGGTGTCACCTGCAGTCGGGGTCGAAGTGGGTGTTGCTCGGGGCGACAAGTCGGGGGTCTGGTCGGCGGCCGGGGGCGGGCTGCCCGGAGCAGCGCAGCCCGCCACGGTCCAGCCACCGGCGCCCATGAGCAGTGCTGCTCGCATCAGCGTCCGGCGGCTGGGCCCTGACGACCCGTCGGTGTGAGGGCGGCTGATCGTGCTCAGTCCTCGGGGATCGGACGACCGAAGGCCTCGAGGGTGATCACCTCGGGCTCAGGTCCGCCGCGCTGGCCGGTGTCGAGGCCGTCGATGGCGGCGAGCTCGTCGGCGGTCAGGTCGAAGTCGAACACGTCCAGGTTCTCGGCGATCCGGGCCGGCTTGGTCGACTTCGGGATGACGGAGCGCCCCTGCTGGACACCCCACCGGAGCATCACCTGAGCGGGTGTCTTGCCGTGGGCCTCGGCGATGCCGCCGATCACCGGATCCTGCAGGGTGCTGGTGTGCTTGCCGTCGCGGTAGAAGGTGATGCCGCCGATGGGTGACCAGGCCTGGGTGAGGATGCCGTGCTCGGCGCCCAGGTCCAGCACCACGCGCTGCTGGAAGTACGGGTGCAGCTCGATCTGGTTGACCGCCGGCACCACCGTCGCCTTCTCCAGCAGCGTGGTGAGGTGGTCGACCATGAAGTTGCTGACCCCGATGGCGCGGACCTTCCCGTCGGCCAGCAGCGTCTCCAACGCCCGGTAAGCCTCCAGGGTCGACTCGAAGGCCGACGGCAGCGCCTGGTGCAGGATCAGCAGGTCGATCTGGTCGACCCCGAGCTTGCGGGCGGACTTCTCGAACCCGTGCAGCGTCTGGTCGTAGCCGTAGTCGCTGATCCAGATCTTCGTCTCCACGAACACGTCACCGCGATCGACACCGGAGGCGGCGATGGCCTCCCCGACCTGGCGTTCGTTGCCGTAGGCGGCGGCGGTGTCGATATGGCGGTAGCCCGCTTCCAGAGCGGCCGTGACCGCGTCGCGGGTCTCATCGGGCGGAGTCTGGAAGACCCCGAGTCCGAGGGCGGGCAGGGTGACGCCGTTGTTCAGCGTCAGCGTGGACACGTCGGGCATGGTGCATCTCGTTTCTCTCGGGCGATCGCCGAGGTGGTGGGACGATACGGTCTGGGTTCTCGGTCGATCTTCAGTCGCTGCCGGGGACCGGCTGCTCGGCTCCGGCCGGGCTCGCGATCGAGGGGTGGTGCGGGGTGGTCCCGGTGGCTGCCCACGAGGCGAGCAGCCTCAGCTTCTCCTCGGCCGGTGAGCCGGGGTCGGCGGTGTAGGCGATCAGAGTCAGGTCGTCGCCGGGGAGCTCCAGGGCGTCCCCGGTCAGCTCGATGTCGCCGACCACGCGGTTGTGCAGTCTCTTGCGCGCGGTCTGGTGCAGTCGCACGTTCTGTCGCGCCCAACGTGCGACGAACTCGTCACTGCGCGTCGACAGCTCGCCGATCAGGTCGCTCAACGCCTTGTCGCGGGGGTCGCGTCCGGCCTGCGCCCGCAGCGCCCCGGTGAAGTCGTCGGCGACGTGGTCCCAGTCCAGGAAGAAGCCGCGCGAGTGCGGGTCCAGGAACAGGTAGCGGGCCAGGTTCACCGGCAGCCGGTCCTCGTCGAGAACACCCCCGTAGAGCGCTCGACACAGCTGGTTCGCGGCGACGATCTCCATCCGTGACGTGCGCACGTAGGCCGGGACACCGGTCATCCCGGCCAGGATCGCCCTGACCGCGGGCCTCGGCTCGGGCGGGGGCTTGCGGCGTCGGGTCCGTGGAGCGGCGCCACCGGTGGAGTGGGCGGCGAGATCGAGCAGGTGCTGCCGTTCGGCATCATCGAGCTGCAGGGCGCGGGCCACCGCGTCCAGCACGGACTGCGACGCACCGCTCAGGTTGCCGCGCTCGAGCCGGCCGTAGTAGTCGACACTGAGACCGGCGAGCAGGGCGACTTCCTCGCGCCGCAGGCCTGGCACTCGGCGGTTGGCGCCGTAGGAGGGCAGACCGGCCTGCTCCGGACTGAGCTGGGCCCGGCGGCTGACGAGGAAGTCCCGGACGTCCTGGCGATGATCCACGACACCGACGGTAGAGGGCGGTCCCGAGATGAAACAGGACCTGTCAGTACATGGCACGGCGGGTCCTCCCGCCAGCCGCGAGAGCGATCTGAGCATCGCATCGCCCGGTGGTCTTCTGTCACCGCCTCGTGTCGCCGGTCTCTGGTCGCGGTTACGCGACTCGACGCAGCCGTTCCCGCCCAGCGACGACTGGGGGTACACCGTCCGTCAGGATGGTGCCCGTGTTCCGACGTCGCCGACAAGCTGCCGATCACCCGCCGCCGCTGGTCGCCACAGCATCGAGCGGCGGGGAGGACGACGGCTCGACCGTCGCATGGGACGCCATTGCGGCAGCTGCAGCCGTCCTCTACGGCGATGTGAACCCTATCCACCGTGCACCGGTTCCCGGGCCGGCGTTCGGCGGCGGCGTCCAGGGCACTCAGCGCCCACAAGGCAGCGAACCACTGGCGCCTTGTCCCGTACGGCCTGTCCGAGCCGTACGACCAGGTCAGCGCCGACCCGTCCACCGGTGGCTGGGGTTACGAGCTCCACCGCCTCGATCCAGGCGGTCCGATCGACGGCGAGCGATCTCCCTGACTGCGGTGGCGCTCACGCCGGACCCGCAGCTCGGACGCCGTCCCGTCCAGATTCGCGACCACGAACCCGCCCCTGGTCTCCAGGCCCGCTTTGAACTGAACCCGACGCCTACTTCTGTGCAAGCCGTTCCTCTCCGAATCCGGAGGCGATCAGCCGGAGCGGCGTGCTGATCGGTGAGAACGTACAGATCGGGTTCGCGAACAGCTACTCAGTCTTCGGAGGGACCCGGGTGCGCGGTGGTCCAGACCTGGTGGGCCCAGTGGCGGTCGCCGAGCAGGAGGGTGCCTTGGTTGGTGGTGACCGCGACCAGTCCGTCGGGCGATCGCCACAGGTAGGTGCCGATATCGGGTTGTCGGGCCTGCCAGCCGCCCAGGGTTTTGGCCCGGTGCTCCGTGCGGGTGAGCGGTCCGAGATTCGCCATCGACGTCTGTCCGGGTGGCCCGTGCTTGGTGTGGGGGATGGTGTGGTCCAGGTCGAGCCGGCCGCCGGTGCTGATGGTGGTGGCGGGGCTGAACGGCCACTCCGAGCCGGGATGCCTGACGGTCATGGCTCGTCGGAGGACCTGGGGGATCTCGTAGGCGTCGACGGCGGCGGTCGTTGCGGGGTCCAGCACCGGCCGGACCGTGATCGTCGGGTCGGCCTGGGTCAGCCGCTGCCGGAACTGATCCAACGT
>DATDAP010000315.1:0-9303 GCA_036525335.1 Microlunatus sp. | reverse complement strand
TCAGCAGGACCGCACCGAGCAGTCCGGTCACCGCGGCCACCCAGGAGCCGACGACCACCGCCCGCCGGGGCCGGCGGGACAGCCCCACGACGGCGGCCACCCAGATCATCCCGAAAGCGATCGCGCCCAACCACAGTGGCGGGAGGCCGGGCCCGACGTCTCGACCGATCAACAGCTCCCAGACCTGGGGCGCCACCCCGGCGGCGGTGAGCGCGGCGTCGGGTCCGGCGAACAGCCGGCCCGGAAAGGCGATCAGCGCGGGCCACCACGGTGCCCAGACCAGCAGCGGCAGGCCCACGGCCAGACCGATCCGGCCGACCTTGCGGGGCGTCCGCCGCAGCCAGACGGCCCCGACCGCACCGAGCACGATCGCGACCAGGATCAGGGAGGGCTCGAACGCGGTCAGCCCGACGAGCACCACACCGGCAGCCCAGCCACCCCGCCACGCCTCGGGAGCGCGGGGGCGGCGCTGCACCAGGCCGCGCACGGCCAGCACGAGCATCGGCAGAAGGACAGCGACGACGCTGAGGGCCAACCGTCCCTGGTTGGTGCCGCCGAGCAGAACCGGCAGCAGGGCATAGGCGACAGCAGCGCAGATCCGTACCCGACGATCGTCGACGGTCGTCCGGAGCAGTGGGTAGACGGCGAGGTAGGCCAGCGGGACGACACCCAGGAGCAGGGCGGAGACGAGCCACTCCGGTTGACCGGCCAGGATGGTCGAGCCCAGCGCCATCAGGGCCAGCCACGGCGGCGGCGCCACGCCCGGGGCACCGGGAATCGGGCTGGCAGCCGACTGCCACAGCTCACTCAGCCGATCCGGAGCCGGCAGCAGAGCCGGGGCGTCCAGGTGACCGAATCCGAACAGGGAGCGGGCGGCGACGAGGCTCGCCAGCAGGAGCAGTCCGCCCACGATCACCATGGGCACGAGCAGCGGGTGGTTGGAGCGATCCTCACCGACGGTGGAGAAGTCGTCACCGGTCAGCTCGTCCAGCGTCGCGGCCTCGGAGTCGCCGGCCAGCTCGCGGTAACGATCGGAGACCGTGCCGGTCAACGACTCGACGGCGAGGCGCAGACTCCACCACCAGGGCGGTCGCAGGGTGGAGATCAGCTCGGCGCTGTCGTTCTCGGTTCGTCGCTGCCGCAGCCGCCGTCGGTAGGCCCGGATCCGGCCCGGGTGCGTGACCAGCCAGCCGAGGGTGGCCAGCTCGTCACGAGACCGGGCTGGAGCCTTGCCGACCAGGTAGCCCAGGGCCCGGATCAGGCAGTCCAGGACGAGTCGCAACCAGGTGAACGGCAACCGCCAGGTCTGTGCGTGACCGGCGATCAGCAGCAGCCCGAGCTGCTGGTCGACGCGATCGGGGTGCCGTCCGCCGGCGCCTCGCGGCCGGAGCCCGGCCCGCCCCACCTGGCGGTGCACCATCTCCGCGCGCGGAGTGGTGACGACCCGGAGACCACGGGCCGTCGCCCGCCACCCCAGCTCGACCCCGTCCCGGAAGCAGGGCACGTCCGGGTCTAACCCGTCGAGGGCCTCCCAGTCGGCGAGCCGCAGCAACATCCCGCAGGTGGAGACACCGAGGTGCTGCTTCGGCTGGTCGCGCTGTCCCTGGTCGATCTCGCCGAGATCGAGTCCGAGGTCTCGGCGCCCCGTGCGGGCGATGGAGACTCCGACTTCACTGATCTGATGACCAGTGCCGTGTGGCCGTCGTGGGAAGACCAGCTTGGGGCCGGTGATGTCGACTCCGCGGTCGAGGATCACATGGGCGAGCAGCTGCTGGAGAGTGTCGGCGGCCGGCACGGCGTCGTCGTGCAGCAGCCAGAGCCAGTGGTCGGTCGCGCGATCTCGTTCGGTCGCGCCGACCTCGGCGGCCAGGGCCGCGGCGACGCCGGCTCCGAAGCCACCCCGGGACGGGCCGCTGACGACGGCGTCCACCAGTCCGTGCCGCTCGGCCCGCTCGAGCAGCTCGACGGTGTTGTCGGTGCTGCCGTTGTCGACCGCGATCAGCCTGGTCGGCTTGTGGGTGAGTCGGGAGAGCCCGGCGAGGGTCTCGGGCAGCCAAGCCTCGGCGTCCAGGGTGACCAGCACGGCGGTGACGCGGCAGCGGGAGAGATCGGGCGGGGCAGCGGTATCGTGGCGGTCGCCCAGCCAGGCCCAACGGTCAGCTTCGTCCTCGACCTGGGGAACCCGCAGGTCGTCCCAGCCGTCCGCTGCCGGCTGGAGCGGGCGCTTCTCGCTCACGTCGTCGTCCATGAGTGTCGGAGAAACCTCGCGAGAGTCGTACGGCAGGGGCGCGGCCCCGGCTCAGGCGCAAGGCGTCGACCACTGTATGCGAACTCGCGAGGAGTGCCGCATTCGACGACCGGGCGCCGGCTCGGTCGCCACCGGCACGCAGACGGCTGGGGAGGACCGTCTGCTCGTGCCGGCTGTATCTAGACCGCGCGCTTCTTCAGCTTGCGCCGTTCGCGCTCGGACAGACCACCCCAGATGCCGAACCGCTCGTCGTGCCCGAGTGCGTACTCCAGGCACTCCGAACGCACGTCGCAGGACAGGCAGACCTTCTTCGCCTCCCGCGTCGAGCCGCCCTTCTCGGGGAAGAAGGCCTCCGGATCCGTCTGCGCGCACAGCGCTCGCTCCTGCCAGCTCAGCGCGCCTTCGTCGACCTCAGCTTCTTCGTGCTCCATGTGTTGCCTCCTCGACCCCGGGGTTCAATGCCTGCCGAGGGGTTCGCGGCCCCAACGGCGATCATGCGTCGACCAGACGACCTCTCCCGGTGCCCCCGCGGCGCCGGTGTTGGTCTCGATCGAACAACATGGGTGAAATTACACGCCCGTAAATGCACCCAAGTCAAGGCCGAGTTTGGTATTGGGCCGGTTTGCTCACCTGCGCGCCCTGCGATAAGGGCCGAGAGCTTGGTGCGAAAGGCGTACGTTTCGCCGGACGCCTCAGCGCAGATCGTCGTCCTCAGCGGCTGCGGGCGGGGCCTGAGGCGCGTGGGCGTCGGGTTCCTCCGCGGCCGCCGGACGCGACGCCCAGGGCCCACTGGTCACCGCACCAGCGGTGGCCGTCGGATCCGACCAGGACAACCCCGGCTGCCCCTGGGCGGCGTCGTCGGCGGTCAGCCAGACGGCACCGGTGGCCTCCTCGGCCTGCCAGGCAGCGGGCAGTCGGTCCGGGGCGGCGGTCACGGCCGGCACCTCGGGTTCCGCGGGCGGCAACGCCCGAGCAGCCTCGGCCGGCGTGCGCGCCGCCGCGGCCCTGCGCACCGACAGCACGACCGCGACCAGCGCGGTGGCCGGCAGAGCGAGCCGGAGCAGTCCTTCGACCACGAGCAGCACGAACCCGGGGTCTGGAGTCGGCCAGGAGATCAACGCCGCCACGTTGCCGGCGCTGAGCAGCAACCAGCCCAGCACCGTCAACCCGACGACCACGAGACCAGCGACCGCGACCGGCCAGGCGTGCGGGCTCATCGCAGAGGGCTCCTCACCCGGTCCCGCCCCCGGCACCGGGGTCGTGCACCAGAGAACCGCGCCCGCCGTCGCCAGGAGCAGCAGGTCGTCTCCACCGGGCAGGAAGCCGTGCAGACCACCCGCGGCACCCGCGGCGACGGCCAGGACCAGACCGACGACGCGTACGACCAGCATCAGCCCGAGCGCTACCAGCAGCACGACCGCGAGAGGCTCACGCCACCGGTACCAGGGCTGCATGCAGCTCACCCTAGTGCGGGGCCACCCACCCCGAGCGCGTGGAACACTGGGCGCCGTGCAGGTGGTGGTGCTGGCCGGTGGTGTCGGGGGTTCACGGTTCGTCGCGGGGGTGCGCGCGGCTTATCCAGGGGAGCAGCTGACCGTGATCGTCAACACCGCTGACGACATCACCCTGCACGGTGTGCGCATCTGTCCCGATCTGGACACCATGACGTACACGCTGGGCGGCGGAATCGACGCCGACCGCGGCTGGGGTCGGGCGGGTGAGACGTGGCGGGTCAAGGAGGAGCTGACCGCGTACGGGCTGGAGCCCACCTGGTTCGGACTCGGCGACCTGGACCTGGCCACCCACCTCGTCCGGACCCGGCTGCTGGCCTCCGGGCTGCCGCTGTCCGAGGTCACTCGGCGGGTCACCGCGCGCTGGCTGGGGCACGATCCGCTGCTCACCCTGCTGCCGATGACCGACGACGTGGTGGAGACCGAGGTCGCGATCAGTGATCCCGACGCACCCGACGGCCGACGGTGGCTGCACTTCCAGGAGTACTGGGTCCGGCTGCGCGCCGTCCCGGACGCCCTGGCGGTCCGGCGTACGGGCGTGGAGAACACCCGACCGGCTGCCGGCGTGGCCGAGGCGATCTCCTCCGCAGACCTGGTGCTGGTCGCGCCCAGCAACCCGGTGGTCTCGATCGGACCGATCCTCGAGGTTCCCGGCATCCGGGCCGCGCTGGTCGACACCACGGCGCCGGTGATCGGCTTCGCCGGCATCCTCGGCGGAGCACCGGTGCTGGGCATGGCCCATCGGTTGCTGCCGGCCATAGGGGTGGCGGTCGACGCGGCGGCGGTCGGGCGTCACTACGGCTCGCGTGGGGCCGACGGTGTGCTCGATCTCTGGGTGATGGACTCCGCCGATGCCGACAGCGCGGTCGGCTTGGAGGCCGACGGTCTCCGGGTCGCCGTCACCGCGTTGATCATGAGCAGCCCGGAGGCGACCGCCGAGTTCGTCCGGCTGGCCGTCAAGGCCCTCCCCGGCTGATGGTGCTGTTGTTCGCCCCGGACGGGGTCGGCGAGGTCGGGCCCGGCACCGATCTGATCGGCACGATCACCGCGGCCGTGACTGCCGACGACCGCGGCCCTCTGCAGCCCGGCGACGTCGTCGTGGTCACCTCCAAGGTCATCAGCAAGGCCGAGGACCGGTACGCCGACGCCGCCGACCGCGAGTCGGCGATCACCGCCGAGACCCGCTCCGTGGTCGCCCAGCGGGGACCGATGCGGATAGTCCGGACCCACACCGGCCTGACCCTGGCCGCGGCCGGTGTCGACACCTCCAATGTCGAGTCCGGCCGGATCCTGCTGCTGCCGGTCGACCCGGACGCCTCCGCCGAGCGACTGGCCGCCGGTCTCAGCGAGGCCGTCGGCGGCGACGTCGGCGTGATCATCTCCGACACCGCCGGCCGTCCCTGGCGCCTCGGACAGACCGACCACGCGATCGGGGCGGCCCGGGTCCGGGTGCTGGCGCCGTACGCCGGGCAGGTCGACAGCTACGGCAACGAGCTCGCGGTGACCACGATGGCCCTGGCCGACGAGCTGGCCGCGGCCGCCGACCTGGTCAAGGGCAAGCTGGGCGGTCGACCCGTCGCGGTGCTGCGCGGACTCGCCGAGCTGGTCGGTCCGCAACCGCCCGAGACCTCGGGCGCGGTCGCGATCCTGCGGACCGGTCGCGAGGACCTGTTCAGTCACGGTGCCCGCGAGGCGGTGCTCGCCGCCCTCTGTCGAGCGCTGGGCGTGCCGCAGGCGTACCCGGATCTGGTCGGGGCCGACCCCGAGTCGGCGGCGGACGCCCTGCTGGAGCGCGGGGACCTCGCAGGCGATCCGGTCGTGTTGGTCCGGCGGCTGCTGGACATCGCTCAGCACTTGGGGGCCCTCGAAGCCACCGGTACGTCAGCTTCGCCGGGATAGACTCCCGGGCGATTGTCCGTAGTCTCGGGCAGCAACTCGCCCGAGCACACGAGGAGTCCCTGTGGCCAAGGAGCCCGCCAAGACCTCCGGTGGCAACCGCCGCCAGCAGCTGGCCGCCCTGGAGAACCAGCAGAAGTCCGCGCAACGCCGCCGTACGGTCGGCCTGCTGGCCATCTGCGTGGTGCTGGCGGGCGCCCTGCTGTCGTACCCGGTCTACCTGGTCGTCAAGGACAGCCAGGCGAGCAGCGCGGCTCTGGCCGACCTCGGCGTGGCTGCGGACGCGGCCGGTTGCGATGGTGCGGCGACGCACCCGGCCTCCGGCAACCAGAACCACGTCGCCGACGGCACCAAGGTGACCTACGACCGGACGCCACCGGACTCGGGCCCGCACTACGCCTCGCCGGCGCCGTTCACCAAGCGCTTCTACACCGCCGACGACCGGCCGGCCGTGGAGACCCTGGTGCACAATCTGGAGCACGGCTACACGGTGGTCTGGTACCGCGACAGCGCCCCGCAGGCGGACATCGACGCGCTGGCGGCGATCGCGAAGACCTTCACCTCCGAGGACTACGACCCGAACGAGAAGTTCATCGCCGCGCCCTGGACCGAGGCCGACGGTGCGGGCTTCCCGGAGGGCAAGAACGTGGTGCTGACCCGCTGGACCGCCGATCCGAACAACCCGGCCGACGCCACGAAGCAGCAGGGCGTTCGCCAGCCCTGCACCGCGGTCAGCGGCGCGGCCATCGAGTCCTTCATGCAGACCTACCCGTCGACGAGCTCCCCGGAGCCCAACGGGGCCTAGGCGTAGGAGGTGCCGAGCTGGTCGGTGACGGCAGCGACCAGCTCCTTCACGCGTTCGGACTCCCCCAGCGGGGCGACGACGGTGATCTGGTCCGTCTGCACCATGACGGTGTCGGTCATCCCGATCACCGCCAGCAGACGGCCGTCCGCGCTCTCGTTCATGACCAGGTTGTCTCGCGAGCCGACCACCACCGCCGTGCCGGTGACCGCGTTGCCGTGCTCGTCCCACGGCAGCTGACGGCGCAGCGACGGGTAGCCGCCCACGTCGTGCCAGATGATCGGCAGCTGGACGGCGACGACGTGCGCGTCCGTGCGGCCCTGGGAGGCCGGCTCCATCACGGCGTAGTCGACGCTGATCTTGGCGAGCTTCGGGTAGATCTCCGTCAGACGGTCGGGCTGGGCAGCCAGCTCGGTGACCAGCCGGTGGGTGTCCGGCAGCAGCTGGTGGAGCTGGTCGAGCACCGTGCGGGCCTGCCAGACGAACATGCCGGCGTTCCACCAGTAGTCGCCGGAGTCCAGGTAGCCCTCGGCCGTGGACCGGTCGGGCTTCTCCTTGAACCCGAGCACCCGGCGCACGTCCGCGTGACCGGGCAGCGCCTCACCCTGGTGCAGGTAGCCGTAGCCGGTGTGCGCGGTGGCCGGCACCACGCCGAAGGTCACCAGCGCGCTCGCGTCCGCCTCGGCGACCTCGAAGCCGGTGCGCAGCGCCTCCTGGAACGCGGCGGTGGGCCGCATGATGTGGTCGGAGGCGACCACCGCCATCACCGCATCGGGGTCGCGCTCGGCGAGGACGGCCGCCGTCCAGGCGATGGCGTTCATGGAGTCGCGGCCCTCGGGCTCGCCGAGGATGTTGCCGGGATCGAGCTCGGGTAGCTCGGCGGACACCACGCGGGCGTAGTCCGCGCCGGTGCACACCCACACCTGTCCTGGCTCCACCACGCCTTCCAGCCGCTCGTACGCGAGCCGCAGCAGACTCTGACCACCGAGGATGCGGAGCAGCTGCTTGGGCATGTCCCGGCGTGACAGCGGCCACAGCCGCTTCCCCGAGCCGCCGGCCATGATGAGCACGTGACGCATCGCCACAGGCTAGCGGCGAGCCGCTGTCCGGTGCGGCGGCCCTACGATCACCGTCATGCAGTTGATCTCCCAGCGGCTTCGTCGACGGACCGCAACGGCCGGTGCCGACCCGCTGGTCACCTACTACGACCTCGGTACGGGCGAGCGAACCGAGCTGTCCGCCGTCACGGTGACGAACTGGGTCGCCAAGACCAGCAACCTGCTGGCCGACGAGTACGGCCTCGACCTCGGCGACCTCGTGCTTCTGGACGTCGCCCGCACGCACCCCGGCCACTGGGTGACCGTCTGCCTGGAACTGGCCTGCTGGTCTCTCGGCGTCACGGTCGCCGTCGACGGCGGCTCCGATGCCGACGCGGGAGTGCGGCTGGTGATCGCCGGTCCGCTGTACACGACCGCCGCCGAGCACGCGACCGAGCTCGGCGCCGATCTGCTGGCCTGCAGCCTGCACCCACTGGGTCTGCCGTTCGCCGAGAGGCTGCCCGACGGTGTGGCCGACTTCTCGCTGGAGGTCCGCGGGCAGCCGGACCAGTACGCGGCCGTGACCGTACCGGCCGACGAGCTGGCTTGGCGTTCGGCGGAAGCCACCCTGACCCAGGCCGAGCTCGCTGTGGCCCGCGAGACGACCCTTCGCCGGCTGGTCCGACCCTCGACCCCGTGGGCGACCGCGCGAGACGGCATCGTGGCGGCCCTGATCGGCGGCGGGTCGGTGGTGGTCGCCGTGGGCGACGACGAGTCGGCGCTGGAGCGGATCCGGGAGACCGAGAACATCGAGGGCGAGATGCCGCCATCGTGATCATCGTTCTGCTGGTCTGGCTGCGACCCTGGAAGCGTCGAGCAGCCGCGCTCCAGGCGGCCCGTGGCGCGTACGAGACCGTCTGATGCTCGTCGTCGACACATCATCGCCAGTGCCCCCGTTCGAGCAGCTCCGGCAGCAGCTGGTGGCGCAGATCGAAGACGGCGAGCTGACCCCCGGCACGCAGCTGCCCACCGTCCGTCGACTCGCCGGCGATCTGGGGATCGCCCCGAACACCGTCGCCCGCACCTACCGCGAGCTGGAGCAGGCCGGTCTCGTGCGCACCGCCGGGCGTCGCGGCACGGTGGTGGCCGAGCCCTCGGACGATGTCGGCGAGGACGCGCGACGGTCGGCCTCCGACTTCGTGCGCCGGATGCGTGCCCTCGGCCTCAACCCCACCGAGACGGTGCAGCTGGTCCGCCAGGCGTTCGACCACTGACCGCGACAGCACCGGAGAGCGATCGGCGATGGACACGGTGGTGGAGATCGGTGACTGGGAGCACGAGTGCTGCGGCCCGGCGTAGGAGCGCAACTCGGTGATCGAGCTCAACTGCCTGGTTGTCCCAGGGCATGACGGCATCGCTCGCTACGTCGAATCGCATCACGAGCTGACCACCCGGCACCCCACGACCATCATCAGTGGACGTGTCGCCCACATCGTCATCCGTCATCTCGACGGTTCGACCGAGCCGCTGGAGCGGCTGCCCAGCGGTGAGGCGCTCCGCGGCTTCGACGACGCGGACGACGGCCACCTCGCCCCGCCGTGGACGGACGTGCCGGTGATCAACGACTCGCAGGACTTCCGGATCACCATCGCCGGTTGAGCTCACGGTGGTTCGGGTGGTCTGCTGAGGTAGCGGTGGCCGGTGGGGGTGGTGGTCGAGACGGTGTGGGTGTCGGGGTCGGCGAGGCGGATGGTCCAGCCGGGCAGTTCGCGGACGTGGTTGCCGCGTTCGCAGACGCCGCGTCCGTTG
>DATDAP010000314.1:0-11875 GCA_036525335.1 Microlunatus sp. | reverse complement strand
GAGAGACGGAGGTCGACGTGACGGTGCGACGGACACGCAACGAGATCGGGGCGATGGGGGAGACCCTCGCCACGCTCGAGCTGGAACGGCAGGGGCTGGAGATCCTGGACCGAAACTGGTCATGCCGCTGGGGTGAGCTGGATGTGGTCGCGCTGGACCGCAGCGAGGGTCGGCGGACGGCCGTGTTCTGCGAGGTCAAGTGCCGCACCGGCCGCAACTATGGCGATCCGTTGGAGTCCATCACCCAAGCGAAGGTGCGTCGGCTGCGCCAGCTCGCCGCCGAGTGGATGAACCAGCACACGGTGCAGGTCGACGGGATGCGGCTCGACGCCATCGGGGTGCTGCTGCAGCGCGACCAGAAGCCGGTGCTCGTGCACATCACCGGGATCGGGGACCAATGAGTCTCGCGTGTGCGTACGCGGTCGCCTTGGTCGGGCTCGACGGCCGGATAGTGGAGGTCGAAGCCCACACCGGCCCAGGATTGCCGCGCACGATCCTGGTCGGACTGCCGGACACCTCGCTGTACGAGGCGCGGGACCGCTGCAAGGCGGCCGTGCACAGCAGCCAACAGAGCTGGCCGAACACGTTGCTGACCATCAACCTCTCGCCGGCGACCCTGCCCAAGCAGGGCAGCGGCTACGACCTCGCCATCGTCACCGCGGTGCTGGCGGCGGCCGACGTGGTCAAGGCCGTCGAGCTCCGCGACACCGTGCTGCTCGGGGAGCTCGGCCTGGACGGACGCGTGCGGCCGGTGCGCGGCGTGCTGCCGGCGACCCTGGCCGCGGTGCAAGCCGGTTTCCGGCGCGTGATCGTGCCGTATCGCCAGGCCGGCGAAGCCCAGCTCGTCGACGGGATCGAGGTGCTCGGGGTCGCGTCGTTGGCTCAGCTGATCGCTGTCCTCCAGCACGAGCCGGTGCCCGACGCCGAGCCGGTCGATCTGGCGCCCACCAGTCAGCGGTTCGGTACTGATGTGGATCTCGACCTCGCCGACGTGGCTGGTCAGCTGGAAGCCAGATGGGCGGTCGAAGTGGCGGCAGCGGGCCGGCACCACCTGCTCTTCACCGGTCCGCCCGGAGTCGGCAAGACCATGATCGCGGCCCGGCTCCCGGGGCTGCTGCCGGACCTCACCATCGCTGAGGCGCTGGAGGTGTCGGCGGTGCACTCGCTCGCCGGCTTCGACCTGTCCGAGGGCCTCGTGCGGCGCCCGCCGTACGCCGAACCGCACCACTCGGCGTCGATGGCGAGCATCGTCGGTGGCGGGCCAGGACTGGCCCGACCGGGAGCCGTCTCGTGCGCCCACCGCGGGGTGCTGTTCCTGGATGAAGCCCCCGAGTTCTCGGTCAAGGTCCTGGAGGCCCTGCGGGTGCCGCTGGAGTCCGGGATCATCAACCTGAACCGCAGTCACGGGCTGACCCGTTATCCGGCCAGGTTCCAGCTGGTGATGGCTGCCAATCCCTGCCCCTGTGGCCAATCCGGCCTGGTCGGGGCGTCGTGCTTGTGCCCGCCGATGGCGGTCCGGCGCTACACCGCGAAGCTGTCGGCGCCCATCCGGGATCGGGTGGACATCACCCAGCACTTCCGGCCGCTGAAGCGCCATCAGCTGAAGGCCACCCTGGCCCAGGGGGAGCCGAGCGCCTCTGTGGCCACCCGGGTCGAGCAGGCTCGCGAGCGGCAGGAACGCCGCCTGGCCGGAACGGGCTGGCATGCCAACAGCGAGGTGACGGGTGCCTATCTGCGTCACCACCTTCCGCAGCCGGATGGCCTGCACCTGTTGGATCGAGCGGCCGAGCGGGGACTTCTGACCCCGCGCGGGATCGACAAGGCCTGGCGAGTGAGCTGGACGATCGCGGACCTCGCCGGCAAGGACAAGCCCGGCGTTGACGAGATCGGCATCGCCCTCGCCATGAGGCAGGGCGATCAGCACGGTTCGAGAACTGCCGTCCGGGGGGTGTCATGACCGCGTCGAGCCACCGTGACCCTGATCCCGGGATCGTGCCGGTCGAGGCCCCGACGCCGGCTGCGAAGGCGACCGCGGGCGCAGAACGGACCGTACGCCTGGCTCTGAGCTGCGTGATCGAGGGCGGGGAACCGGCGGTGGCCGAGGTGACCACCATCTCGGGGGCGGCGGCAGCATGGCAGCAGGTGTCCGACGGCGGGTTCGGTGAGGGACTGGCCGAGCGAGCCGCGCAGCTCGATCTCGATCGGGTGCTGGCCAGGGCTGCCCGCAGCCGATCCCGCTTCGTGGTGCCGGGCGACGAGGAGTGGCCGGAGCGCCTGGGAGATCTGCGCTTCTGTGACGAGGTGCAGCGACGGGGCGGGGTGCCGTTCGGGCTGTGGCTGCGCGGACCGGGCCACCTCGGGCAGCTGGCGGAGAGGTCGGTGTCGATCGTCGGATCCCGCACCGCGACCCCGTACGGCACGACGGTCGCGACCGATCTCGGCGCGGAGCTGGCCGAAGTGGGCTTCACGATCGTGTCCGGCGGCGCGTACGGCATCGACACCGCAGCCCACCAAGGAGCCCTTGCCGCGGCAGGACCGACGATCGCCGTGGTTGCGAACGGGGTGGACGTCGCCTACCCGCAAGGCAACCGGAAGCTGTTCGACTGGGTGGGCGAACACGGGCTGATCATCTCCGAGCTCGCACCCGGCACCCATCCGAGCAGGGTGCGGTTCCTGGCCCGCAACCGCCTGATCGCCGCGATGAGCGTCGGGACGGTGGTGGTCGAAGCCGCACTGCGTTCGGGGGCCCGTAACACGGCGAGCTGGGCGTTGGGCTGCGGGCGGGTGCTCATGGCGGTGCCGGGATCGGTGGAGTCGGCGATGTCAGCTGCACCTCACCTGATGATCCGCAACGGTCAGGCGGTGCTGGTGGCCAACGCCGCCGAGGTGCTGGAGCTCGTCTCGGAGTCCGGCCAGGCAACGCTGCCGATCCCGCACGGGCCGGTCCGAGAGACCGATGCCCTCGATCCTGTCCGGCTCTCGGTGTATGAGGCGGTGCCCGCCCGGCGCCGGGTCGGCGCGGGGGAGATCGCCCTGGCGGCGGGCGTGTCCGTGCCAACCGCGCTGGCCCAGCTCAGTGCGCTGGAAGACGTCGGGCTCGTGGTCTCCGACGACGTGGGGTGGCGGGCGGTGGTGCGTCACTGACGAAGCCTGACGAGTGAGCTTCGGGATAGATCACGAAGCAGATAGCTGTGTCGCTGCAATGCCCCACACGTTGCTGCTCGGGAGAGCGCGATCGCCTCCCGATTCAGAAATCGCAACGAGCAAATCGTTCGTCGCGACCACCTTCCGCACCAAGGAGATACATGATCAAGACCACACGCTTGTCCGCCCCCGCCTCGCGGCGGTTCAACGAGGACAGGTCCAGCGCGAGACCGCCGGTTTCCCCGAGACCGTCGCGGGTCGGTCGCAAGCACAAGGTGGCGGCCGCCGTCGCCGCGCTCGCGGTCACAGCCGGAGCGTTCGGCGTGACGAGCCCTGCCTCGACCTCCAGTCCATCCACTCTCTCCTACTCCACGACATCCTCGCTTCACCAGCGGACATCAGCGGGGCAGGTCATCCCAGTGGAGTTCGGCCGGTTCTGGGCCGGTGATGCGGTGACCTCGGGCGTCCTCAGTACCGATGTGCAAAAGCGGCCGAGCATCAAACCGATCATCAACTGGCTCAAGAAGCACGGTAAGAAGCACTACGACAAACTCAAGGTTGCCGCGAAGAAGGGTCACGCCGCCGTCAAAGAATGGTTCTACAAACTTCCGAAGCCGATTCGCGTGACCATCACATTCCTGTGGAGCGGCACCCTGTGGGCGCTCTTCGATGCGCTCGTGAAGTACTTCACCAGTTGATCAGGCCGGCCTACAGCGGCGACCCGATGCGGGATGTGGTTCGGGTCGCCGCTGCTGAAAGGAAGTGTCCGCATTGATGCGCGCAATCTTTGTTGTCGCGAGCTATCTGGCACTGATGTGCGCCGGTTCCGCAGGTCTTGGCCTCGTTCTGCTTGACTATGGGGTCGAATCCGAGTGGTTGTTGCTGATGGTGATACCAGTTGCAGGGGTCCTGGCGTTCGTGCTCATGAGTCTCGGCGGCGGTGGAAGACAAGCGCGGAGAACCACGTTGCGGCCAACAGCGGCGACCTGGACAGCGGTTTGGTTGCTCCTTGGCGCATCATGTCTGCAGCTGGCTGCGTCCGCGAACGAATTCATGCCGTCGGTGGTGCTCTTCCTGATCACGACCGCGCTCGGTGAAGAGCTCGCGTTTCGCAGGCTGCCAGTGGCGCTACAACTGAGAGCGGGACTGCTTGGCACCGCCCCATCTGCGCTATTCGCCGCCGTCACGACCGCCGTATTCGTCCTCATTCATGACACTACGAATCTCGTTCCGACCGTCGAGAAGATCACGTTCGGAATCTGTGCTTACTATGCATGTCTGTGGACTCGATCGGTCCTGCTTCCTCTCGCGATGCACCTCGTGGGTAATGCGTGGGCCGCGATATGGGTGCATGGTTCGGGAACGAATGCGGCTGTCTGGTTCTCGGCTTCGAGCACGATCCTGTCGGCGATCGCTGTTCTCGGGCTGTCTCAGGCCTGCGAGCATACCTCCGACGGACCGTTCGAGGGTCACTTTGGGTTGTCGGCTAAGTTGTGAGGCAATCTAGCAAGTGTTACCATCTAGCGATGGACGGCGACGAATGGCCAAGCGGGTGGTACCGAGCCATCTTGTGGGCCTGCGCGCTGAGCGTAATTGATGACCTTGGAGACAACGCCTACGGATACAGCATCGGCGCGCGTCTGGAAGAGCGCAGGTTCGGAAGTGTGACCGGTGGCACCTTGTACCCGATCTTGAAAAGGCTCGAGGCGGACGGATTCGTCACGACGCAGTGGCGGGAGGGCGATCTCGGTCCAGGTAGGAAGCACTACCGCCTGACCAGCGGTGGTCGGGCGCGGTTGTCAGAAGTGGCCGCAGATTGGTCGAGATTCTCAGCGGCCTCGGCCGAGATACTGAAGGGACATCACGGTGAAGCATGAGGACTATCTGAAGGATCTGGGGCAGAAGCTTCGCTGGCGTCGAGTCGATGAGGCCACTGTCGCCGACATCCTCCGCGAAGTGGCAAGTGAGACCGCTGAGACGGACACTGCACCAGACGAGAGGTTCGGGCCTGCCAATGAGTACGCCGAGAACTTCGAGCAAGGGCACTCGCTGTCGATCGGTTTCGTTCTTGGCACCGCAGGCGCTTTGCTGGCCACGGTCGCTGCTGCGGCGTACGTGGTGAGCACGATCGTCGGTGTGATCTCGCCATCCGTTCCCGTTTCAATCGGCATCTACGGCACGTGCTTCGTGGTGATGATCGCCGCCGTGATCGCCGGACAGCGATACGACCGCCGGCTCCCGCGAGGGCTCCGGGTATGACCGGAATCTCGGTCCGAGGCTTGAGCAAGCACTACGGCCGCGTGCCGATTCTGCAGGACGTGGACTTCGACTGCCCCACGGGTCAGATCACCGGACTTCTGGGACCGAACGGGTCGGGAAAGACATCAATCATGAGGCTCCTCACCGAACTGAGCCCAGACGGAGCCGGGACAGCATCCTTCGACGGTCGACGCTATGGCGAGATCGAGAGACCTGCCAGAGAGATCGGAGTCCTCCTCGACGCGTCTGCGCATCACCCAGGACGCTCGGTGTTCGAAACAGTGCGAGTCGCTGGCCTGTTGATGGGAGTGGGGCGTCACCGTGTGGGGAAGATGATCGCCCTCATGGGTCTTTCGACAGTTAGCGGTCGGCGATTCGGAGCCCTGTCGCTGGGGATGAAGCAACGAGTGGGTTTGGCGATCGCCCTGCTCGGTTCTCCCCGATTCCTCGTCCTCGACGAACCGGTCAATGGCCTCGATGTTGAGAGCATTCACTGGTTGCGGGAGATTCTCGTCTCCTTCTGTCGAGAAGAGGGCGGCACCGTCTTGATCTCCAGCCACCTCCTGCGGGAGCTCGAGTCGTACGCCGATCGAGTGGTGATCCTGAGCCGCGGACGGGTCGTCATGGAAGAGAGCATCGAGCGGCTTCGGTGCGCCGCCACGTGCGATGTGGTCACCGATGATCCAGCTCACCTCCGAAGCCTTCTTGATGTCGCTTCGATCCGGTGGCAACCATCTGTGGAACCTCATAGCACGACCGTCGAAGGGAACGGTCGAACGGTGGCGCAGCTTGCCTTGGACAACCGAGTGCTGGTGACTGAGTTGGTGCCAGGCGGAAACAGAGCCCTCGAGCGCGTGTATCTGCGTGCCACGTCTGGTGAGTTCGCGACGACGGGAACAGAGACCTCGTGATGTTGCACCTCAGTCCGACGATACGTCGCGGTGCTCTCCTCGCCCTCGTCGAGCTGCGCAAGGTGCTCTTCACACGAGCGAGCCAGGTGATCATGACGTGCACCCTCGCTCTTGGCCTGATCATCTCGACTGGACTGACCGTCGTCGGGAGTCAGGAGACCGGGAAGATCGATCTGTCTGGACCCATGGTGTCGCTCAGTCTCGCGGCAGCAATCGGCACCCCGCTGATCGGAGTCTTGATCATGACCAGTGACTGGCAGAGTCGCGAGGTGATGGCGCTGTTCCTCCTCGAGCCACGACGCAAGCTGGTTTTCGCAAGCAAGGTTGCGGCGACTCTGGCTCTGTCGGCTCTCACAGTTGCCGTCGTCATCGTCCTGTCCGCTGTGTTCGCGATTGCCGCAGCGCTCGTCTTGCGACTCCCGTTGACGTACATCCAGGCCCTTCCCGAGGTCGTTCCCCTCCTCGTAGTGTCCTTTGTCGGCGCAGTCTCTGGAGCCGCGGTCGCCTCAGCCATCATGTCGACGCCGCTCGCAGTCGTTGCGGTGATCGTCCAAACGGTGTTGATCGATCCCGTGCTCAGCCTCGTGCCGGCCAACTGGGGGCCTTATGTGGCTCCGTCATCTATGTCGGATTACCTGGGTGGTGATGGGCGATCTGGTCCGGCGGTCGCTGCCTTCATGGTCTGGGTTCTCGTTCCCTTCGCCGTTGGGCTGCTTCGCACCTGTCGGCGAGAGATCCAGTGAGATCGACATAACGGCAAATTCACCTCAGCGAGCCCCCTCCATGAACTCCTTCAGCAGCGGCCCAGCAGTCTTCGACCCCGACTGACCGGTGTTCACGAAGACCGCGACGGCGAGATCACCCTGAGCCGCGATCATCCAGGCGTGGGTCTTGAGCGGGTCGTTGTTGCCGTACTCGGCGGTGCCGGTCTTCGCGATCACGCCCGGCCCGGACAGGTCGGCCAAGCTCCGGCCGCTGCCCTCGGTCACGACCGCGCGCATCATCGACTGCAGCGACTTCGCCTCGTCGGCCGTCAGCGGTGCCGCCGTCGTCCTCGCCGCCTCGCCATCGACCAGCACGGGGATGATCGTCCGCTGGCCGGCCACGGAGGCGGCGACCGCGGCCATGGTCATCGGGGAGGCCAGCACCGTGCCCTGGCCGATCATGGCCGCCGCACCGCCGGTGCCCGACGCGTCGTTCGGCACCTCACCGAAGAAGGACGGGAAGCCGGTGTCGTAGTCCGCACCCAGGCCCAGCGACGCGGCGGCCCTGGCCAGGTCGCCGTCGTCCAGCTTGGTCCGTGAGCCGATGAACGCGGTGTTGCAGGACTGCGCGAGCGCGGTCTTCAGCGTGATGGTGCCGAGCTGGCTGCTCGGGTAGTCGCTGTAGTTCTTGAACCGGCGGCCGTCGACCGTGATCGTCTCGGGGCACTTGACCTCCGAGGACGGTTTCACGCCGGCTCGCAGGAGGGCGAGAGCCGAGACGACCTTGAAGGTCGAGCCCGGTGCGGCCTGACCGGTGGTGGCCAGGTTCTGATCCTTGTTTCCCGAGCCGTTCGCGGCGGCCAGCACGGCACCGGTGGAGGGCCGGATCGCGACGATCGCACTTGCCGGTTTGGTCTCGGCGAGGGTCTTCTCGGCGAGCTCCTGCAGGTAGACGTTCAGCGTCAGCCGCAGGTCCTTGCCGGTCACGGGTTTGGCCTCGAACACCGAGACCGGGGCGGCCGGACTTGCGCTGCCGCTCGGGACGCTGGAGGGAGCGGGGGTGACCGACCCGGCCGGCGAGTCGGAAGGCGACGGCGACGCCGACGGGGAACCTGATGTCAGGGGCAGCAGTCTGACCTGAACCCCCGGCGTCCCGCGGAGTGTGCTGTCGTACCGCTTCTGCAGCCCGGACAGACCCACTTCGTCGCCGGCGACCACGGCGCCGTCGGAGTCGTCGACGATCTCCTTGGTCGCCTGTCCGACGATCCCGAGGATCGGCCGGGCGAAGTCGCGGGTGGGCGCCAGCATCTGCTCGCTCTGGATCGGCAGGGCGCCCTTGATGGCGAACACCTCCGAGTTGGCCGGTCGCGCGTCGTCGGTCTCCCGGTAGGTGATCGCCTCCACGAACGCGTCACTCCCGGCGGCCGCGACCTTCTTCGCGTACGCGGCGGCGTCGATGTCGACGAGCTCGGCCAGCTTGGTCGCGGCGGTGGCGGCGGCCTCGCCATCGACCGCTGTCTTGTCGATGCCGATCCGCACCACCGGGCGGCGCTTGACGATGACGTCGTCGTCCTCGCCCAGCACCTCGCCCCGGTCGGCCGCTACCCGCCGTTGGCTCAGCCGGTTCGAGCCGTTCAGCTGAGGGTCCACGATCGAGGCCTGCCAGGCGGTCTTCCACCGTCCGGCGTCGTTCTGCAGCTGAGCGGTGGAGGTGTACGTCCACTTCTGCGGCACGCCCGGGAACGTCCAGCTGACGTCCAGCGTCGCCGTGGCCGCCGACCCCGACCGGTCGACCTCGCTGACACTGACGGCGGGCGTCACGGGTCCCATGCCGCGCACCAGGGTCTGGAAGGACGCGTCCACCTCGCTGCTGCCGGCGGCCACGAACTCGACCGGCTTGAGGTCCTTCTTGGTCAGCGCGGAGGCGAGCTCGCTGGCGGCGCGTTCCGGGTCGTCACCGTTGGGGGTGGGTAGACCACCGTTGGTGCAGCCGGTCAGCAGGAGCGCGGCAGTCAGCAGCCCGGCGAATGCCCCCCGGCGGCCGCGGGGCTCATGCCGTCGGGTGGTGTCGCATCTGTCATCTCCTGAGCCGAACATCCGGGCCATCCTGCCACCCGCGGAGAAGGGCACCAGGGCGACACCGCCGAGAGCCGCCGACTCCGAGCGAATTCCTCCCCTGACGTGTCACCTCGATGTCAACCCTTGTCCGCTGGCCCCCCTTCCACTTGGATGAGGGGGTGAGGCGCCAGCAGATCGAGACACCGTTGGGAAGCGGGATCGACCGGGAGATGCACATCATCACGTACGGCCACTACGGCCGTCCGGTGCTGGTGTTCCCGTCCGAGGCCGGTCGGGCCTGGGACTTCGAGAACAACGGCATGGTCGCGGCCGTTGCCGACCTGGTCAACGCCGGTCGGGTCAAGCTCTACTGCGTGGACTCCCTCGACGCCGACACCTGGTCGGCCAAGGGTCTGCCGATCGAGGAGCGCGCCCTCCGGCACGAGGTCTACACCCGGTGGTTGACCCACACCGTGGTGCCTCACATCCACGCCGACACCACCGCCGGTGCGGAGCTGATCACCACCGGCTGCAGCATGGGCGCCTACCACGCGGTGCACTTCGCCTTCCAGCGCGCCGACCTGGCCCCGTTGGCCATCGGCATGTCCGGCAACTACGACGTGATGACCTGGCGGTCCTGGGGCGATCGGGGCGACGCGACCTATTTCGCCAACCCGACCGACTACGTCCCGAACCTGCACGGTGACCACCTGGAGTGGCTCCGCCAGCAGCTGTCGGTTCTGCTGGTGGTCGGCCAGGGGGCCTGGGAGACCCATCCGACCGGTTCGTTGCCGTCCACCGTCAAGCTGGCTCGACTGGTGCAGGAGAAGGGCATCCGCTGCGAGCTCGACCTGTGGGGCTTCGACGTCAGCCACGACTGGGAGTGGTGGCAGCAGCAGCTCGCCCACCATCTGCCACGCTTCTGTTGAGGTCCGGCCCCGAGACCTCGATCCCGCGCACCAACGTTCATCTAGGAGAGGAGTCGCGGTGTCCGACACCCGTCATCTGATCGGTCTGCTGCTGGGCGCGGAGGAGGACTGGCCGCGAGCGTTCGAGGCCATCGTCGAGCGGGTAGGAGCCTTCTCGTACGACAACCAGTCCCACTCCCTCGACACCGAGCGGGTGCACATCTCCCCGTTCAACCTGCGCGACCCGGCCCGCCACACGCTGGTGATCGACCGGCTCGCGTACTGGTACTACCACCCGCGCGAGTGGCTGAAGAAGGTCGCCCTGATGGACGACGTCTACCTGATGAACTCGCCGTTCACCTTCCAGTCGCTGGAGAAGCATGCGGCCTACTGCGCGCTGATGCGCCTCGGCATGCACGTGCCCGACACCGTCCTGGTGCCGTACAAGAACCCGGTCGACAACACCCGCTGGGCCTACACGTCGCAGAACTACAACGACGCCTTCGACCTCCCCAGCATCGCTGCCGAGATGGGCTACCCGTTGTTCATGAAGCCGTTCGACGGTGGCGGGTGGCGCGGGGTGTCGCGGATCAAGGACGAGAAGGCGCTGATAGCGGCGTACGACGAGTCCGGCGAGATGCTGATGCACCTACAGAAGTCCGTCGAGCCGTACGACGTGTTCGCCCGCGCTCTGACCATCGGTCCGGAGACGATGGTGATGCACTTCCGGCCCGACGAGCCGATGCACGACCGGTACGCGGTCGACTACGACTTCCTGTCCCCAGCGGCGGGTCAGGAGGCGATCACCATCGCCCAGACCGTGAACGCGTTCTTCCGCTGGGAGTTCAACTCCTGCGAGATGCTCGTCCAGGGCGACACGGTGCTGCCGATCGACTACGCCAACGCCTGTCCCGACGTGGCCGTCACCTCGCTGCACTACTACTTTCCCTGGGCCATGCGGGCACTCGTCAAGTGGGCCGCGTTCTGCGCCGCGACCGGCCGCAAGGCCAGGCTGCACGTCGATCCGACGCCGTGGTTCGCCGTCGCCGACGATCCCGACCTCGACTACGGCGCGAAGCTGGGGCATTACCAGCGACTGGCAGACGAGCACTTCGACACCGAGCGGTACAACGAGTTCTGCGCCAACGCGCTGCCTGACATCGATGACGTCGTGCTGGAGTGGGTCTCCTCGCCGCACTTCGACACGATGCTCGTGGACACCGTCACGGCGACCTACCCCGAGCAGGAGCGGGAGAGGTTCCTGGGGCACTTCCGGGGTCTGGTGGGCCTGTGGGTCAGCGACGAGAGGACGCGACTCGGCTGAGTGGTGGAGCGCAGCGAGCAACGAGTGAGGACACCCCCTCGCGAGTGACCGCGAGCGAAGCGACGGACTCCGTCTGGACCGACGAGCGAGCTGACATGTCTTTTCGTCTGCGAGCGAGGAGGGAAGACGGAGTCGGTGGAGCGCAGCGAGCAACGCGTGAGGACAACACCGCTTCAGCGAGCGCGGCTGTTGCCGTCCAGCAGATCGGCGTAGGCCGGGTGAGAGGAGATGAAGTCGGCGGTGAACGGGCAGCGGGCGACGACGTGCAGACCACGGGTTCGGGCGTCGTCGAGGGCCGCCTGCGTGACCTGTGCGGCATAGCCCTTGCCGCGCCACCGGTGCTCCGTCCCGGTGTGGATGACGATCATGGTGTCGCCCCGGAGGACGTAGTCAACGAGACTGACCAGCTCGCCGTCGTGACGACCTTCGTATCGGGAGCGCGCGTCGTTCCTCTCCACCGCCAGACTGGTGCTCATGGCCGGAGCCTACGCCGTCCGCAACCCGCGTCAATCCCCCTGGTCAGAGCGGGACTGGAGGTGTGCGAGCAGACGTCCTCGGGCGGCCGGC
>DATDAP010000313.1:0-5030 GCA_036525335.1 Microlunatus sp. | reverse complement strand
CCGAAGCTCACCTTGCGGACGGTGAAGGACTGGCGGATGCCGTCACCCGTACGGGAGATGACCACGCCGGCGAAGACCTGGATCCGGGAACGGTTGCCCTCGACGACCTTCACGTGCACCTTGACGGAGTCACCGGGTCGGAAGGCGGGAATGTCGTCCCGCAGGGATTGGGAATCGACCGCGTCGATCAGCTTGCTCATGTTGTTTCCTCGCCAGTGCCGTAGGTCACCGAGTCGTCTGGAGTGCCGATGGGCCCACGGTCCTGAACGATCCCCCCACGGCAGGAGTCACGACCAGTAGGCAACCCGAGTAAGTCTGCCACACGGGACCGTACGGGCAGAAATCCTGGTGGTCGGGCTCGCTGTGGTGCGGTTCGTGAGGGGTGGGTGGGTGGCGTGGCCGGCTTGCTCGGGGTGCCTCCTGGTGTTCCGGGGGCTGGATCGAGGTGCAGCGCCACGCGTACGGGTTCGAGGGGGAGCTGCGGTCGGGTCGACATGGCTGAACATCCCGTCATCTGGCGGAATACGGTGTGCCTTGGACGTGATGGATGCCTCACACTCCGTCGACTGACGGAAGCTCAGATCCCGCACTCCCGGGTGTCACCCACACTCCGTCGACTGACGGAAACCTCAGATCCCCGAGCCCCACCTGCAGCCCGAGTTCGGATCAGGTCACCGGCATGACGGTTGCGGGGGACGTCGTGAGGTCCAGGCGGGCGGTGAGGTGGAGGTCGGTGAGGAAGGGTTCGTCGTGGCTGATCACCAGGAGGGCGCCCTGGTAGGCGTTCAGGGCGGCGGTCAGCTGGGCCACGCTGTCGAGGTCGAGGTTGTTGGTCGGTTCGTCCAGGATCAGCAGCTGGGGGGCCGGCTCGGCGAGCAGCAGGGCGGCCAGGCTGGCGCGGAACCGTTCGCCGCCGGACAGACTGCGGACGGGGCGGACGATGGTGTCGGCGTCCAGCAGGAAACGGGCCAGCTCGGAGCGCAGGGTGTTGTCGTCGGCAGTCGGGGCGAGTCGGGCGACAGCGGCCAGCACCGTGTCGGTGTCGGCAAGGACCGTCAGTCGCTGCGGCAGCAGCCGGGTCGGCACCCGTAGGTCGACCCGACCCTCCGCCGCGGGGATGGAGCCGACGATCGTGTCGATCAGGGTCGTCTTGCCGGAGCCGTTCGGACCCACCACCGCAATCCGGTCCGGCCCCCGCAGATGGGCGTCGACGCGTGCGCCGTTGCGAAGCACGACACCATCCAGGACCAGCACGTCGCGCCCGGCCGGGACGGCGGTGCGGCTCAGATCGATCCTGATCACGTCGTCGTCGCGGACGGCCTCCTCGGCATCCTCGAGACGGCGGCGGGCCTCCGCCACATCGGCCTCGTGACCACCGCTGAGCTTGCCGGCGGACACCTGGGCGGCCCGCTTCTTCGCCCCGGCCACGATCGGTGGCACGTTGCCGGCCTGTGACTTCGCGAACCGCTGCCGGCGGTCCAGCTTGATCCGCATCTCCGCGAGCTCCCGGCGTTGCCGCTTCAGGTCACCCTCGGCGCTGCGGACGGCCCGCTGCGCCGCGTCCTGCTCCACGGCCAGCGCCTCGGCGTACGCGGAGTAGGTGCCGCCGAACACCCGGAGCTCACCGTCGCGGAGCTCGGCGATGTGGTCGACGGTCTCCAGCAGCTCACGGTCGTGGCTGACCAGGATCAAGGGACCACGCCACCGCCGTACGGCCTCGGTCAGCAGCCCGCGCGCCCGGCGGTCCAGGTTGTTGGTCGGCTCGTCGAGGAGCAGCACGTCGGGTTCGGCGAGCAGCAGTCCGGCCAGAGCGAGCAGCACCGCCTCACCCCCGGAGACCGAGCCGATCCGCCGGGTCAGGTCGAGGTCCTCGAAGCCGAGCCGCTCGACAGTGGTGGACATCTCCCCCTCGAGGTCCCAGCGCTCCCCGATCGCCTCGAAGTCCTCGGGCGTGCCGTTTCCAGCGGTCACCCGCTCGAGCGCCCACAGCCGCGCCTCCACCCCGAGCACGTCGGCGATGGTGCGGTCGGCCTGCAGCACGAGCTGCTGGGGCAGGTAGGCGATCCGCTCCGGCCCCGACACCGAGCCGGTGGTGGGCTTCAGCTCGCCGGCCAGGATCTGCAGCAGGGTCGACTTGCCGGTGCCGTTGCGGCCGACCAGGCCGGTGACGCCATCGGGGAACGTGGCGTCGAGGTCGGCGAAGACCGGCTCACCGTTCGGCCAGTCGAAACGGAGGTGGTGACAGACGAGGGAAGGCATCGCGTGCTCCTGGAGTCGGGGATGACGGTAGAGCAGCGGGTCCGCAACGGGACACGGGACTGCTCGGCAGGGTCAGCGACTCACAGGGACACGGGCGTCTACCTCTCGACGGGAACGACGACCAGGCTAGTCGGCCATCCGGCGGCCGATCAACCGGTTTCGACCGCTGAGGGGACACGCGCGACCCGCGTCCTGCGCGTCTGAGCACCCGTACGGGCTGAGGATGGAGCCACCAGGTGGTCTTCAGGAGCATGCTGGTGGCAGCGCATCGACGAGAGGACCCCCATGGCCGACCACTCCCCCGTCCGGCGGGCGTTGGCGGTGGCGAGCACCCTCGCCGCGGTCGTCCTGGCCGGCTGCGGCACCCCCGCACCGACCACCCCACCCGACGGCAACGGCTCCGGTACGTCCAGCCAGACCGCGTCGAGCCCCGGCGCCGAGAGCCAGGAGCCAGGCGGTGCGTCCCCCACCACCGCTCCGGGGCGTACGGTGACCGCCGACAACCTGCTGACGACGGAGGACATCTACCTGGATCCCGCCTACCAGACCGCGGTGGAGACGCCCGAGGGTGTGGGCCGGCCCGTCAACCAGAGCTACGTCTGCCTGCCCGACGACGGTCTGGCGTCCCTGGGCGCCACGGCGATGGTCACCCGGAACTTCGGCTACACGGTGACCGACAAAGAGCTCGATCCGTATCCGAAGAGCCCGTTGAAGAACGAGCCGATCATCTACACCCAGGCCCTCCAGTTCCCCGACGAGGGCGGGGCGATAGCGGCCCGGTCGCGTTACGTGACCTGGATCAAGGCGTGCCCGGACACCCTCACCGAGAAGGGCTACTCCGTCGATACCGGTCAGAGCCTCGACCCGACGGCGATCGACATCGATGGCGGGCAGGCCGACGCCGGCATGGTGGCTTATGTGAAGCCCGGCGCGACCAACGCGGAGCTGCTCTACTGGGAGAGCGTCGGGGTGACCCAGGTCAAGGACCGACTGATGATCACCGTCAGCCTGAGCTGGGGCGAGGACACCCCCGGCACCTTCGACACCAGCGACGGCGACTTCATCCACCCGCAGGTGATCCTGGTCGGGGAGAGTGCCACCAAGCTCAGCACGTAGCGGTCAGGACTGGGGGTTGAGCAGCGCTCCCAGCAGATCGCGGTTGAGCCGGGAGATGGTCTCCAACGGGATCCCCTTCGGGCACACGGCGGTGCACTCACCGATGTTGGTGCAGCCGCCGAAACCCTCCTCGTCGTGGGTGGCGACCATGCCGACCACCCGGGCCTTGCGCTCCGGCTGACCCTGCGGCAGGAGACCGAGGTGGGTGACCTTGGCCGCGGTGAACAGCATCGCGGAACCGTTCGGGCAGGCCGCCACGCAGGCGCCGCAGCCGATGCAGGTGGCCGCGTCGAAGGCGTGATCCGCCGCCGCCTTGGGCACCGGCGCCGCGTGGGCGTCGGGAGCGGTGCCGGTCGGCGCCGAGATGAAGCCGCCGGACTGGATGATCCGGTCGAAGGCCGAGCGATCCACCACGAGGTCCTTGACCACCGGGAAGGGGTCGGCGCGCCACGGCTCGATGTCGATCACGTCGCCGTCGGAGAAGGAGCGCATGTGCAGCTGGCAGGTGGTGGTCTGCACGGGTGAGTCACCGCGTCCGTGCGGCACCCCGTTGATCACCACACCGCACATGCCGCAGATGCCCTCACGGCAGTCGCTGTCGAAGGCGATCGGATCGTTGCCCTCCATGGTCAGCCGCTCGTTGAGCACGTCGAGCATCTCCAGGAAGGACATGTGCTCGCTCACGTCGGGGACGTCGTACGAGACCATCTTCCCGGTCTGGGTCGGTCCGGCCTGCCGCCACACTCGCACGGTGATATTCACGGTGTCTCCTTCTGGCTCGCGCTCAATACGCGCCCGATGACGCTGTCTTCCTCGCTCGCCCGCGGACGAAGAGCGTGTCCGTTCGACTCACTCGTCATGACAGCGTCGGCGCTCCCATCGCTTCTGCTCGCCAGGAGGATCATCACTTGTAGCTCCGCTGCTTCATCTCGACGTACTCGTACACCAGGGGCTCCTTGTGCAGGATCGGCTTGCCGCCCTCGCCGCCGAACTCCCAGGCCGACACGTGCGCGAACTCGTCGTCATGCCGCAACGCCTCGCCGTCCTCGGTCTGCGACTCCGCCCGGAAGTGCCCACCACATGATTCGCGTCTGACCAGCGCATCGATGCACATCAGCTCGCCGAGCTCGATGAAGTCGGCCACCCGGCCGGCCCGTTCCAGGGCCTGGTTGAGCTCCTCGTTGGTGCCCAGCACCCGCACGTCGGACCAGAACTCCTGCTTCAGCTCACGGATCCGGGTGATCGCCTTGCGCAGACCCTCCTCGGTCCGCTCCATCCCGCAGTAGTCCCACATGATGTGACCGAGCTCCTTGTGGAAGGAGTCGACCGTCCGGGATCCGTTGATGGACAGGAACTTCTCGATCCGGCCCTTCACCGACGCCACCGCCTCGGCCGCGGCCGGGTGCGAGTCGTCGACCTTCTCGAACGGACCCGCAGCCAGGTAGTCGTTGATCGTGTTCGGCAGCACGAAGTAGCCGTCGGCCAGTCCCTGCATCAACGCGCTCGCGCCGAGTCGGTTGGCTCCGTGGTCGGAGAAGTTGGCCTCACCGGTGACGTAGAGACCCGGGATCGACGACTGCAGGTCGTAGTCGACCCAGAGTCCACCCATCGTGTAGTGCACGGCCGGGTAGATCCGCATCGGCGTCTCGTACGGG
>DATDAP010000312.1:0-11656 GCA_036525335.1 Microlunatus sp. | reverse complement strand
TGGGCCGGGGACTTCCGGTTGACCCCGGAGCTGGGGCAGAAGCTGCACGCGCTGCTGGGTCCGTTGTCGAAGCCGCAGACCACCCGCTACCAGACCGGCGATCAGGCTGACGGCGACGCGGAGACGCAGGTCGAGGTCGATGAGCGGACCCAGGGTCAACGGCGCCACGATGGAGTGGAGGCGATGGTGGACCGGCTGCTCCGCTGCGATGATCTGCCGGAGTCGGGTGGCATCCCGACCACCCTGTTGATCGTCATGTCCTACGCCGACTATCTGGCTGGGCAGGGGGTCGCCCACTACGGCGACGGCACCCCGCTCTCCGTAGCGAATGCTCTCGTCCTGGCCGATCAGGCGGACCTGGCGTGGTGTGTGAAGGCGCCGAAGGGGGCGGTGCTGGATCTGTACCGGTCCCGGCGGATCGCCTCACCCGCGCAGACGTTGGCGTTGATCGCCCGGGACGGCGGATGTTCGTTTCCGGGCTGCGACACTGCACCCTCGTGGTGCGAACGGCATCACATCATCTCGTGGCAGATCGGCGGGGACACGAACCTGGACAACCTGACCCTGCTGTGCCGCTACCACCACCGCCACTTCGAACAGGGTGGCTGGACCTGCCGGTTGAACCAGGATGGGCTGCCGGTGTGGATCCCGCCGAAATGGATCGACCGACAACAACGACCGATCCTCCACCCCCGGATCATCCTCGACAACTGGACTCCCCAAGACCCCCTCGACCTCCACTGACTGATATCGACTCGAGCTGAACCGACCAAGATCACGCCCACCGCCGCAGAACTCCGCCTGCGGCGGCTTCGGCGCGACCGGGTCGGATCCCCATGCCCCTCGTGGAGCGTGCAGCAGCGCGCCCTCCCTCCTGGTCATGGCGAACACGCTTCGCCGAACCTGCACAATGGCCGGGTGTGGTGGCGCCCGCGAGATCCCGAACCGCTTCGGCGGATCGGCGCCCGAGGAACCCTCCGGTGACAGCACGCCCACCTTGCCGCAGGTCCGCAGGTGACACGCTGCGCTTCGCGCAGGAGCTCACCCGCTCATGCAGGACAGGTCGCACGGCGCCACCACCACAGCCTCTGCCGTCAGCATCAGCAACACGACCGCCCAGGGGGGACCGTGCCGGTTCACCCCGATGACCACCTGGCTCGCGCCCTGGCCTGGGGCTTCCTGGCCGCACCGGAGTGGACCGAGCGAGCCCTGGTCAGCGCCGGACACACCACCCTCGGCCGCCGACACCGCTGGCTGCCCCGCGTCGTACGCCCGGTGCTCGCGTCCTATCGTTCCGCACCGCTGGATCGACCGTCCGAGCTGACCGGCTTCCTCCTGGTCGGTACGCCCCTGCCGCAGGTGTCGGCCCGCGCTCGCCAGCAGCGCAGACCCCTCCGGGTGCAGACCGTGGCCACCGTGTCCGGGCGGATCGGGGTTCGTCGCTGGCCGGTACCGGAGGTGGATGATCTCGCCGGGTTGGCGACCCTCCTGGAGCTGCCGCTCGACCAGCTGACCTGGGCTGCGGACGCTCGCGGACTGCAGCGCCGCACCCCGCCCGGTCCGCTCCACCTCTACCGCCACCACTGGGTGGCGCGCGCCGGTGCCGTACCGCGGCTGCTCGAGTCGCCGACCCCGTTGCTGCGCGCCGTGCTGCGACGCGTCCTCGACCGCATCCTCTGCTGGGTACCCCTGCACCCGGCGGTCCACGGCTTCGTCCGGGGGCGCAGTGCCCTGACCAACGCCCGGCTGCATCTCGGGCCTGAGGCGGTCGTCTGTCTCGATCTGCAGACGTTCTTCGCCTCGATCACCACCGCCCGGGTCAACGGCCTCTTCACCGCGATGGGCTACTCCGAGGCGGTCGCGTGGACACTCACCGGTCTGTGCAGTCACCAGACGCCCGTCCACGTGCTGCGCCGGATGCCTCCCGGTGGTGACAGCACCGCTCGGTACCGGCTACGCGCCGAGCTCCGGAACCGACACCTGCCGCAGGGTGCGCCTACGTCGCCGGCCTTGGCCAATCTGACCGCTTTCGGCCTCGACCGCCGGTTGGCGGGCTACGCCATCGGAGCCGGACTGACCTACAGCCGGTACGCCGACGACCTGACCTTCTCCGGTCCGGACGTCGCGACGCCGCGACTGATCCGGGCGGTCACCGAGATCGCTCGGGCCGAGGGCTTCGTGATCAACTCCCGCAAGACCCGGATCCGGTTTCCGGGCCAACGGCGCACGATCACCGGTCTGGTGGTCAGCGGCGATCGGCTGGGGGTCCCCCGTGAGTACCACGATCGGCTGCGAGCGATCCTGCACGATGCCGCGGTCAACGGGCCCGAGGTGGCCAACCGCGGCGGGCTCCCGCACTTCCGCGCTCATCTCGAGGGTCGCGTCGGGTGGGTCGAGTCGGTCAGCGCGGTGCGGGGCCGACGGCTCCGAGCCCAGCTCGACGCGATCAGCTGGCCCGACTGAGCTCAGCGGCACGCGGTGAGCGGTTCGCCGGCAGGGGTGCCCTGTCAGTACCTGTTTCGCCGCCTGCCGGTCGGGCATCCTCGAAGCCGTAGGAAAGCAGTACTTACACACCGAGGAGACAGAGCAGATGCGAGGAACGATCCTGTACGCGCCGGGCGACATCCGGGTCGAGGACCGACCGGATCCGGTGATCAAGGAGCCGACCGACGCGATCATCCGGACGGTGGCCGCCTGCGTGTGCGGGTCGGACCTCTGGCCGTACCGGGGGATCGACAAGGTCGCCAAGCCGCGGGCGATCGGCCACGAGTACGTCGGGATCGTCGAGGAGATCGGGTCCGCGGTCACCGGCCTGCGCCCGGGCCAGTTCGTGGTCGGCGGCTTCTACGCCTCCGACGGCACCTGTCCGCACTGTCGGGCCGGGTTCCCGTACTCCTGTGTGAACCAGGCCGGTTTCGACGGCTGCCAGTCCGCCTACATCCGGATCCCGCAGGCCGACGGCACGCTGTTCGCGACCCCGGAGCAGCCGGATCAGGATCTGATCCCGAGCCTGCTCGCGCTCTCCGATGTGATGAGCACCGGCTGGCACGCCGCGGTGACGGCCGGGGTGCGGCCCGGGGCGACCGTGGCCGTGGTCGGCGACGGCGCGGTCGGTCTGTCGGCGGTGCTCGCCGCGCGTGAGCTCGGGGCCGAGCGGATCATCGCGATGAGCCGACACGAGTCGCGGCAGCGGATCGCCACGGAGTTCGGGGCCACCGACATCGTCGCCGAGCGAGGTGACGACGGGGTGGCCGCGATCCTCGAGCTCACGAACGGCATCGGGGCCGACGCGGTCTGCGAGGCCGTCGGCACGGAGGAGTCGATGACCCAGGCCGTGCAGTCCGTCCGACCGGGCGGGATGGTCGGCGTCGTCGGCGTACCCCACGGTGTCGAGCTGCCGGTGAGTCACATGTTCTTCCGCAACGTCGGGATCAAGGGCGGCCCGGCCTCGGTGCCGCAGTACCTGCCCCAGCTGCTCGACAAGGTGCTCACTCGGACGATCGACCCGGGGAAGGTGTTCGACCTCGAGCTGCCGCTGGAGCAGGCGGCCGACGCGTACGCCGCGATGGACGAGCGACGGGCCATCAAGGCCCTGCTCCGGCCCTGACCGACCCACCACCGAGGAGACATCGATCATGGCCATCACCGAGGCCGCCCGACGCCAGCACGACGAGCTGTTCCCCGGTCACGTCTCGACCCTGGCGACCACCGACCCGGAGCTGATCGAGTACTTCGACAACTTCGCCTTCGATGAGGTCCTGCAGCACGGCACCCTCGACGTTCGCACCCGAGTGATCGTGCAGCTGGCCGCACTGATCGCCGGCCAGGCGGTGCGCGAGTACCGGGCGATGCTGGGCGCCGCGCTGACCGTCGGCGTGACCCCGGTCCAGGTCAAGGAGATCCTCTACCAGTCCGTGCCGTACGTGGGGATGGGCAAGGCGTACGACTTCTTGCACGCCACCAACGAGATCCTGACGGAGCGAGGGATCGAGCTGCCGCTTCCGGGTCAATCCACCACCACGCCCGAGACGCGGCTGGAGAAGGGGCGGTTCGTCCAGGGCGAGGTGGTCGGCCACGAGACCGTCGATGCGATGTACGCGAACGCGCCGGCGGATCTCGCGCACATCCAGCGCTACCTGTCCGGCAACTGCTTCGGTGATCATCTGACCCGGACCGGACTGGACCTGGCCACCCGGGAGCTGATCACGTTCTCGTTCCTGGTCTCGTTGGGTGGCTGCGATCCGCAGGTGAAGGGCCACGTCCGCGGCAACCTCAACGTCGGCAACGACCGAGCGAGGCTGATCGACGTCGTCACTCAGCTGCTGCCGTTCATCGGCTACCCACGGTCGCTGAACGCGATCAACGCCATCAACGAGGTCATCCCGCCAGCCCCTGAACCCACCAAGACGATCAGCACCACCCAAGAGGATCAGCCGTGAAGCAGCAGCCCACCACTGCCAGCACCAAGGGTCCGGCCGCGATGTTCGCCGGCGACGTCTGGTACGACGTGATCACCGCCGGCGAGACGCCGTCCCGGCTCCGGGTCAACCTGGTCAGGTTCGCTCCCGGCGCGCACACCGCGTGGCATCGGCATGCCAACGGACAGACCCTGCACGTCACCGACGGGATCGGTCTGGTCGGCACCCGGGACGGCACCGTGATCGTCATGAAGCCCGGCGACACGGTCCGCACGCCGCCCGGCGAATGGCACTGGCACGGCGCCGCCCCCGAGCACTTCATGGCCCACCTGGCCATGTGGGAGAGCCTCCGCGCCGACCAGGACGGTCCCGAGACCGAGTGGGCCGACCACCTCACCGACGACGAGTACCCCGGCGCCGGCCTGACCTGACCCCGCGACCGTCGGCCCGCCGTCGCCGGATCCCGGACTAGGGTGCAGCCGGGAAGTCGAGAGGGGTGACGGTCCTGAGCGAGGAGAACTTCGGCTCACGACAACGGGTGACGATGGACGACGTCGCCCGCCGCGCCGGGGTGTCCCGAGCACTGGTGTCGATCGTGATGCGGGAGGCACCCGGCGCCAGCGACGAGAAGCGTCGACTGGTGCTCGCGGCCGCGGCAGAGCTGGGCTATCACCCCGACGTCCGTGCCCAGTCCTTGGCGGGTCAGCGGTCGCGAGTCATCGGAGTGATGTTCGGGGTCACGGTCGGCGCCTTCCATTTCGAGCTCCTCGACGGCCTGTTCGCAGCGGCCGAGAGCCACGGCCACAATCTGGTCATCTCGCCGCTGACCAAGAGCCGTGACGAGGACACGGCGGCCCGATCGCTGCAGGGCTTCCGGTTCGACGCGCTGATCATGCTCAGCCCACCCACCGCCCGTCCGCTGCTGGCGGGACGGATTCCGTTGGCGGTGGTGGGCTGGCCCGTCGATCATCCGCTGGTCGACGTGGTCCGTACGGACGACGAGCGGGGCATCGAGGCGGCCGTCGACCACCTGGTCGCGCTCGGGCATCGCGACATCGCGCACATCGACGGCGGCTACACGGTGATCTCCGCAGCCCGGCGCTCCGCCTACTTCACCGCCATGGAGCGGCACGGACTGTCGGCGCTGGCCCGAGTGGTGGCGGGAGGGCAGTCGCAGGTCGACGGTCTCGCCGGCGCGCGACTGCTGTGCGCCTCGGACCGGCCGCCCACCGGACTGGTCGCCTACAACGACGACGTCGCGGTGGCGGCGATCGGCGTCTTCGCCCAGCACGGCATCGCCGTACCGGAGGGCATCTCGGTGATCGGCTACGACGACAGCAGCATGGCCGGGCTGTCTCCGGTGCCGCTGACCACCATCGCGCAGCGACCCGACGAGCTGGCTCGACTCACCGTTGAACGGATGGTGGCTCGGGTGGAGCAGCGGCGGATCGTCGACCGCGAGATCGTGCTGGAGGCTGCCCTGCGAGTCCGGTCGAGTACGGCTCCGCCGCCCTCGCCGGTGGGAGACTTGAGAAGTTCTCGACACATTGAACGTATGTATTGACAAAGAGTTCGGTGGGGTGTTGATTACTCCTATCACTTAGTGCGCGCTAGTGATCCACAACACATCGAGGTAGTAGCCGGAGATCAGCTCCGACCGCACCTCAGTAGCCCATTCATGTCACGAGCTGATGCTCGGACAACGAAAGGAATCACTGATGATCCCTCGCCGATTTCGTGCGCTCGCCGTGGGCTCCGCGGCGGCTCTCGTTCTCGCCGTCTCCGCCTGCAGTGGCGGCGGCGCCCCCGAGAGCAACACCGACGACGGCTCCGGCGGCGGTGGCGGCGACTCGGGCTACACCTTCGCCATGGTCACCCACGAGACCCCGGGCGACTCCTTCTGGGACAAGATCCGCGCCGGGGCCGAGCAGGCCGCCAAAGACACCGGCTCGAAGCTGCAGTACTCCAACGACCCGGCCGCCGACAAGCAGGCCCAGCTGATCCAGACCGCGGTCGACTCCAAGGTGGACGGCATCGCTGCCACCCTGGTGACCCCGGACGCCCTGGCCGGCGCGGTGAAGTCTGCCACCGACGCCAAGATCCCGGTGGTCGGCTTCAACTCCGGTATCGACCAGTACAAGGAGCTCGGCGCGCTGATGTACTTCGGCTCCGATGAGACGGTGGCCGGAAATGCCGCGGGTGACAAGATCGCCGCTGCTGGCGGCAAGAAGCCTCTGTGTGTCATCCAGGCGGCCGGCTCGGTGGCTCTGGAGGCTCGCTGTGCCGGTGTGAAGGACAAGGTTCCGAGCACGGAGAACATTCAGGTCAACGGCGCCGACGACTCTGCCGTGGTGGCCAGCCTGCAGGCCAAGCTGCAGCAGGATCCGTCGATCGACTACATCGTCACCCTGGGTGCGCCGATCGCGCTGGACGCCATGAAGGCTCAGGAGCAGGCCAGCAGCAAGGCGAAGCTGATCACCTTCGACCTGAACGCGGACGTGGCCCAGGCTGTCAAGGACGGCAAGATCGAGTTCTCCATCGACCAGCAGCCCTACGTCCAGGGCTACCTGTCGGTGACGGCGCTCTACCTGAACGTCAAGAACGGCAACGACATGGGTGGCGGTGGGCCCGTTCTGACCGGCCCGTCCTTCGTCGACGCGAGCAACATCGACGTGATCCTGCCTTTCACCAAGAACAACACCCGCTAAGGGCCTCGGGGGTGTGTCGGCCCTCGGGCCGGTACCCGCCACCCGTCCCCTCAGAACACAGGAGTTCTCATGAGTCAGACACTGAAACCGGCGCCGGCCGGTGCGCCGGCTGAGGCGTCGAATCGGGTGAAGCTGGGTTTGTCGAACCGGCTGCTGGCCCGTCCGGAAGTCGGGGCTGCTGTCGCCGCGATCGTGATCTTCGTCTTCTTCTTGATCGTGGCGCCGGCGTTCCGGTCCCCAGAGTCGTTCTTCACCGTGCTGTATCAGGCGTCCACGATCGGGATCGTCGCGGTCGGAGTGGGCATGTTGATGATCGGTGGGGAGTTCGACCTGTCCGCCGGTGTGATCGTCACCACCGCTGGCCTGTTCAACGCCCTCTTCTGCTACTACCTGGGCATCAACCTCGTCGTCGGCGCCGCCCTGTCGCTGGTCTTCTGCCTGGCGATCGGGTTCTTCAACGGCTACATGGTGATGCGCACCGGGATCCCCAGCTTCTTGATCACGTTGGGCTCGTTCTTCGTCCTCCAGGGCGCAAACCTGGGTATCACCAAGCTGGTCTCAGGTGCGGTGTCCAGCCCGAACATCAACCAGATGGCCGGCTACGACCTGCTGTCCACGGTCTTCGCCGGCTCGTTCAAGATCGGCGGCGTGACGGTGTGGAACACCGTCATCTACTGGTTCGCGTTCGTCGCACTGTCCGGCTGGATCCTGACCCGCACCAAGATCGGCAACTGGATCTACGCCGTCGGCGGCAACCCCGCCTCCGCCCGTGCGGTCGGTGTCCCGGTGACCCGGGTCAAGGTCGGCCTGTTCATGACCGTGTCCTTCCTGGGCTGGTTCGTCGGCATGCACACCCTCTACCGGTTCAACACGCTGCAGGCCGGCAACGGTGTGGGTAACGAGTTCCTCTACATCATCGCCGCCGTCGTCGGTGGCACGCTGCTCACGGGCGGCTACGGCAACGCGATCGGTGTCGCCATCGGTGCGTTCATCTTCGGCATGACCTCGCTGGGCATCGTCTACGCCGGCTGGGACCCGAACTGGTTCCGTGCCTTCCTCGGCGTGATGCTGCTGCTGGCCGTGATGGTGAACCTGTACGTGAAGAAGCTCTCCACCACCCGAAAGGTCGGCTGATGACTGACACGATCGCTGAGCACGCGGACTCGACCCTGCACAAGGGCGAGTCGCTGATCGAGATGCGCGATGTCGGCAAGACGTACGGCGCGATCCGGGCGTTGAAGGGCATCAACCTGACGGTGAACGCCGGCGAGGTGTCCTGCGTGCTGGGCGACAACGGCGCCGGCAAGTCGACCCTGATCAAGATCATGGCCGGGCTGCACCCGCACAACGAGGGCACCCTGCTGGTCGATGGTCAGGAGCAGTCGTTCTCCTCCCCCCGCGAAGCCCTGTCGCACGGGATCGCCACCGTGTATCAGGACCTGGCCGTGGTCTCCTTGATGGAGGTGTGGCGGAACTTCTTCCTCGGCTCCGAGATGGTCTCCTCGAAGTTCCCGCTGGCCGGGATGAAGATCCGCGACATGAAGCGGATCGCCGACGAGGAGCTCCGCAAGATGGGCATCGTGGTCAAGGACATCGACCAGCCCATCGGCACCCTGTCCGGCGGCCAACGCCAGTGCGTGGCCATCGCCCGGGCCGTCTACTTCGGCGCCCGGGTGCTGATCCTGGACGAGCCGACCGCCGCCCTCGGTGTGAAGCAGTCCGGGGTGGTGCTGAAGTACACCGCCGCCGCCCGCGACGCCGGACTGGGCGTGGTCTTCATCACCCACAACCCCCACCACGCCTACCTGGTCGGCAACCACTTCATCATCTTGAAGCTGGGCCAGGCCGTGCTGGACAAGAAACGTGGCGATGTCACCCTCGACGAGCTCACCCGCCAGATGGCCGGCGGCGACGAGCTCACCGAACTCAGCCACGAGCTCCAACGCTGAGAGAGTGACAGCCGAGCTCCCTCCCGACTTCGGCCCCGCACTGCACCGGAGCAGTCCGGTGCCGTTGTGGGCCCAGGTCGAGGAGAGCATCGGTCAGGCGATCGTCGACGGGAGACTGAGTCCCGGTCAGCGGCTCGAACCGGAGGCACTCCTGTGTCGCCGGTTCAGCGTCTCCCGACCGACGCTGCGGCAGGCCCTGACCAGTCTGCGCCGCCGTGGCCTGATCACCAGTCGACCGGGTTCGGGCACGTTCATCGCCGCCGTGCCGCAGCACCCGGCCACCGCTCCCACCTCCCCGAACCAGATCCACTGAGACCGCAGAAAGGTCCACCTGTGACGTCCATCCACCTCACGATCACCCAGGAGTCCGTGGCATGAGTGACCTGCGCATCGCCGTCCTCGGCCTGGGCATGATGGGCGCCTTCCACGTCGATCTGCTCACCTCCTCGATCAAGGGCGCCACAGTCACGGTGGTCAACGACTTCGTGCCGGCGAAGGCCGAGGCCGTGGCCGCCGGGATCGGGGCCAGGGTGGTGGCCGATCCGATCGCCGCGATCAACGACCCCGAGGTCGATGCCGTCCTGCTGGCTACCCCGGGCAGCACCCACTTCGAGCAGGTGTCCGCCTGTCTGGACGCCGGCAAGCCGGTGCTCTGCGAGAAGCCGCTGACGACAGACGTCGCGACGTCGTACGCGCTGGTGCAGAAGGAGGCCGCCCTGGGGAGGACGCTCGTCCAGGTGGGCTTCATGCGCCGGTACGACGTCGAGTACGTGGCGCTCAAGGAGCTGATCGTCACCGGCGGACTGGGTCGGGTTCTGCAGCTGCACTGCACCCACCGCAACCCCTCGGTGCCGGACCACTTCAACTCGGAGTTCATGATCAGGGACTCGGTCGTGCACGAGGTCGACGTCACCCGGTTCCTGTTGGACAGCGAGATCACCAGCGTCCAGGTGATGGCTGGAGCAGCTACCGAGGCCGCACCTGAGGGCACCCACGACCCCATGCTCGTGGTCTTCGAGACCGCCGCGGGTCAGCTGGTGACCGACGAGATCTTCGTCCGCACCGGCGTCGCGTACGAGGTGCGCACCGAGGCCGTGGGTGAGCGGGGGAGCGCGCTGATCGGACTCGACCAGAACCTGTCGGTCAAGACGACCGACGGCCGCTGGGGTGGGCAGATCACGCCCGGCTTCGTCGAGCGCTTCGGGCAGGCGTACCAGGTCGAGCTGCAGCGCTGGGTGGCTGCCGCGAGCCGCGGCACCATCGACGGTCCGGGCGTGTGGGACGGCTACGCCGCAGTCGCTGTGTGCGAGGCGGGCGTCGAAGCGGTGCGGTCGGAACTGAAGGTCCCGGTCCGGCTCGGGAATCGACCGGCACCAGCCGGCTCCGACGCGACCGAAGCGAACTCCGCGGGTGCTGCATCAACCGCGGAGTCAGGTGTCTCTCGGGCGGAACTGGAGGCGGCACGATGAAGCTCGCTCTGGACCCGCAGATGTACTTCGCCACCAGTACGGTCTACGAGCTGCCCGATCACGTGGCCCGGTTGGGCTATGAGTGGATGGAGCTGTCGCCCAAGGCTGACCTGGTGCCCTTCTTCAAGTACCCCAGGATCGACGACGCCGGAGTCCGCAAGCTCAAGAAGGTCGCCGCAGACGCCGGGGTGGGGATCGCTTCCCTGTTGCCGGTGCTGCGGTGGTCGGGACCCGACGAGAACCAGCGCCAGGCCGCGGTCCGGGCCTGGAAGCGGGCCATCCAGATCGCCGTCGATCTCGGTGTCACCGTGATGAACTCCGAGTTCAACGGCCGGCCGGAAGCCGCCGAGACCGCCGAGGCCATGTTCCTGCGGTCCATGGACGAGCTGCTGCCGATCTTCGAGCGGGAAGGTGTGGAGCTGATCCTGGAACCGCATCCCGACGACTTCATCGAAAACGGCATCGAGGCGGTGGAGATGATCCGCGGACTCAACCGCGACTGGATCGGCTTCCTCTACTGCACCCCGCACGCCTTCCACCAGGGCCACGGCGCGACGGAGATCATCGCGGCCGCGGCCGAGAAGGTCCGCTACGTGCATCTGGCTGACGCCTGGAACCACCTGACCTCGCACGGCCTGCGCTACATCTCCAACCCACCCGGCAACACCGCCCGGGTCCACCAGCACATGGAGATGGGTCGCGGCGAGGTGGACTACGACGAGGTTTTCACCGCGCTGGCGGCCGTCGACTTCGACGGTGTCATCTCCAGCTGCGTGTTCGGTTGGGAAGAGGACGCCGACGGAGTCAACATCCGCCAGCGGGAGCAGGCCCAGGCGCTGATCGACGCGCACCTCGCCTGAGCCGGCCCAGGGGACGCCACGGTGATGCCGCGACCGGCACGCCCACCTGCTGCCGTAGGGTGAGCGCTGTCCGTCCCGGTCTGTGACAGGGCCCGCTCCGACTCAGGGTCAGGGATTTCGTGGGTGCAGTGATCGGCGACATCCTGCCGCTCGCGCTGGGGATCATGATCAGCCCCGTGCCGATCATCGCGGCGATTCTGATGCTGCTGTCACCGAAGGCCAAAGGGGCCAGTGTCGGCTTCCTGCTGGGCT
>DATDAP010000311.1:0-2608 GCA_036525335.1 Microlunatus sp. | reverse complement strand
CGGCCGCCGCGGGTCATCAGCTGTCCGACAGCCACCATCGCCGTGAACCAGAGCAGCTGCGCGCCGACCAGCCGGACCGCGTCCAGCCCGGCGGTGCGTCCAGAAAGGATGTCGGTCGGAAACATCAGCATCGCAGGAAAGGGGGTGGCCAGCGCGATCCCCTGCAACCAGACCGGGAACAGCCACAGCGGGACGAAGAGTCCGGCAAGGAACCCTGACATCACCATGTAGAGCAGCTGGAGCCCGCGAGTCTCCACAATCCAGAACCCTGCCGCCGCGACCAGGTAAACCGTCGCCGCCGAGACCACCATCGCGAGCAGCACGCTCACCGCCCCGAGCACGTACGCCGCCGGCGAGTCCGGGGTCGCCATGCCGACCAGCAGCGCACCGATCAGCACGGTCGGCAGCCCGCGCGGGAGCAGGCTGAACACAGAGCGACCCAGCTCGTGGGCGATCATCGCGGTGTGCACGTCCAACGGACGCAGGAAGTCGACGGCGACGTCACCGGTGCGGATCCGCTCGGCAATGTCGACGCGGCCCATCAAGTTGACCGAGCCCAGCAGGCCCTGGCTGATCCAGATGTATGCGCTCATGGTGGCGGCGTCGTAGCCCGCGAGTTCGCCGCCCGCCGCCTCCACAGTCGCGAACAGGATCGCCACCTTGAGCAGTCCAAAGGTGGCATTCGCAACCAGTCCACCCAGCGCCGCCAGCCGGTAGCGGGACTGCTCCTGGAAGCCCGCCACCACCAGCAGCAAGTGGGCAGTGAGCAATCTACGCACAAACCCGAGAACATACCGATCTCGGCCGAGGCTGTCGAGGGCGCCACGGGCAGGGCGCTGGGCGACATCACCCTCGCCGTAGTCGACGCGGAATCGCGACTCGCTCAGCCATCGACGCGCCGACCCCTACACCCTCAACTGCGAAGAGCCGAGAAACGCCGCGGCCGTGTCATCGATGCTGTCGACGCATCTGGGGCGCGGCGTGTGAAATCGCATCGCTATGTGGCGCCATCGAACGGATCACCCGCGGCAACTTCCGACTCCTCGAACGCCCCTTCCCACAGGTCAACCGCGTGCTCAAGATCAACCAACTCGAAACTATCACCGACGACGTCGTTGAAGCAGCAGCCAGCACTCTCGTCATCGGATCCTGACCGCCACCGAGCGATCACAGAAGGCCGCCACCGAACGCTGACACTTTCCAGGCGCGGCGGACCCTTGAGGGCGTGCTCGTCGCCGTAGCGGGACCGGCTTGCGGACATCGAAGACCCCCGATCGATAGCCCCAGGCTGGTGCAGCGGTCGGTGAGCCGGTCCGTTGGACGGCCCATGCCGCCCGAAGCGGGCTCGGAACGCCGCCGTCGTGAGGCTCGTGGGAGGTTCAGAAGTTGAAGGTGGCGACGACGGGGCGTGGTGTCGTAAGGACCAGGGTTTCGACGGTCGCCCCGTCCGGATGGCATGGAAGGTTCTTGGCTTTGGCGCCGGAGCCCTCAGGAGGACGCAGGTCGGCGAGGCCGGTGAACATCGACTAGCGATGGGGGTCCAAGGGAAACACTTGCCGCCGCTCGGGGCTGTCAGGGTCCACCGACGGGTGTCGGTCACGCATGGTGACCGGCCGGTTGGAGTAGTGCCGTCCGCGATGAGCGGGGTGCATTTCTGCCGCCTGTCTCCGTCTCGTTCAACCGATCTGGCACGGCCTTGGCCAGCGCAACTCACACCGTCGTGGTGGACGGCGTCGTGGTGGACGGCGTCGCACCGTCCTGACAACGCATCCTCGATCGGGTCATGGGGGTCACGGTCGAACCCCCACGGCAGTTAGCAATGCTCAACATGCCTAGGGTCTCGGGCAGTGCAATGGCCCGGGTCGAGATGTCATCTCCACCCAGGCCATCGAACGTTGCAGTGCTTCCCGATGCTTCTCGTTCCCCCGATCGACGAGCCTCATGGTCAGCCCCAAGCCGGCGTGGGAGGCGGCGACTTCACACCGCGCCGGGTCCGTAGTTGAGCGCAATGGTTCTGCGATCAAGCACGTTTGATCGCAACATCGATCATGATCATGGACGGATCGCACCGAGTGACAAGCCGTTCCGAAGTCGACTGCTGCGATGACTTCCACGTCACGACGTCGTGGCCGCCGCGTCGGGGTCGATGCTGGCCGTCGGCGCCTGCTGCGTCGCGGTGTGGGTGGTGATTGGTGTGTTGGCATGGTCGATGACTCGGATCAGGGCTGTCTGCAGGGCTTCCAGTTCTTCGAGGCTCATGCCGAGTCGTTCGAGGAGTGCGTTGGGCACGCTGGCGGCGCGGTGCCTGAGATCTTGCCCGGGTGGGGTGAGGGTGATCAGCAGTGAGCGCTCGTCGGTGGGGTCGCGGCGGCGGTCGATGAGTCCGGCTGCCTCGAGTCGCTTCAACAGGGGTGACAGTGACGGTGGCTCCAGCTTGAGCAACGTGCTGAGGTCTTTGACGCAGATGGGGCCGGCTTGTCCCCACAGGGCGACCATGACGAGGTACTGCGGATGGGTGAGTCCGAGCGGTTCGAGGAATGGCCGGTACAGGGCAATCACGTCACGGGAGGCGACGGCGAGGGTGAAGCAGACCTGTTGCTCGATGGTG
>DATDAP010000310.1:0-7072 GCA_036525335.1 Microlunatus sp. | reverse complement strand
TCACCTTCGACGCCACCGCGGACGGTTTCGTGCACGTCGACCTGATCGCGGACCACGTCGAGGCCGCCAGTCTCGACGGGGTGGACCTCGACCCCGCATCCTTCGCCGACTCCCGGCTGCCGCTCACGGTCTCGGCGGGACCGCACACCGTACGGGTGCTGGCGCACTGCCGGTACAGCCGGACCGGGGAGGGCCTGCACCGCTTCGTCGACCCCGCCGACAAGTCCACCTACCTGTACACCCAGTTCGAGCCGGCGGACGCCCGTCGGATGTTCGCGAACTTCGAGCAGCCCGACTTGAAGGCCGAGTTCTCCATCAGCGCGATAGCGCCGGAGGACTGGATGGTGGTCAGCAACGGCACCCTGCTGTCGGTCGACCCCTTCGGCGACGGCCACGCCCGGTTCGGCTTCGCCGAGACCAAGCCGATCTCGACGTACCTCACGGCACTGGTCGCCGGAGACTACTCACGGGTCGACCGGACGCTGCACACGCCCAGCGGCGATGTGCCGGCAGCCCTGTACTGTCGCCGGTCGCTGGCCGATCACCTGGACGCCGACCGGATGTTCGACATCACCGAGTCCGGCTTCGGCGTCTTCGAGCGCCACTTCGCGCAGCCGTACCCGTTCGGTAAGTACGACCAGGTGTTCGTGCCCGAGTACAACGGCGGCGCGATGGAGAACGTCGGCTGCGTCACCCTCCGGGACGAGTACGTGTTCCGCAGCCGGGCGACCCCCGCCTCGTACCAGGTCCGGGACGACACGATCCTGCACGAGCTCTCCCACATGTGGTTCGGCGACCTGGTGACGATGCGGTGGTGGGACGACCTCTGGCTGAAGGAGTCGTTCGCCACCTGGGCCTCCAACTTCGCCCTCAGCCAGATCGTCGACGACCCGGAGTCGGCGTGGGCCTCGTTCACGAACGGGTTCAAGACGTGGGCGTACCGGCAGGATCAGCTGCCGTCGACCCACCCGATCGCGGCGGACATGGTCGATCTCGAAGCCGTCGAGCAGAACTTTGACGGCATCACCTACTCCAAGGGCGCCTCGGTGCTGGTCCAGCTGGTCGCCTTCGTCGGCCAGGAAGAGTTCCTCGCCGGCTGCCGCCAGTACTTCCAGCGGCACGCGTACGGCAACACCTCGCTCGCCGACCTTCTGGCCGCCCTGCACGCCGCCTCCGGGCGGGACCTGTCGGACTGGTCGGCGCAGTGGCTGGAGACCACCGGGGTGAACACCCTGCAGCCGGAGATCGAGCTGGATGACAGCGGCACCATCACCTCCTTTGCCGTCCGCCAGAGCGCCGCCCCGGACCACCCGACGCTGCGCGCGCACCGGATCGCCGTCGGCTTGTACAACACCGCCCCGGCCGACGTGGCCGTCGGGGACCGCCAGGGCACCCTGACCCGGGTGGGCCGGATCGAGACCGACGTCGCGGGCGAGCGGACCGAGGTGCCCGAGCTGGTCGGCCTGAAGCAGCCGGACCTGCTGCTGGTCAACGACGACGACCTCACGTACGCGAAGGTGCGGCTCGACCCGAGGTCCCTGCGGACCGTGGTCAGTCGGTTGGCGTCACTGGAGAGCGCCCTGGCCCGCGCCGTGTGCTGGTCGGCGACCTGGGACATGTGCCGCGACGGTGAGCTGGCGGCGGTCGACTACGTCGAGCTGGTGCTGTCGACCGTGGCCGTGGAGTCCGATCCGGTGGCCGTACGCACCGTGCTCGGGCAGGCCGCGAGCGCGGCTCGCCACTACACCCCGCCGGATCGCCGCGCCGAGGTGCTGCTGCGCTGGCAGGAGGGAGTGGCGGAGCTGATGGACGCGGCCGCGCCTGGCTCGGATCTGCAGCTGGCCCTGGTCAAGGCGTTCCCGAACGCCGCCGAGGACTCCCGCGGAGCGGACCGGCTGGCCGGCTGGCTGACTGGGGACGGCGTTCCCGTCGGGGTCGAGATCGATCATGAGCTGCGCTGGTCCAGCGTGCTGAACCTGGCCCGGCTGGGACGACTCGACGAGGCCGCCATCGACGTCGAGGCCGACCGCGACAACACCGTCACCGGTGCCGAGCAGGCGGCCGCCGCGAAGGCGGCCCGGCCGACCGCGGAGGCCAAGGCCGAGGCGTGGCGGCTGGCCGCGGAGGCCGACGACATGCCCAACGGGACGCAGCGGGCGATCACCCTGGCCTTCTGGCAGCGGGGGCAGGATGCGGTGCTGACTCCGTACGTGGAGAAGTACCTGACCGCGGCCGGGGAGATCTCCCGCGGCGAAGGCGACTGGCCGACCAAGGGGTACGCGCTGCGGGAGAACGTGCTGCGCTACCTGTTCCCGGTGCCCGAGCGGCTCGCCCCGTTCATCGAGCGGCTGGACGGCTGGCTGGCCCAGGACTCGCTGGTCGACTCGGTACGCCGGCCGATCGTCGAGGGACGCGACAACGCGGCCCGCGCCCTCCGGTGCCAGCGCTAGTCGTCACTCGCTGCTCCGCTGCGGGCCGAGAGATCCTGTCTTCCTTCCTTACTCGCAGACAAAGTGCGCGTCTGCTCGCTCGTCAGTCCAGACAGGATCGGGCCCTCCGCTGCGCGGCCGCTCGCGACGGGCTCCTCCTCGCTGGCGCTCGTCGTCGGGACGAGCGACAGTTGCAAACCAGCGGCTCAGACGATCCCGGCGGCATGCAAGGTTTCGGGGTGGTGGGCGGCCTCTCCCAGCTGCTGGATGCCGCGGACGAGTCCTCCGACCACGTCGCCGGCCAGGAACGACGAGGTCATGGTGGCCACCGCGAGCCGACAGGCCGTGTCGTCCAGGAACTGGCGGGTGCCCTGGCCGGTGATGATCTCCAGGGCGCGAGCGGCCGGGTCGCAGAGCACCAGCACCGACAGCTCGGGGCGTTGCAGGTGGCTGTGCAGCGCCAACGCGTGCTCACGGGCGTTGTCGCCCGCCGGCCCCAGGTAGGCCTCGAAGTCCAGGTCGCTGACCCGCTCGGCCGTGGCCAGGGCAGCGTCGATCCGACGACGGTCGCCGAAGCTCAGACCATCACCAGCGAGCACTGGTGCCGCCGGTTCCCGCGTCCGCGACGGGCTTGGCCTCGATCCCGGCCGGCACCTCACCCGACGCGTGCTCGACACCGGGCGCGCCGGCGAAGGCGGTGTTCGGGTTGACGGCCGGACCGAACTTGTTCAGCTCCCGGGTGGAACCGAGGTAGGAGGCTCCGGCGATCAGCAGCCCCAGCACGAGGGGAACGCCGATCAGCAGCAGGAGAAACTGCAACACCGACGGATTCGGCGCAGCCGGCCAGCCTTGTAGCGTTTCCAGGGGCACTAGCATGCTCTGCATTCCACTCACCCCCCATACGGTAGCGGCACCGACCGGATCGTCGCACTCGCCACGGCTCGGTCGAAGCGCACATCGAGGCTGCGCCCAGCACAGGAGGACATCGCGTGTCACCGACGTCGCCCGACCGAGCGAACCCCGCGCGTGAGGTGCCGACTCCCGAGGCCGGGGACACGCGCGTCGTGATGGACGCCGACCAGATCTCGCGGGCCTGCGCTCGGATGGCGCACCAGATCCTGGAGGCCAATCGCGGCGCCGAGGACCTGATGCTGCTCGGCATCCCGACCCGCGGGGTGAACCTCGCCGACCGCCTGGCGGCCGCGATGGCCGACGTGGAGGGGGTGTCGATCCCCACCGGTGCCCTGGACATCACCATGTACCGCGACGATCTGCGCCGCCAGCCCACCCGGGCCGTTGGCCGAACCCATCTGCCGCGGGGCATCGACGACGCGGTCATCGTGCTGGTCGACGACGTGCTGTACTCCGGCCGCACGGTCCGGGCGGCCCTCGACGCGCTCGGCGACATCGGCCGACCGCGGGTGGTCCGGTTGGCCGTGCTGGTCGATCGAGGGCACCGTCAGCTGCCGATCCGGGCCGACCACGTCGGCAAGAACCTGCCCACAGCGGCCTCCGAGCGCGTCCGGGTCCGCCTCGAGGAGGTTGACGGGGTGACTGACGTGACCATCTCCCGGCCGGCGGGAGAGCCGCCCGGGTCGGGGTCCGACATCCTCATCGACGAGCACGGAGATCCCGCCTGATGCGCCACCTGCTGTCCGCCGGCGACCTGAGCCTTGGCGAGATCACCGAGATCCTCGACCTGGCCGAGGAGATGTCGGCCGTCCAGGATCGACCGGTCAAGAAGCTGCCCGCCCTGCGGGGTCGGACGGTCGTCAACCTGTTCTTCGAGGACTCGACCCGGACCCGGTCCTCGTTCGAGCTCGCCGGCAAGTGGCTGTCCGCCGATGTGATCAACGTGTCGGCCAAGGGCTCGTCGGTGTCGAAGGGCGAGTCGCTGCGGGACACGGTGATGACCGTTGCCGCGATGGGCGTGGACGCCCTCGTCATCCGACACATGGCCTCCGGGGCACCGTGGCAGGTCACCGGCTGGATCGACGCCCACGTGCTCAACGCCGGGGACGGCACCCACGAGCACCCGACCCAGGCCCTGCTGGACGCGTTCACCCTGCGACGGCACTTCCGCGCGGTGGACGGTGGGGACCTGCGCGGTCGTACGGTCGCCATCGTCGGCGACGTCACCCACTCCCGGGTCGCCCGCAGCAACGTGCTGCTGCTGCAGACCCTCGGTGCGAAGGTGGTCCTGGTCGCCCCGCCCACCCTGATGCCGTCCGGGGTGGGCTCGTGGCCGGTCGCGGTCAGCTACGACCTGGACGCGGTGCTGCCGGCCGTCGACGCGGTGATGATGCTGCGGGTGCAGCGCGAGCGGATGAGCGGCGGCTACTTCCCCACCCCCCGGGAGTACACGATCGGGTACGGCCTGACCCGAAGCCGGTTGGCGACGCTGCGTCCCGGCACCCCGATCTGCCACCCCGGACCGATGAACCGCGGGCTGGAGATCTCCGCCGAGGCGGCCGACGCGGCGTCGTCGCTGGTGCTGAACCAGGTCGCCGCCGGGGTGGCCGTACGGATGGCGGTGCTCTATCAGCTGTTGGGCGGGGCCGACGAGCTGCCCCTGACCCGCGTACGGGAGGCGGTCGCGTGAGCGCGTTGTTGATCACCGGGGCCGATCTGGTGGGCGCCGGTGCGGGCGACCTGTACGTCCGGGACGGTGTGTTCGCCGACCCGACCGGGGCCGGCGGCGACGTCGAGCGGATCGACGCCGCGGGCCTGGTTGCGCTACCTGGGCTGGTCGATCTGCACACCCATCTGCGGGAGCCGGGCCGGGAGGATGCCGAGACGGTGGCCACCGGCACCCGGGCGGCGGCCCGCGGCGGCTTCACCGCGGTGCTGGCCATGGCCAACACGAGTCCGGTGACCGACACCGCCGAGGCGGCCGAGCACCTCCGAGCCCTTGGACACCGGGACGGCGCGGCCGAGGTGATCCCGGTCGGTGCGGTGAGCAAAGGGCTGGCCGGCGCCGAGCTGGCCGAGCTGGGGCTGATGGCGCGATCGTCGGCCGGGGTCCGGATGTTCTCCGACGACGGTCACTGCGTCGCCGATGCGCGGTTGATGCGGCGGGCCCTGGAGTACGTCCGGGCGTTCGACGGCGTCATCGCCCAGCACGCCCAGGACCCGCGGCTGGCCGGTGCCGACGCCTGCTGCCACGAGGGCGAGCTGTCCGGTCGGCTCGGGCTACCCGGCTGGCCCCCCGCCGCGGAGGCGACGATCGTGGCCCGGGACGCCGAGCTCGCCGCCCTGACCGGTTCGCGGGTGCACGTCTGCCACGTCTCCAGCGCGGAGACCGTCGACGTGCTGCGCTGGGCGCAGCGTCGCGGCATCGACATCACCGCCGAGGTCACGCCGCACCACCTGATGCTGACCACCGACGAGCTGACGTCCTACGACCCGACGTACAAGGTGAATCCACCACTGCGACCGGACGAGCACGTGGCCGCCCTCCGGGAGGCGCTGGCCGACGGCACCATCGCTGCTGTGGGCACCGACCACGCCCCGCACGCCCGGCACGACAAGGAACACGCCTTCGTCGATGCCTCCCCCGGCATGCTCGGGCTGGAGACCGCGCTGGCCGTGGTGATCGAGACGATGGTCACGGCCGGTCGGCTGGACTGGGCGCAGGTGGCCGAGCGGATGTCGTACGCGCCGGCCAGGATCGCCCGGCTGACGCAGCAGGGACGTCCATTGACGGTCGGCGAGCCGGCCAACCTGGTGCTGGTGGATCCGGTGGCCCGAGCGGTGGTCGACGCGGCGGACTCGGCATCGCTGTCGCGCAACAACCCTTGGCACGGGCGCGAGCTGCCCGACCCCGTCGTCGCCACCGTGTGGGCAGGACGGGTGACCTACCGGCGCGGAACGGGGGCCTAGCGTGCCCGAGTGGCTGCAGTCCATCCTGGCGAACGTCGCCCTCATCAAGTCGAGCAGGATCCTCTTCCTGCTCGTGGTCGCGATCCTGTCCCGGCTGATCATCCACATGCTGATCGACCGGTCCGTGGCGCAATCCATCCACCGGCCGCTGAAGCTGCGCGCTGCGGTGGTGCTGGAGAACGCCTCGGGTCTGCCGGCTCAGCGGCGCAGCCAGCGCCTCCGGGCGCTCGGCTCGCTGGCCAAGAGCATCACCACGGTGGTGATCTTGATCGTCACGCTGGTGGCCGTCCTGTCGGAGCTGGGCTTCAACGTGACCACCATCGTGGCCGGTACCTCGGTGGTGGCCGCCGCCATCGCCTTCGGCACCCAGAGCATCGTCAAGGACCTGCTGTCCGGGGTGTTTCTGCTGGTCGAGGACCAGCTGGGCGTCGGCGACTACGTCGACATGCAGCTCGCCTCGGGGACGGTCGAGGAGATCGGGCTGCGGGTGACCCACCTCCGGGCCGACGACGGGACCGCCTGGTACGTCCGCAACGGTGAGGTGCTCCGCCTGGCCAACTACAGCAAGGGCGGGCCGGACCGACCCGATCCGGCGGTGCAGAACGTCGCCGTCCGGATGGTGGAGCCGGAGCCGGAGGTCGCCGTCGGGTCGGACGAGTCGGCGGCCTCGTCCGAAGACGAATCCACTCCACCCCAGAACCGCTGACGCCCCCTTTGCTGCCCTCACGCCCCCGTTGCGGTGGGGGCACGGAGCAGCGAAA
>DATDAP010000309.1:0-9969 GCA_036525335.1 Microlunatus sp. | reverse complement strand
GAACCACCGGGCATGATCGACGGGCCGTTGAGCGCACCCTCCTCGCCGCCGGAGACCCCGGCCCCGACGAAATGCAGGCCCTGTTCGCGCAGTTCCTGTTCGCGCCGGATGGTGTCGGGGAAGTGGGCGTTGCCGGCGTCGATGATGATGTCGCCCTCCTCCAGCAGCGGCACCAGCTCCGAGATCACCGCATCGGTCGGCCCGCCGGCCTTGACCATGATGATCACCCGCCGGGGCCGCTCCAGGGAGGCGACGAAGTCGGCCATCGACTCCGACGCGATGAACGTGCCCTCGTCCCCGTGATCGGCGACCAACGACTCCGTCTTGGCGTAGCTGCGGTTGTGGATGGCGACACGGTGCCCGTGACGGGCGAAGTTGCGGGCCAGGTTGCGGCCCATCACGGCCAGGCCGGTGACACCGATCTGCGCGAGTTCAGTCATGTGTGGAGCCTTTCGGGAGTGCAGGAGTGATCGGGGACGACACGCTTTTCCGTCGTCACCGATCGCGACGAACGAGCGAGACTCGTGGAACTGCATGACTTCGGAGCGCGGAGCGCGACAGATAGTGCGGTCATGGCGCGATGCTCCTGCGGGTGTGTGAGACGATCACGGTCGAGTGGAGGTTGGTGCGACGCTCAGCGTATCGGGGGGCGATACGCCTGCTGCACCGGCGCCACTGCCGTACGCGGAGCTCGGAGGTGTCGCGCCATGCTGCAGTCGCTCGGGGTCTCGAGCAGCGCCGAGTCGTTCTATCTCGTGCTGGCCGCGTCGGAGTCCGCCTCGGTAGGTCAGCTCGCCGAGTTGAACGGAGCCACCGCCGAGGTCGCGGCCGGCGCCCTCAACGAGCTGCAGGCCCTGGGCCTGGCCCGGCCCTCGGGGGCTGACGTGTGGCAACCGCTGCCGCTGCTGGATGCCGTCCACGCCCTTCGGTTGCAGAAGGTCGCCGAGCTCGATGCGGCCGCGGCCTCCGCCGAAGCCATCCAGAACCGGATCATCGCGGCGGCCCGCTCGCAGCCCGAGGACAACATCACGGTGCTGATCGGCACCGACGCGATCGTGGAGGCACGGGACAGCATCTGCGACGGTGCGTTGAAGGAGATCTGCGCCTTCGACAAGCCGCCGTACGTCCAGTCGCGACCGAACGCGAATGAGATCAATCTGAGCGAGGACTCACCGGAGTGGCGGGCTCTCGAACGAGGCTTGTCCCTGCGTTGCGTCTACCACCCCGGGTTCGACGCCGACCGGCTGGCTGAGTTGGCCCTGTTCGCCGACAAGGGCGAACGGTCGCGGACCGCTCCGGTGCCGATGAAGCTGATCCTGGCCGACGCCGAGGTCGCCCTGATCCCGTCGATGAGGTCCTACGAGCCCGGACAGGAGCTGCGGGCTTCGGTGGTTCGGCATCCGCAGCTGGTCGAGGCGCTCGTCTGGCTCTTCGAGTCGGTCTTCGACCAGTCGGTGCCGATCATCAGCTCGGCCGGCTACAACGCCAACGACCCTCGGCGCCAGATGCTGATCTCGTTGCTGATGACCGGCTCGACCGACAACGCGATCGCCACCCAGCTGGGCATCAACGTGCGGTCGGTACGGCGCTGGATCTCGGAGCTGATGGACGAGCTCGGCGTCACGACCAGGCTCCAGCTCGGCGCGGGGCTCGTCCGCTCGGAGAGCCTGCGCTCGAAGTCCCTTTCCAAATAGGCATTGTCACGTAGGCACGGTCCGAGTAGGAACGCCGAAGCAGGCGACGGGCTGATCTGACCAACCGCGCAGGTCAACATGAGGACGCGGCCAAGAACGACAAGGCCCACGGGTCCGGCTACCGGATCGTGGGCGTTGTTCGTGATGATGTGGCTTCTCAGATCACCTCAGAGCGGGGATGCCCGCCCGTCGAAGTGGTCGGACAGCGGTCAGAGACCGTTGGCCAAGCCGTTCGCCAGACCGTTGGCCTGATCGCCACTGGACAAGCCGTTCGCCAGACCGTTCGCCTGGTCGCCGCTGCTCAGCCCGTTGGCCCGATCGCCACTGGTCAGACCATTCGCTCCGTCACCATCGCTCAGACCGTTGGCGTTGCTCCCGCTCTGACCGCCGTTGCTGTCGCTGTAAGCGCCGTCTTCGCTGAGGTTGTCCAGATCGGACGTCGCTCTCACGGACGAGCTGTGAACTGCTGCCTCCGCCGGCACCGCCGCGAGGGCACCTGCCGCAAGCGCACCACCGAGTACGACTGCTCCCAACAGCCGACCCCAACGACGCGCACCAATGACTCGATGCATGTGATCCCTTCCTTGGTCATTCGCGTCGTTCCCGCGACGCGAAAGATCCCCTGACGTATGGGTCCAAACCTAAGGTCAGGGCGTGTGAACGTCATCAGCGGAGGGATGGCAAAAAGATGACATGTCATCAAGTGGACACGCCTAACTCGCGTTAGTTCGCTTGGCCAGCCAACTTGAAGCGAGAGTCGCTCACCCCGTCCGCCCCGGGCCCTGTGCTATAGGCGTCGAGCAGACGACCCCGCACATTGCGGCGAAAAGGTTCCGCCTCGTTAGCGTCAACCCGGGTGCCCATCGCGGTCAACCCATCCGGCGGATTTTCTCAGAATCTTTCTCGGTCCGTACAGATGAACCGTCAGCGGCCTGCGGCCCGGCGCCGGTCTGTCAGGGGCTTGGTGCACCCTGGAGTCATGACTGCTTCCGAGGTTGCCGTGCGCACACCGCGGTCGCGAGCTTCGCGAGGTCTCGCTCGTTCGCTCACTCCCGAAAGGCTCCGCTCGTGACCCTGTTCTCCCCCTCCCCACTGCCGCGGCGGGTTCCCTGCACGTTCGTGCCGCCCTACCTGCTGCGCCACCTCCTCACCGAGGACCATCCCTCCATCGCCGCCGCTGAGCGAGCGGGCGGCCACACCCTGCGGATCGACGCTGCCTTCCGAGAGCGCCGCGAGCAGGCGTCCGTCGAGCCGTCGTCGCGGGCCACCGCCGCCGCTCAGGACACCGATCGTTGGGTGATCCACTCGGCCGGCAACGAGGAGACGCTGCCGGGTGCGGTGGTCCGGGCCGAAGGTGACCCCGTCAGCGACGATGCGTCGGTCGACGAGGCGTACGCGTGGTCCCAACAGGTCTGGGACCTGTATGAGCAGCAGTTCGCCCGCGTGTCCTTCGACGGCGCCGGCAGCACCGTCACGGTGACGGTGCACTACGCAAAGGACTACGACAACGCTTTCTGGGACGGCGAGCAGCTGGTCTTCGGTGACGGGGACGGCGAGATCTTCGAGCGGTTCACCAAGCCGGCGGACGTGCTGGCGCACGAGTTCAGCCACGGCGTGGTGCAATACACGTCGGCGTTCACCTACAACGGACAGTCCGGCGCGCTGAACGAGAGCATCGCCGACGTGTTCGCTGCCATGTCGGTCCAGCACGCAGCCGAGCAGACCGCGGACCAGGCCACCTGGCTGATCGGCGAGGGACTCTTCAAACCGGACATCAACGCGATCGCCCTGCGCTCGATGCTCGAGCCCGGGACCGCGTACGACGACCCACGCCTCGGCAAGGACCCGCAGGTCGGGTCGATGGCTGACTACGTCGACACCACCGAGGACAACGGCGGGGTGCACCTGAACTCGGGCATTCCCAACCGAGCGTTCGCTCTCGCCGCGCGGAGCATCGGCGGTCACAGCTGGGAGCAGACCGGCAAGGTCTGGTACGCCGCACTCACCTCCGACCAGGTGGGTGCCTCGACCGAGTTCCGGGAGTTCGCGGACGCGACGATTGCCGCGGCGACCCAGTTGTTCGCCGACACCGCCGTTCCGGATCAGGTGCGCGCGGCCTGGGTGGAGGTGGGGGTTCTCGACGGCTCGGTGCCGGTCGACATCGTCGGACCGGATACGACGGCACCGCCCGCGACCGACCCCGAGTCGCCGTACGAGGGAGACGCAGCTGGTGCCGCTCCCGAGCCGGTGCCGACCGGCGAGCCACAGAAGGTGTCTGTACGCCGCAGCGGCGGCTTCACCGGTCAGGTGCGCAGTGCCGAGCTCGAGCTCGGCGAAGACCCTCAGGGCGCGGAGGTGCGTCGCCTGCTCCGCCGGGTGGACCTGCAGCAGGTGACAACCGGCGGTGAGCAACCGGACCGGTTCGTCTACACGGTCGAAGTCGGTGAGCGCTCGGTCACGGTCGGTGAGCGTGACCTCACACCGGATCTGCAGCGGGTGGTCCAGATCGTGCTGGGGTCGGGTGTCACCGGCCTGACGGGCAACGATCCCGATCTCGATTGACCAAGATCACTGTCGACGTCGGCAGGTCTGTCGCCGACGTCGACAGCGGCTCCGTCACATCAGGCGCATGATCACGAGCACCAGGATGATGATCACCAGCACGCCGATGATGGCGCCGATCAATCCTCTGTTCATTATTGCCTCCCCACCCCTTCACGGATTTATCGCGTAAACCTATCGGGTGGGCCACGACGTTGACCATCACCGACACATCACACTTCGGCGTCGGTCCAGAGCTGCGACGACGGGAGCTGGGTGTCAGGCCGTCCACCCGAGCAGCTGCTCGCCGAGCGTGATCACGCCGAACCAGACGATCACCGCGACGACCGGCAGGACCAGCACCCGGAGCGGGTGGCGACGGAACCAGCGGAGGCCGACGACGACCAGCGCCACCCAGATGATCACCAGCCCGATGACCGCCCACAACGGGGCGACCAGACCGGCGGAGACGTAGAAGACGCCGATCACCAACAGAGCGGCCATCGCCAGACCGGCACCCACGTAGCCCAGCACCCGACCCTGATCGGACGTCATCTGGTCATGATCGCATCCCGCGGGCCACCATGGGCGATCCGCCTCTGTGTGCAGTGCGAAGCACCTCAGGCGCGGCGGAAGACCTCGAGCTCCGCGGAACGGAACTGCGCGAGGATCTCGGGGATCGGAGCCCGGCCCACGCCCGGAGTCGTGTCGACGGCCACCTCGCCGCCGACCATCTCCACGGGTTCGGTGAGGTCGAGCTCGTAGAAGCGCGCGGAGGCGGAGATGTCGCCGGGCAGCACGAACCCGGGCAGCGACGCGAGGGCGGCGTTGGCCGAGCGCCCCAGTCCGGTCTCGACCATCCCGCCGCACCAGACGGCGATCCCGTGCGCCCGGGCGAGGTCGTGGATGCGGACCGCTTCCAGGTAGCCGCCGACCCGACCGGGCTTGATGTTGATCACCTGCGCGGCACCGAGGGCGATCGCGTCCGCAGCCGACGCTGCGGACACCACCGACTCGTCGAGGCAGATCGGGGTCTGCAGGCGGGTGGCGAGGATCGCGTGCTGACGCAGGTCGTCCTCGGCCAACGGCTGCTCCAGCAGCAGCAGACCGAACTCGTCCAGCCGACGCAGGGTCGGGGTGTCGAGCAGGGTGTAGGCCGCGTTGGCGTCGACCTGGAGTGGCACCTCGTCCCCGAACATCGCTCGGACGGCCCGGACCACCTCGACGTCCCAGCCGGGGGCGATCTTCAGCTTGATCCGTACGTAGCCGTCGTCGAGGTAGCCGCCGACCACCCGGAGCGTCTGCTCGATGGAGTCCTGGATACCGACCGAGACACCCGACAGCACGGTGGGCCGTACGCCCCCCAGATACTGGGCGAACGACTGACCCGACCCTCGGAGCTGGGCGTCGAGAACCGCCATCTCCACCGCCGCCTTGGCCATCGGGTGGCCGACCACGTGCCGGAGGTGGTGGGCGACCGTCTCGGCGGTCAGATCCTCGACCACGGTCAGGGCCGGAGTGAGCCAGCGACTGATCACCTGGGTGCAGCCGGCGACGTACTCCGCGGAGTACAAGGGCTCTTCCATGGCCACGCACTCGCCCCACCCGGTGACGGGTCCCCCAGCGGTCTCCGCCTCGACTTCGACGATCAGCGCCTCTCGGGTGTGCTCGGTGCCGAAAGAGGTGGTGAACGGGCTGACCAATGGCATCGAGAGTCGATGCAGTCGGACCCTGGTGATGATCATGGTCGTCTCCTGACGTTCACGGTCCGCCCACCGACGGCCCTGATGCGGCTGCCGACGTCGTCGGCCTGGTCGGTTCCAGCCGATAGCCGTGGCGGCGGTCGAACCCGGTGATCGACCAGCCCCGGTCGAGCAGCGGCACCAGCGCTTCTCGCACCGCCGTACGCCACAACGACGCGCTGGCCGGGTCCCGGCGGCGGAGGTCGGTGATGTCGTCCGGCACCGCCACCGTCAGGGGAGTCGACGGGTCGAGGTCGTCGAGGGTGAGACCGACGGCAGGGGCACCGTCGCGGACGATCACCAGGGCCGCCGACGGCCTGCTCGAGGCCGCGGGCGGCGTCGACCCGAGATCCCAGCGGACCAGCAGTCGATCACTCGGGTCACCCCGGTTCAGGTCGTCGGCGAGCGCGCCGTACAGGTCGTGCAGATAGCTCTCGGGTCGGGCACCGAGCCGGTTCAGGTTGAAGTGCGCGTTGCGGGAGACCAGCGGGTCGTACGTCCAGGTGATGGCGTTCCCGCCCTGGGCCAGCACCCAGTCCCGCTGATGGTTCTTGATCAACGAGCCGACGCCCCGGCCCGCGTACGCGGGGAGCACGCCGGTGATGTGGGAGTGCAGGGCGCCGTACGCGGGTGAGCCCCAGAACCCGAGCGCCGCCCCGATCAGCGTCTCGCCCACGAACGCCCCGCCGAGATAGCTGCCGGCGTGGGAGAGGGCGACCATCAGCGACGGATCCACCTCGTGGCCGGCTTCGGCCCGCAGCCAGATCTGGTCCCACAGCGTCGATGCGGCGGTCATCTCCTGGATGCCCGTCAGCTCGCGTACCGTCACGCCCTCATCGACCACGACAGCGGAGTCTAGGACCCCGCTGACGCACGCTTCCGTGCTGTCGCGCACGTGGTGCAACGGGTGCGTGGGTCGAGTAAGGAGTGCGTCAGCGGAAGGTCACTGACCTGGCGGGCGGAGGCGCAGGGCCTGCATGCCGCCGTCCACGGCCAGGGCGACCCCGGTGGTCGAGCCGGACCGCGGACTGGCCAGGTACGCCACCGCGCCGGCCACCTCCTCGGCGGTGACCAGCCGGCCGTGGGGTTGGCGGGCCTCCAGAGCCGCCCGCTCGGCCGCCGGGTCGGGCGCGCTGTCGAGCAGCCGGCCGACCCACGGGGTGTCGGCGGTGCCGGGATTGACGCAGTTGACCCGGATCCCCTCGCGCAGATGATCGGCGGCCATCGCCTGGGTCAATGCGAGCACCGCACCCTTGGTCGTGCTGTAGAGGGCTCGCTGCGGCAGACCGGCGGTCGCCGCGACCGAGCAGGTGTTGACCACGGCCGCCGCTGGGGAGACGCGCAGGTGCGGCAGCGCCGCGCGGGTCACGCGCACCATGCCGATCACGTTGATGTCGAGGACCCGCTGCCACTCGTCGTCGGAGTTGTCGGCCACGGTTCCCTTGGCTCCGACGCCGGCGTTGTTCACCACGATGTCCAGCCGCCCGAAGTGGTCCACAGTGCCCTGGATCGCCGCCCGGACTGACGCGTCGTCGGCGACGTCACACCGGAAGCCGACCAGCGGCGCGGTCACGCCCTCGGAGCGCAGATCGAGGACAGCCACCCGGGCACCCCCGCGGACCAGCTCAGCGGCGATCGCGGCGCCGATGCCGGACGCGCCACCGGTGACCGCGGCCACCAGACCCTCGAAGTCCCCGCTCACGCCTCCTCCGCGCCCTTCATCAGCTGGCGCTGGGCGCCGAGCCCCTCGATCTCGATCCGTACCACGTCGCCGGGCTTCAGATAGGGGAAGCGACCGGACAGGGCGACACCCTCGGGCGTACCCGTCAACACGACGTCCCCGACCTCGAGCGCCAGGTACTGGCTCAGGTGCTGGATGATCGTCGGGCAGTCGAAGATCAGGTCCGCGGTCGTGGAGTCCTGCCGTGGCTCGTCGTTGACCCAGCTGCGCAGCCGGAGGTCGGAGTGGCCGACGTCGTCGGTGGTCACCAGCCACGGTCCGATCGGGGTCGAGCCGGGCAAGCACTTCCCCTTGCTCCACTGACCGCCGGACTCCTCGAGCTGGAAGGTCCGCTCCGACAGGTCGTTGACCACCGTGAAGCCGGCGACGTAGTCGAGGGGGTCGTCCTCGTCGGTCAGCTCGTAGGCCCGCTTGCCGATGATCATGGCCAGCTCGACCTCCCAGTCGATCTTGGCTGCGCTCGCCGGGATCCGGAAGTCGTCGTCCGGGCCGGCGATGGTGTTGGGCGTCTTGAGGAACATGACGGGCACCGGCGGCGGCGGCGCACCCGACTCGGCCGCGTGAGCCGCGTAGTTCATGCCGATCGCGATCACCGCCCCGGGCGCGGCCACGGGAGCATCGAAGACGGCGTCGGCCAGGTCGATCCGGTTCAGCTTCCCGCCGGCCGCCGCGCTCGCCGCCTCGGCCAGCAACGGGAGGGTCTCGGGCGTCAGGTCGCCGAGCAGCTCGCCGAGGTCGTAGGCCTCGTCGCCGGAGACCGCCACCGGTCTGATCCCGTTCTCTGTCCTCACCCGGGCGAACTTCATGGCTCTCCTCTGCTGACGTCGTTGTCGGGCGACGAATCCGGGGTCGCCTGCGGCCGGTGGTCACGATACATCGGACTATGCGGCCCGGAAAAGGCTCCGGGATCGCCTCGCCTGGTTCGTTGACGCTCATAGATCGGATGTCTAGGGTTGGAGGCTCGTACGCGACGGAAGGACAGCAGTGGCCACGATAACGGCGGCCGAGACGGTGGACATCCGGTTTCCCACCTCCGAGCAGCTCGACGGCTCGGACGCGATGAACCCCGATCCGGACTACTCGGCGGCCTACCTCGCTCTGTCCACCGACGCCGGCGACGGTCTGATCGGGGCCGGCTTCGTGTTCACGATCGGCACCGGCAACAACATCGCCGCCGAGGCGATCCAGACCGTGGCCGACGAGCTCGTCGGCGAATCGGTCGAGGATCTGCTGACGGACATGGGCGCGACCTACCGGCGCTTCGTCTACGACTCCCAGCTGCGGTGGCTCGGTCCGGAGAAGGGTGTCGTGCACATGGCGATCGGCGCCGTGGTGAACGCCCTCTGGGATCTCAAGGCCAAGCGCGCCGGTCTGCCGCTGTGGCAGCTGGTCTCGTCGATGTCGCCGGAGGAGCTGGTCGCTCTGGTCGACTTCCGCTATCTCACCGACGCCCTCACCCCGGACGAGGCGCTGGACATCCTCCGCCGGGCGGTGCCCGGCCGAGCCGAGCGGACCGCTCAGCTGCGGGAGCGCGGCTATCCGGCGTACACCACGACTCCGGGCTGGTTGGGCTACTCCGATGAGAAGATGGTCCGACTCGCCCACGAGGCGATCGCCGAGGGCTTCGACCAGATCAAGCTGAAGGTCGGCGGGAGTCTCACCGACGACATCCGACGTCTGGCTCTGGCCCGGCAGGAGGTCGGTCCCGACATCAAGATCGCGATCGACGCCAACCAGCGCTGGGACGTCGCCGACGCCATCGCCTGGGTGCGGGAGCTGCAGCCGTACGACCTGGCCTGGATCGAGGAGCCCACCAGCCCGGACGACCTGGTCGGTCACGCGACCATCCGCAGGGCCCTGGACGGGGTGCCGGTGGCCACCGGCGAGCACACCGCCAACCGGGTGATGTTCAAGCAGCTGTTGCAGCTCGAGGCGATCGACGTGATGCAGATCGACGCGGCCCGGGTCGCCGGCGTGAACGAGAACATCGCCAACCTGCTGCTGGCCGCCAAGTTCGGCGTCCGGGTCTGCCCGCACGCCGGTGGCGTCGGGCTGTGTGAAGCCGTGCAGCACCTGTCCATGATCGACTTCGTCGCCGTCAGCGGCTCCTGGGACAACCGCTACCTGGAGTTCGTCGACCACCTGCACGAGCACTTCGTCGATCCGGTACGCGTGGTCGGCGGCCGCTACCTCGCGCCGCAGACACCCGGGGCCGGCACCGAGATGCTCGCCGAGTCGCTGGCCGAGTACC
>DATDAP010000308.1:0-15020 GCA_036525335.1 Microlunatus sp. | reverse complement strand
CCATCCTTGACCGCCAGAACTTTCCACCTCAACTGATGTCGGTCGAGGTCGTATCCGGTATTAGCAGCTGTTTCCAACTGTTATCCCGGAGTCAAGGGTAGGTTGCTCACGTGTTACTCACCCGTTCGCCACTGATCAGAGAAGCAAGCTTCTCGTCACCGTTCGACTTGCATGTGTTAAGCACGCCGCCAGCGTTCGTCCTGAGCCAGGATCAAACTCTCCGTTGAAATCTATTGGTATCGGCCCCGAGAGGCCGAGTTAACCGTCTCAACTAGTTCGATCGCTGACGCAGACCCAAGCTGGGTCTGTATCAATCAATCAAAGGAAATCCGAACCCAGGCCGAGGCTCCCGTGCCGGCTCACGCCGATTCGGTTGCTTCGTTGATGCCTGAGCACGGGGTATTTTAGTGCATTATTTGGCATTGACTTTTAAGCACGCTGTTGAGTTCTCAAGTTTCGGGTGCACACCGCGCATTTGTCTCACGACTCCTGCTTGGGGCAACTCGACCTACTTTATTCGGGTCATTCACCGGAGTCAAATCCGCTTTCCTGACCCATTTCCGGGCATTTGCCGTTCCCTTATCGCATCTGCGATTTCGTTCCTGGCAACCCGACTGACTCTATTCAGGTCCTCGGTCGGAGTCAAATCCGACTTTCAGTTCTGAACTGTCACTCCGGAAGCTTTCGCGCTCTCGCGTTTTCGGCTTCGGGGCAACCTTACCCACTCTACCAGGCTCGCGGTCGAAGTCAACTACCCTCGATCTCGATCCCAGCCCCGTCCGTCACCTCACGAACCCTCTTCGCCTGTCGTCGTGTTGCAGAGCGCGCAGGACCAGGGGGTGCTTGGTTGTGGTGGGTTTCCTCTCGGGTCGGCCGCTGCTCGGAGTCTCCTCCTTGCCGCGTCCCGCACCCCTCAAGGCTCAGAGAACGTTACGCGCGCAGTCCGTGCGAGTCAAATCATCCTGGCTGTGACCGCGCTCACTAACTTCAGGCGCGATCGAGGGAGACGGCACCGACCGTTCGCTTGCCGCGACGGGTGATCACGTAGCGCCCGTACAGGAGGTCGCCGTCGACCAGCCGTGCCTCGGGATCGCTCACGCGGGCGTTGTTCAGGTACGCGCCACCCTCGGCGATCGCCCGTCGCGCAGCCGACCTGCTCGCGACCACCCCGCTCGCCTCGAGCACCTCCGCCACTCCCGGGAGATCGGCGCCCACCCTCAGGACCGGGGCGTTCAGCTCGCCCACCACGCTGGCGAGCGTTGGCTCGGCGAGCGCATGGAGCTCGGAGCGGCCGAACAGGGCGGCCGCGGCAGCCACCGCCGCGTCCCGCTCCGCCGGCGAGTGAACCAAGGCCGTGATGTCGTCAGCCAGCGCTCGCTGGGCCGCCCGGAGGTGCGGGGCCTCCAGAGCCTGACGCTGCAGATCAGCGATCTCGTCCCGGGGTCGTTCGCTGAACACCTTCAGGTACTCGACCACCTTCGTGTCCTCGGCATTCAGGAAGAACTGGTGGAATGCGTACGGCGACGTCATCGCCGGGTCGAGCCAGACGGTGCCCGACTCCGTCTTCCCGAACTTGGTCCCATCCGCCTTGGTGAGCAGCGGGGTCGCGAACGCGTGCACGTGACCGCCGTCCGAGCGACGGACCAGCTCGACGCCGGCGGTGATGTTGCCCCACTGGTCGCTGCCACCGAACTGGAGCGTGCAGCCGTACGTGCGGTGGAGCTGCAGGTAGTCCAGGGACTGCAGGAGCACGTACGAGAACTCCGTGTAGGAGATCCCGTCCTCCAGCCGCGACTTGACCACCTCGCGCGCGAGCATCCGGTTCACCGGGAAGTGCTTGCCGACGTCGCGCAGGAAGTCCAGCACCGACAGGTCGGCGGTCCAGTCCAGGTTGTTGACCAATCGCGCCGCGCTCGGGCCGCTGAAGTCGAGCAGCCCCTCCACCTGGCGCTGGATGTTGGCCACCCAGCTCGCCACGGTCTCCTTGCTGTTCATCACCCGCTCACCGGCGGATTTCGGATCGCCGATCAACCCGGTCGATCCCCCGACCAGCAGCAGGGGTCGGTGACCGGACCTCTGCAGGGCCCGGGCGACCATCAGCTGGACCAGGTTGCCCATGTGGATGCTCGGCGCGGTCGGGTCGAAGCCGACGTAGAAGGTGACGGGTCCCGCGTCCAGATGCTCCGCGAGCGCGGCCTCGTCGGTGGAGTTCGCCACCAGGCCCCGCCATCTCAGCTGGTCGACAACTACGCTCACGCTCGTCCTGCCACCCTTCCGGTCCTGTCGATCCCGACCGACCCTACTGGGCGGATCGCTGTGAGACCCACCCGTATTCGGGCTGTCCCGGCGACTCGGTCGGCTCCTCGCCCAGCGGACCCAGCCCTACCGAGAGCCAGTCGGTCACGTCATCGAATCGATCGTGAACCTCCGACAGCTGCTCCCTGACCCGCATGGTCGCCGTTCCCCCACGGCCATCTCGGCTGTCGATCGATCCCACCACAGTGAGCACGTCGAGCACGTCGGGTTGCAGCCGCGGCGAGATCTCGGCCAGCTGCGCCGGGGTCAGGTCGGACAGCTCCAGCCCACGGCTCTCGCAGAACTGAACGGCCGCCCCGGCGATGTGATGAGCCTCGGCGAACGGCACCCGCTGCCGTACCAACCAGTCGGCGACGTCGGTGGCCAGCGAGAATCCGCGCGGGGCGAGGCTCGCGAGACGTTCGGTGTCGAAGGTGAGGGTGGCGATCAGACCAGCGACGGCCGGGGTCAGCACGAGGAGCTGGTCCACCGAGTCGAAGACCGGTTCCTTGTCCTCCTGGAGGTCCCGGTTGTAGGCGAGCGGCAGACCCTTCAGGGTGGCCAGCAACCCGGTGAGGTTGCCGATGAGCCGACCGGCCTTGCCGCGAGCGAGCTCGGCCACGTCGGGGTTCTTCTTCTGCGGCATGATCGAGGAACCGGTGGACCAGGCGTCGGCGAGCCGGACGAACCCGAACTCGTGCGTCGACCACAGGATCACCTCCTCCCCGATACGGGACAGGTCGACCGCGATCTGAGCGAGCACGAAACACGCCTCGGCGACCAGATCACGAGCCGCGGTGCCGTCGATGGAGTTGGCCACCGCGGAGTCGAAGCCCAGCAGGCGGGCGACGTAGGTCGGATCCAGGCCGAGCGAGGTGCCGGCCAGGGCCGCCGAACCGTACGGACTCACCGCGAGCCGGCGGTCCAGGTCGCGGAGTCGGTCGGTGTCTCGGAGCAGCGCCCAGGCGTGCGCCAGGAGATGGTGACTGAGCAGCACGGGTTGTGCGTGTTGCAGGTGGGTGCGTCCGGGCATGGCGACACCGAGGTGGGTCCGAGCCTGCTCGTAGAGGGCTTCGATCACTGACTGCACCTCGGCCGCGACGTCGCGGATCGCCTGACGCAGGTAGAGCCGGATCAGCGTGGCGATCTGGTCGTTGCGGGAGCGGCCGGCCCGCAGCCGGCCCCCGAGCTCCGCTCCGATCCGCTGGATCAGTCCCCGTTCGAGGGCACCGTGCACGTCCTCGTCGGTCGCGGCTGGGCCGAAGGCGCCCGAGACCACGTCAGCCTCCAGCCGATCCAGCCCGTCGAGCATGCCGGTCAGCTCGTCCTCGGTCAGCAGGCCGGCGCGGTGCAGAGCGCGGGCGTGGGCGCGGGATCCGGCGAGGTCGTACGGGGCCAACCGCCAGTCGAACTGGGTCGACTGACTGAGCGCGAACATGGCTTCGGCGGGCCCACCGGCGAACCGCCCACCCCACAGTCGTCCCTGGTGCTCGCCGCTGTCGGTCGGCGTCTTCTCCGTCACGGTGCTCGTTTCCTCGCTGTGGGTCGGTCTCCGGCGAGCTTCTGTCGAGGTAACCACACCTGATGTGGACAGCTCGACAGAAGTTCCGGGGTAGGAGGGTGCTGGGTCAGGGTGCGTCGGTACGACGGGTGCCCTGGCTCATCTGGAGAAAGCAGTCCGCGATGGCGTCACCGCCCATGGGGTCGCGGGTGATCAACAGGATCGTGTCGTCGCCGGCGATGGTGCCGAGGATGCTGTCCCAGGCGACCCGGTCGATGGCGGAGGCGAAGTACTGGGCGGCACCGGGCGGCGTCCGCAGGACGACCAGGTTGGCGGAAGCCTCGGCCGACACCAGCACCTCGCTGCACAGCCGGGTGAGCCGACTCTCGAACGTGGCGAACTCCCCCACCTGCGGGGTCCGGTCGCCCCCGTCGGCCGGTACGGCGTACACGAGGTGGCCGTCCTGCCCGCGGACCCGCAGGGCGCCGATCTCGACCAGGTCGCGGGACAGCGTGCCCTGGGTCACCTGGACCTGCTCGGTCGCTAGCAGCTCGGCGAGGTCGGCCTGCGACCGGACCGGGTACTGCTCCAGGATCGCGATGATGCGCGCCTGGCGGGCGGTCTTGGTGATCGGTGCGGTCTTCGTGATGGGAGCCGTCTTCGTGCTGGCAGCCGTCTTGGGCTGGGGGGTACGCGCGGCGGAGGTCACGGTGATCACCCGTCTGCTCGACGGCGGTCGACGGGATCCGATGAGTCCGCACCGTGCACGGTGACCGACGCCAGGGTCTCTCCGCGGGACGCGGCCTCGAGGAAGACGAGCACGGCCTTCTGCACGTGGCGCCGGTTCTCCGCCTCGTCCCAGACCGCCGAGCGCGGCCCGTCGATCACCTCGGCCGCGATCTCCTTGCCGCGATAGGCCGGCAGGCAGTGCAACGCGATCGCCTCCGGAGACGCCTGAGCGAACAGCTCGGCGGTGACGGCGTACGGGACGAAGATCGATTCGCGGCCGCTGCTCTCCTGGCCCATCGACACCCAGGTGTCGGTGGCGACCACCTCGCACCCGGCGACCGCCTCGCCTGCCGAGGTGGTGGTCATCACGCTGCCACCGGTCCGGGCGGCGATCGCCTCGGCCCGGGCGACGATCATCGGATCGGGGTGGAAGCCGGCTGGAGCCCCGACGCGTACGTGCAGCCCGGCCGTCGCCCCCCCGAGCAGGTACGAGTTCGCCATGTTGTTCGCACCGTCGCCGAGGTAGGCGAAGCGCAGACCGGACAACCGGCCGAACCGCTCGAGGATGGTCAGCAGATCCGCCAGGATCTGGCACGGGTGGTAGCTGTCGGTCAGCGCGTTGACCGTCGGCACCCCGGAGTACTCGGCCATCTCGACCAGCGCCGACTGGGCGAAGGTGCGCCAGACGATCGCCGAGGCTTGGCGGCCGAGCACCCGCGCCGTGTCGGCCACGGACTCCCGTTCCCCGATCCCGGCCAGGCGTCCGTCGACCATCATCGGATAGCCGCCGAGCTCGGCGATGCCGGCCGCGAACGAGCTCTGGGTGCGCAGCGTCGGTTTGTCGAACATGACGGCGATGCAGCGCGGTCCCGCGAACGACCTGACCCCGTACGGATCCTTCTTCAGCTGTGCGGCGAGCGCGAGCACCCGGGCCTGCTCGGTGGGGCTCAGGTCGTCGTCGACGAGGAAGTGCCTGACCATCAGCTCGCTCCTGAGGGGTTGATCCGGTCCAGCAGATCGGGCAGGACGGCGACGAAGCCGTCCAGCTGCTCGGCCGTGATGATCAACGGCGGGGCGAGCCGCAGCACGTCCGGCCGGGGCGCGTTGATGATGAAGCCGGCGTCCAGGGCCGCGTCGGCGACCTGGGCGGCCACCGGTGCGGCCAGGGTCACGCCCCGGAGCAGTCCCCGACCCCGGACGCCGGTGATCATCGGGTGCTGGAGGCCGGTGATGGTGGTGACGAGATGCTCACCCAGCTGGGTGGCTCGGGTCAGCAGGTCGTCCCGCTCGATCACAGCGATGACCGCGAGACCGGCGATGGCCGCGACCGGGTTGCCCCCGAAGGTGCTCCCGTGACTGCCCGGCCCGAGCAGCTGCGCCGCCCGACCGATCGCCAGACAGGCGCCGATCGGGAACCCGTTGCCGAGTCCCTTGGCCAGGGTGACCACGTCGGCCCTGACGCCTTGGTCGACGTGCACCAGCCAGCTGCCGGTGCGACCCATGCCGGTCTGCACCTCGTCGATCCAGAGCAGGGCATCGTGCGCATCGCAGATCGTTCGGGCCCGCGCCAGATAGCCCTGGGGTGGGACGACGATGCCGTTCTCGCCCTGGATCGGCTCGAGCACCACGGCCGCGGTCTCGTCGTCCACGGCCGCCGCGAGTGCGTCGGCGTCACCGTACGGGACGAAGACCACCTCGCCCGGGAGCGGGGCGAACGGCTCCCGGTACTTGGGGTTGTGGGTGATCGCCAGCGCACCCATCGACCGCCCGTGGAAGGCACCCTCGTTCGCGATGATCTTGGTACGACCGGTGGCCCGGGTGATCTTGAACGCGGCCTCGTTGGCCTCGGTGCCGGAGTTGGTGAAGAAGACCCTCGCCTCCCCCGGCGCTCCGACCATGGCCGTGAGCCGCTCGGCCAGCGCCACCTGAGCGGGGGTGGTGAAGAAATTGGACACGTGCCCGAGCGTCGCGATCTGTCCGGTGATCGCCGCCAGCACGGTCGGGTGCGCATGCCCAAGTGCCGTGACCGCCAGCCCCGACAGCAGATCGAGGTGTCTGCGGCCGTCCGCGTCCCAGACGTAAGGACCCTCGCCGCGCACGAACACCCTCTTCGGCGTGCCGAACGTGTTCATCACACTCTGCTGATAGTGCTCCAGCACCACGGCAGAGCCCCCGGCCGGTGGCCCGGACAGCTCCCGGGTGACGGCCACAGCCTCCGCGGTCACGGTGTCTCCTGATCGGTGTCGGTGTCGTCGTTCGCGTCGGAATCCGGTGACTGGGGCTGGATGGGCAGCTGCCCGAACTCCCCGTTGGCGATCTCGTGCGGCGGGATCCCGTCCGCGGCGGAGAACGCTCGGCTGCCCAACCGGATGAGACCGTCCTGGGTGACCATGGTGCCGATGCCGGCGTTGGTGAAGATCTCCAGCAACAAGGCGTGCGGGACCCGTCCGTCGGTCACCGTCGCCCGGGTGAGACCGCCCTCGACGGCGCGAAGGCAGGCCTCCATCTTGGGCAGCATGCCCGACTCCAGCGTCGGCATCAGCTCTCGCAGCTCGGAGGCGGACAGCTCCTTGATCACCGAGTCGCTGCGGGGCCAGTCCGCGTACAGGCCGTCGACGTCGGTGAGCACGACCAACCGCTCCGCACCCAGAGCGACGGCCAGTGCTGCCGCCGCGGTGTCGGCGTTGACGTTGTGCACGTCGCCGTTCAGGGCGGGGGCGATGCTGGCGACCACCGGGACCCGACCGGCGCCGATCAGACCCTCGATGGCTTCCGTGTTCACCGCAACCACATCGCCGACCAGGCCGAGGTCGACCTCCTCGCCGTCGATCACGGTGCCGCGCCGTTCGGCCACGAACAAGGCGCCGTCCTCCCCGGACATACCCACGGCCAGGCTGCTGTGTCGGTTGATCAGACCCACCAGCTCGCGCCCGACCTGGCCGACGAGCACCATCCGGACGACCTCCATCGCCTCCGGGCTGGTGACCCGCAGGCCACCGCGGAACTCTGAGGTGATGCCCAGTCGCTGAAGCATCTGCGAGATCTGCGGACCCCCGCCGTGCACCACCACCGGGTGCACACCGCAGCGCTTCATGAACACGATGTCCTGGGCGAAGGCTCGCTTCAGGTCGTCGTCGATCATGGCGTTGCCGCCGTACTTGATCACCACGATCTTGCCCGCGTACGTCTCCAGCCACGGCAGGGCCTCAGTCAGGATGGACGCCTTCTCCACCAGGGAAAGGGACTGGGCGGGTCTGGTGATCATGGACACACCACGCCGGTGAGGCTGGAGCTCGCTGCTGATGTAGCGATCATGTCGAGTACTCGGCGTTCTCTCGGACGTAGTCGTAGGTCAGGTCGGTGGTCCAGATCGTCGCCCGTCGATCACCAGCATGCAGGTCGACGACCACCGACACCTCGCGCCCGGTCAAGTCGACCAGCTCACGTGGGTCACCGATACCACCGGACCGGCAGATCTGGACGCCGTTGAATGCCACGTCCAGCTCGTCGGGCTCGAAGACCGCCGCAGTCGTACCGACGGCGGACAGCACCCGGCCCCAGTTGGGGTCGTTGCCGAACACCGCGCACTTGAACAGGTTGTTCCGGGCGATGCTCTTCCCCACCTCGACGGCATCGGCCTCCGACGCCGCGTTGATCACGTCGATGGTGATCGTGTGGCTGGAGCCCTCCGCGTCGGCCACCAGCTGCAAGGCGAGATCCGTGCACACCGCGGCCACGGCGGCGGTCAGCTCCGCCGGCTGCGGGGCGATCCCGGAGGCCCCGCTGCTCAACAGCAGCACGGTGTCGTTGGTGGACATGCAACCGTCGCTGTCCACCCGGTCGAAGCTGCCCGAGGTGGCCTCGGCGAGCTGATCCTGCAAGGTGCTCGGGTCGACCACGGCGTCGGTCGTGATCACCACCAGCATCGTGGCGAGGCCGGGCGCGAGCATCGCCGCTCCCTTGGCCATCCCACCCACCGACCATCCGTCGCGGACTGCCACGGCTTCCTTGACCACGGTGTCGGTGGTCATGATCGCCGTCGCGGCGGCGAGGCCGCCGTCGGTGGCCAGGTTCTCCACCAGGGTCGGGATCGCGGCCGTGATCTTGTCCATCGGGAGACGGACGCCGATGAGCCCGGTGGAGCAGACCGCGACGTCGATCGCGCCCACGTCGTGACCTGACGCCTGCAGTGCGGTGGCCACCTGCTCGGCCGTGTGGTGAGTGTCGGCGAAGCCCTCGGGACCGGTGCAGGCGTTGGCCCCACCCGAGTTCAGGATCACGGCGCGCAGGTTGTGGTCGGCCAGCACCTGCCGGGACCACTGCACCGGGGCGGCCTGGATCCGGTTGCTGGTGAACACCCCGGCGGCTGCCCGGTGCGGTCCGTGGTTGAGCAGCAACGCCAGATCCGGCGTACCGCTGGGCTTCAACCCGGCGGTGGCACCGGCGGCGGTGAAGCCCGCGGGCGTGGTGACACTCACTGGTCCAGCTCCTCGGTCTCGACGGTGTGACCGGCGGACTCCCAGACCTCGATCGCGTGCCCGGCCTGGGCCACCGGGACCAGGATCCAGTCGGTGTCGAAGGTGGACTGAGCCAGGATGGAGATGTCGGCGTCCGCCAGCGGCGCGGTCAGACCGGCCAGCACGCCGATCAGCGAGTGGTCGAGAGGACCGTCGATGCTGAACGCGGCGAACGGGCCGACGGCCGTGACCGTGCCGGGCAGGGCCTCGTAGGCGCAGATGATCGACAGCTCGTCCTCGGTGCGGGTCACGCACCAGAACGGCGTCTCGTGGCTGTCGTCCAACGCCCACCGGGGCAAGGAGTCGTGAGCCGGTAGCTGAGCCATGCCGACCTCGATGGCGTGTCGGGTGAGCTGCCAGCCCGTCGTGTCCCTCACGGCGCCAAGCCCACGAGCGGGAGGCCGAGGCCTTCGGGCAGGCCGAGGGCCAGGTTCATGCACTGGACCGCGCCACCGGCGGTGCCCTTGGTCAGGTTGTCCAGGGCGGCGACGGCGACCAGCCGACCGGCGGCGGCGTCGACCGCGACCTGCACGTGCACGGTGTTGGCCCCCAGCGTGGACTGCGTCTGCGGCCACTGACCCGGTGGCAGCAGGTGGACGAACGGCTCGTCCGCGTACGCCGCGGCGTAGACGGCGTACGCCTGCTCGATCGTCGTGAACCGGTCGGCCAGCCGCGCGGTGCAGGTGGCCAGGATGCCCCGTGACATCGGCACCAGGACGGGCGTGAACGACACCGTCGGAGCCGAAGCACCGCACGACGCGAGGTTCTGGATGATCTCGGGGGTGTGCCGGTGCACGCCACCCACGCCGTACGCGCTGGCCGACCCGATCAGCTCGGAGCCGAGCAGGTGGGGTTTCAGCGCTCGGCCAGCACCGGAGGGCCCGCTGGCAGCCACCACCACCACGTCCTCGGCGGTGGTCAGCCCGCCGGTGACGGCCGGCAGCAGAGCGAGCGTCGCGGTGGTCGGGTAGCAGCCGGGGACCGCGATCCGCCGTGCCTCGGTCAGCTTCTCCCGTTGGCCGGGTAGCTCCGGCAAACCGTAAGGCCAGGTGCCCGCGTGCGGGCTGCCATAGAACTGGTGCCAGGCGGCCGGGTCGAGGAGCCGGAAGTCCGCACCGCAGTCGATGATCACGGTGCCCTCCCCCAACTGCTCGGCGATCTCGGCGGAGGCGCCGTGCGGGAGGGCGAGGAAGACCACATCGTGCCCGGCCAGGGTCTCTGCGGACGTCGGCTCCACGATTCGATCGGCCAGCGGCACCAGATGGGGTTGGGAGTCACCGAGGCGACTGCCGACACTGGCGTTGCCCGTCACCGCCCCGATCTTCACCTCCGGATGCGTGAGCAGCAGCCGCAACAGCTCCCCGCCCGCGTACCCGGTGGCCCCTGCCACCGCTACTCTCGTCGACACCTGCATGAATATGCCATTGGCAGCAAGGTTATGCAAACGTCTCGTCTGGCGCGGCGGTTCCGGCGGATCCAAGTGCTGTCGCGCGCCCACCGCGTCTGCCGACGAGAGTGACTTCTTGGCCCGCCGCTGGATCGTCGCCCTGGTCCAGGCGCCGCCCGCCACCAGCAGCGACCAGGTCGCTCAGCCGGCCGACGAGATCACGGTGCTGTGTGCCGAGCGACCCTACCTGTCCATGGTCGTCTACCCCGAGATCCGCCTGTTCGGCGGCTCGGATCTCGCAGCGGACGCGAACGACAACACCGCCGCGGTGTTCGCGCCGGACGGTCGGCGGGTCACCGGGTACCAGAAGGTGTTTCCCTGGCGACCGTGAGCGGTCACGCGCGGGGCCGGTCGCTGGACGCCCAGCCCGCCGGCCGACGCCGACCGGGTCTGAGGCAACCCGCCGAGCGGGTCGCGCCGGCCGGAGCGATGGCCGGTCTCGAGGAGGATGTCCCCATGGCACGCAAGAACTGGAACGAACTGACCGGTCCCCAACAGGCCGGGTTCGGACTGCTCGGGGTGGTGCAGCTCGGGCTGCTGGTGGCCGCGCAGATCGACCTGACCCGGCGAACCGACGAGCAGGTCAACGGCCCGAAGGCGGTCTGGCGAGCGGTCGCGCTGATCAACTTCGTCGGTCCGCTGGCCTACTTCGCCGTCGGTCGCCGCTGACGTCGTCGACCTCGCGAACGGACGCGAGCGCCCGCGGAGTCACGGGCGGTCTCCCGCAAGGCTCGACCGGCACCCGCATGTCGCCACGGAGTCACCGGCGGTCACCCGAACGCGACTTTCCGACCCCGAGGTGCCGAGAGCTACAGCACCCGGGGCTCGGCTCCGACCTCCGTCACGGCCACAGCCACCGCCGCGTCGCGGGCGGCCCCGCTCTCGGCGTCGGTGAGCGTACGGCCCGCCGCCCGGAACCGCAGGGCGAAGGCCAGCGACTTCCGTCCATCGCCGACCTGCGGGCCGGTGTAGACGTCGAACAGATCCACCGACTCCAGCAACGGACCGGCGCCGCGACGGAGTGCGGACTCCACCGTTGCCGCCGGCACGTCCGCGCCGACGATCAGGGCCACGTCCTCCTTGGCCACCGGGTACGACGAGATGGGCGCCACGCTCCCCCGCGGCGGTGCCGCGGCGAGCAGCGCCGACAGGTCGATCTCCGCAGCCGCGGTGCGCTCCGGGAGCCCGTACGCCGCGATGACCTGGGGATGCAGTTCCCCGGCGTACCCGATGACCACCCCGTCGGACGTCGCGATCTCGGCGCACCGGCCCGGATGCCACGACGCCTGCTCCGCCGACCGGCGGACCAGGGTGACACCCAGGGCCTGAGCCGCGAGGTCGGTCACAGCCAGTGCCTGCTGCCATCCGGCCGCTACGGCTGAGCCCTGCCAGCCTGAGGCGCGCCAGTTCCCGGTCAGCACCGCGGCGAGGTGGCTCGGCTGATCGCCGAGCGCCGCGTCCATGGCGGCGAGCTCGGCGTCGCTCGGTCGGCCGGTCACCGCCGGGCGCGGCGCGGACGCGGCCGGTTCGGCGGCGTAGAACACCGAACCCGTCTCCACGATGGCCAGGTCGTCGTTGCCCCGACTGCGGTTGCGGGCGACCGCGGCGAACAGACCGGGGAGCAGCGTGGTCCGCAGGTAGGGAGCGGTCTCGGCGAGGGGATTGGCGATCCGGTTGAGCCGGCGTCGCCGGTCGTCTGCGGGCACCCCGAGCTTGTCCAGCTCTTCGGCGGCGGTGAACGGGAAGCTCAGCACCTCGACGAAGCCGGCGGCCACGACCGCGGCGGTCACCGCCCGACGACCTCGCTGGACTGCCGTCAAGCCGCGGCCGACCGGCGCCCTCGGCACGGTGGGAGCGATGGTGTCGTAACCGACCAGCCGACCGACCTCTTCGACGTAGTCGTACGGGTCGGTCAGGTCCGGTCGCCAGCTCGGGGGCGTGATGGTCAGCGCCGTGCCGTCGACCACCACCGCGGCACCGACCGCCTCCAGCAGCGACACCGCGGTGCCCTGGTCGATGTGGGTGCCGAGGATGCGGCCCGCCAGATCGGCCTCGATCGTGGTGGGGGCGGGAGCGGGAACTGCTCCGACCACGGTCTCGCTCGCGACGAGGGTTCCACCGGCGAGCTCGACCAGCAGGTCGGCCACCCGATGAGCGGCTGCGTACGCCGCCGCCGGATCCACCCCCCGCTCGAAGCGACGACTGGCCTCCGAGCTCAGCTTGTGGCGGCGGGACGTCCGCGCGACGGTCATCGCATCGAAGTGCGCGGCCTCCACCACGACGGAGGTGGTGTCCGCACCGATCTCGGTGCTTGCCCCGCCCATCACCCCGGCCAGTCCGATGGGACCGGAGCCGTCGGTGATCAGCAGGTCGTCGGTGCTCAGGTCACGGACCACGTCGTCCAGCGTGGTCAGCTTCTCCCCCGCGTGCGCCCGGCGGACCACGATCGGCCCGTCCAGTCGGTCCGCGTCGTACGCGTGGATCGGCTGCCCGGTCTCGAGCATCACGTAGTTGGTGATGTCGACGGTCAGCGAGATCGAGCGCATCCCGGCCAACTGCACCCGGCGGGCCAACCAGCGCGGACTCGGCCGCGTCGGGTCGACACCGGTCACCGAGACAGCGACGAAGAGCGGGCACGCCTCGGCCTCCGAGCGCACCGGGTAGCCGTCGGACACGGCAGCCGGCGTGTCGAGCGACACCGGATCGCGGAACGCCACCCCGGTGGCTTGGGCCGCCTCCCGCGCGAGACCCCGCAACGACAGGCAGTAGCCGCGGTCGGGAGTGACGGCGATGTCCAGCACCTCTTCGCGCAGATGCAGCACCGGCGCGGCGTCGTCGCCGGGGGCCGGATCGGCAGAGCCGTCGGCAGCAGGCGCGAGCACCATGATCCCGTCGTGCTCGTCGCCCAACCCGAGCTCGCTAGCGGAGCAGATCATCCCGTCGGAGACGTGCCCGTACGTCTTCCGGGCCGCGATGGCGAAACCACCGGGCAGCACCGCTCCTGGGAGTGAGACGACGACGAGGTCACCGACGGCGAAGTTGTGCGCGCCGCAGACGATGCCGCGCGACGCCGGCACGTCGGCACCCACGTCGTCGGCGCCGGCCGGGTCCCAGAGCGCGGGATCATTGTGCTCCGGGCCCACGTCCACCCGGCACCAGCGGATGACCTTGCCGTTCTTCTGCGGCTCGTCAGCGTACGACAACACCCGACCGACCACGAGCGGACCGGTGACATCGGCTCCCGCCTGCTCGACCGTCTCGACCTCCAGGCCGGCCCGGATCAGGTGCTCGGCCAGACTGCGGCCGTCGAGATCCTCGGCCAGGGCCGCATAGTCCCGCAGCCAGCTCAGCGGCGCCCTCATCGGGCGAGTCCCAGCAGTGAACGGCTGTAGCGCACGTCTCCCTCGATCATGTCGCGCATGTCCTCGGCGTCGTTACGGAACATCAGGGTGCGGTCCACGCCCATCCCGAAGGCGAAGCCCGAGTAGACGCTCGAGTCCACCCCGCAGGCCTCCAGCACCCGCGGGTTGACCACCCCGCAGCCGCCCCACTCGATCCAGCCCTCGCTCCGACAGGTACGACAGGGCCGCTCGGGGTGCCCCACGGAGTCGCCGTGGCAGACGAAGCACTGCAGGTCCACCTCGGCCGACGGCTCCGTGAAGGGGAAGTAGTTCGGCCGCATCCGGGTCCGGGTGTCGCCGAACATGGCCCGGGCGAAGTGGTCGAGCGTGCCGCGCAGATCCCCGAGGGTGATGCCCTTGTCCACCACCAGGCCCTCGATCTGGTGGAAGACCGGCAGGTGCGTGGCGTCGTACTCGTCGGCCCGGTAGACCTTTCCGGGACAGACCACGTACACGGGCAGCTCGCGGGTCAGCAGTGCCCGGGCCTGCACCGGGGAGGTGTGGGTCCGCAGCACCACGCCCGCATCCGGCTCGCCGACGAACAGGGTGTCCTGCATGGTCCGGGCCGGGTGGTCGGGGATGAAGTTCAGTGCGTCGAAGTTGAGCCACTCGGCCTCGAGCTCGGGTCCCTCGGCCACCTCCCAGCCCATGGCGACGAACACGTCGATCATCTGGTCCATCAAGGCTGTGATCGGGTGGATCGCGCCGGTCGGCGCGAGATCCACCGGCAGGGTCACATCGACGCGCTCGTCGACCAGCCGCTGAGCCAGCTCGACCTCGGCGATCTCGCCCTCCCGCGCGGCCAGGGCCTGGGCGACCCGTCCACGGGCCTGGCCGATCCTCCGGCCCGCGTCCTTGCGCGCCTGGGGCGGCAGGGCCCCGATCTCCCGGTTGGCCAGGGCGATCGGCGACCGGTCGCCGGCGTGGGCCAGCCGGGCCGCCTTGAGCTCGGCCAGCGAGGTCGCCGCCGCGAACGCGGCCAGCGCCTGGGCGACGGCCGCCTCGACGTGGTCGGCGTCCAACGGGGTGACCTGGACGGGGTCGTAGCTCGAGTTCGGGCCGGACATGACTCCTGCTTCGGTACGGGAAAGAGTTCTGCGGCGCCTCCACGTGGCCTGGCGCCCGGCACA
>DATDAP010000307.1:0-3685 GCA_036525335.1 Microlunatus sp. | reverse complement strand
CCGGTCGGACAGCTGCGCGTCCGATCCCCAGTCCTCCGGCGCCGCGTACACCGCGGTTGGCACGACCACGGTGCGAAGGTAGCTGAACAGCGGCCGCAGAGCATAGTCGAGCGCGAGCGAGTGGCGGGCGGTCCCGCCGGTTGCCCCGATCAGCACCGGCTTGCCGGCCAGCACCCCGGGCTCGAGGACGTCGAAGAACGTCTTGAACAGCCCTGAGTAGGAGCCGGAGAAGATCGGCGACACGACGATCAGCGCGTCCGCAGCCGTGACCCGCTCGATCAGCTGCGCCAGCCGACCGGCCGCGAAGCCCGTGAGCAGGTGGTTGGTCAGCTCGCGGGCGTACTCTCGCAGCTCGACGGTCTCGACCTCGGGAGCCTGACCACGCCCCCGGAGTACGTCCGTCGTCGCGGCGGCCAACCGGTCGGCCAGCAGCCGGGAGGACGACGGCTGGCGCAGACCGGCGGTCAGCACCAGGATCTTCGACGTCATCGCAGACTCCCTTCGAGCTCCGGCGCCCGGCCGGTCATGGTGTCGACGACCGGGCTCCGGTCCTCGTCGGTGGTCTCGGACTCGCCCTCCGCCGCCCGCTTCGCAGCGAGCAGGGTGGCGTGGATCGGGGCGTCGGGCACGTCGGCCGGACGAAGGGCGTCCAGCTCGCGACGCAGCACCGGCACGACCTCTTCGCCCAGCAGGTCGAGCTGTTCCAGCACCGTCTTCAGCGGCAGACCCGCGTGGTCGATCAGGAACAGCTGGCGCTGGTAGTCGCCGAAGTGCTCGCGGAAGGTGAGGGTCTTCTCGATGACCTCCTGCGGGCTGCCGACGGTCAGCGGCGTCTGCTCGGTGAACTCCTCCAGCGACGGTCCGTGGCCGTAGACGGGGGCGTTGTCGAAGTACGGCCGGAACTCGCGCCACGCGTCCTGGCTCTTGGGCCGGATGAAGGCCTGGCCACCGAGGCCGACGATGGCCTGGTCGGCGCGACCGTGGCCGTAGTGCTCGTAGCGGCGACGGTAGAGGTTGATCAGTCGGTGGAAGTGGTAGGTCGGCCAGAAGATGTGGTTGGCGAAGAAGCCGTCGCCGTAGTAGGCCGCCTGCTCGGCGATCTCGGGGCTGCGGATCGAGCCGTGCCAGACGAACGGGGGCACGTCGTCCAAAGGTCGCGGCGTCGCGGTGAACGACTCCAGAGGTGTACGGAAGGTGCCCTGCCAGTCGACCACGTCCTCCCGCCACAGCCGGTGCAGCAGATGGTAGTTCTCGATGGCGAGGTCGATGCCCGTACGGATGTCCTTGCCGAACCACGGGTAGACCGGTCCGGTGTTGCCGCGGCCCATCATCAGGTCGACCCGTCCGTCGGACAGGTGCTGCAGCATCGCGTAGTCCTCGGCGATCTTCACCGGGTCGTTGGTGGTGATCAGCGTGGTCGCGGTGGACAGCACGATCCGGTCGGTCTGCGCAGCGATGTAGCCGAGCATGGTGGTGGGGGAGGAGGGCACGAAGGGCGGGTTGTGGTGCTCGCCGGTCGCGAACACGTCCAGGCCCACCTCCTCGACCTTCTTCGCGATGGTCACCATCGCCTTGATCCGCTCGGCCTCGCTGGGCGTACGTCCGGTGGTGGGGTCGGTCGTCACGTCGCCGACACTGAAGATCCCGAACTGCATGTCACCCTCCTGGGTGGAAGATTTACAATTCAACTAACTGCCGGGTACAACGCGCGAAGGCGGCGGATATTCCCGACCCGGACCTGACCGGGGATCCCGGTATACGCTCTCCCCACCCCTCCCGAGGGCCCGCGAGTGGAGCGCCCCGGTCTGTCTGGACAGACGAAGGTGCAGACACGCTTTTCGTCTGCACCTGAGGAAGGAAGACAGACCGAATCGGCGCGCAGCGAGCAGCGAGGAGAGGACAAGCACCGTGAAGTACCGGGACAACGCGCAGCTCGACCCCTCGCAGATGGGTGGCTCCCGCGGCGGCAACGGCGGCAAGATCGCCCTCGGTGGCGGTGCCGGACTGATCGTGCTGGTGCTGGCCCTGTTCCTCGGCATCAACCCGGGCGACCTGATGGGTGGGACCGCCGGACCGCAGGCCGAGCCGGACAGCACCGCGGCCGCGCCGTACCAGCAGTGCACCAAGGGCGCCGACATCTCCCGGGACCGCGAGTGCCGGTTCGTGGCCTACACGAACTCGATCCAGTCCTACTGGTCCGGCGCCTATGACGGCTACCAGAAGATCCAGGTGATCCCGTTCACCGGTCAGGTGTCCACCGCCTGCGGCACCGCGAGCTCGGCCGTCGGTCCCTTCTACTGCCCGGGCGACACCACGGTCTACCTGGACACCGGCTTCTTCGACGAGCTGACCAGCAAGCTCGGCGCTCAGGGTGGCGACGCCGCGGAGGCGTACGTGTTCGCGCACGAGTTCGGTCACCACCTCCAGAACCTGACCGGGGTCATGCAGAAGGTGCAGGGCCAGGGCCAGCAGAGTGGCCCGAAGTCCGGCGGCGTACGGCTGGAGCTGCAGGCCGACTGCTACGCGGGCGTGTGGATGAACCACGCCACCAAGGACCCGAACTCACCGATCGAGTCGCTGACCCAGGACGATCTCAACCGGGCCATCGACGCGGCGGCCGCGGTCGGGGACGACCGGATCCAGGAGCGGATGCAGGGTCAGGTCAACCCGGAGAGCTGGACCCACGGGTCAGCTGCCAACCGGCAGAAGTGGCTGAACATCGGCTTCACCACCGGCGACCCGAACAAGTGCAACACCTTCGCGTCCGGGGCGCTCTGACCGCGGGACCCCAGCTCGGGGCGATCGTCGGTCAGGACCGTCGAGGTCACCGTGCGGCTCTTCCCGGGAGAACGAACGGAGGCGTCCGCGGTGACAGCGGCGACAACCAGGCATCCGTCGTGGTTGTTCCGGGGCCGCAGGGCGTGGTGTCGGTGCGACCTGAGTCACAGACGAGTGAGACAGTGACCCTCAGAGGAAACGGTCGAGTCGTCGAATGATCCGGTGCGACCTCGATGCGACGGGCGGGAGAGGTCATGAATCTGGAGAAGGTCATCTTCGGCTTCTTCGTGCTGTTGGCCGCGACCTTGAACTTCGGCTTCTTCATCGGCGACATCGGCAATCCGGAGCTGCACAACATCTTCGAGCTGTTCGCCGCGCTGGTGGTCAGCCTGATCGCCACGGTGCTGAAGTTCGGCGACCGGACGCAGATCGGGGCAGTGCACCTGGCCACCAGTCTGGTCGCCGACCTGCAGCTGGTAGCGGCCTTCGTGGTGTGGGTCTGGGCGACCCAGATCTCCGCCGAGGGGCTGACCACGGTCCACATGGCCAGCGTCGTCTCCCTCTCGGGCGGCGCCCTGCTGGCCAACCTCGTGTCGGTGGTGCTGCTGGTCACCGAGACCGTCACCTTCCACCGCGGCTGAGCGGTCGTGCTGGAAGTGATCCGGTCGTGACGGAAGGGCTACGGTCGTGAGCAACCCGCTGCTGATCTTCTGGCAGCAGCTGTTCGGGCCCCGCCGGGCCGCGGACGAGGCGGTCTCCCGGGCCCATCTGGAGTTCGCCGATCAGGCCTCGGCCACCATCTTCTTGATCATGCGGCGGATGCGGACCCCGCTCATCGTGCTGATCCTGGTGTTCTCGATCAGCACGGTCGGGCTGGCGCTGATCCCGGGCGTCGACCCGGACGGCG
>DATDAP010000306.1:0-7513 GCA_036525335.1 Microlunatus sp. | reverse complement strand
CCCGCTAACGAGCGCGCCCCGGCGACCGTCGAATTGACCGATGAACAGCGCTTGAGACGCCCTCTACGGGGTCCAGTCATCAGTGCCGGACACGGGGTCTGTGAGACCTGGTTTCGGGATCCAGCCGCGTCGGCTGCCAGGGTGTAGCGTCTCGATGGACACAGTCTTGCGCCGCTCCACGCTCAATGTTGAGGCTGCCACCTTCATCCAGCGAGAGGGAGCCGACATGACGGCTGCTCCAACGAGGTCCGCACCGGACTATGACGAAATCGTTCGGCTTATCCACATCTATACCGACAACTTTGGCGGCGGCGACCCCAAGGTGCTCCAGGAACCATTCCACGAGGATGCGTGGATCTTTTTCACTGAGGCCGACGGGACCCTGGTCAAGGAAAGGATCTGGGACTGCCTGGAGCGTTGGGCAACACCCCCAAAGCTGGATGTTGTCGGACGGATCATCTCCGTCACGCAGGCTGGCGACGTTGCCAATGTGTTGCTTGGGTTTGACATCGTTGGCCATCTCGACGACTCCTGGGTAGATCTTCACAACCTGATCCGTGTCGACGGTGTCTGGAAGATCACGAACAAGACGGCTACGCACACCAGCAGATCCGCAGGGGCCTAATCTCGCGGCTGCTCCGGCAGCCGACCTCGCAACCTTGTTCCGTTGGGCGTCCCTCTATCGCACGCTCTCGGCCGCCGCGACGCTGTCAATCTCGATGGGCACCAACAGGGACCGAGAGAGCGGTCTGCCGAAGCTGGCGAGGGCGCCCGCAAACCGACCGCTGACTGACACAGTCAGGCGGTGAGGAGCAGCGGATGAGCTAATTGGGGGCTGCTGCTCCGCTGGGTCGGGGTGGTCTACTCGAGCCGGCGAGTAAGTCGGACGCAGCATTGGTTGTTCTGGGGCTGGAGCCGGAGCGTTCGACCAGCAGCCCACCGTCGGGATGGTCAACGCTCGAGTGGGCGTCCGCCCAGGCTGCGGCCATCAGCAGCTTGCGACAGCCCGCGATCCGGGAGTCGTTCTCCACGTTCGCCGCGAGGTCGGTCAGCGCGCGGGAGTCGCCCAGCGCTGCCTCCAGCTCGGTGTCGAACATGCCTCGATTCTACTCGAACGAACGTTCTAAATCAATCAGCAGATTCAACGAATTCTCTGCTGTGCTTGAGAAGTAGGGCTTCGGCCAGTCCCGGTCGCTCAGCACCGACCGTCCATCCGCACGTCCGGCGCGCCGAGTCGGGCGGCGTCGGCCGACCGGTCGTCTGGCTGGTGCTGCGACTCCCGCTCGGCGTCGACCCGAGTCGTGTAGTGCGTGATCTCCCGGTCCGCCTGAGCGTCGTTCCAGCCCAGCACCGGAGCCACCAGGGCGGCCACCTCCGTCGCCGCCGCGACCCCGCGGTCCCAGGTCTCGATGGAGATCCGCGTCCGGCGGGCCAGGATGTCGTCCAGGTGCAGGGCCCCCTCGTGTGTGGCCGCGTAGAGCGCCTCGACCGCCAGGTAGCCGGGTGCCGAAGCCAGCGGTTGCCCGAGCTCGGGCCGGTCCGCGATCAGCGCGAACAGCTCGGCGGTCAGCGACCCGTACCGGTTCAGCAGGTGCTCGACCCAGTCGATCGACAAACCGGACTCTCCGGCCAACCGGGACCGCGTGTTCCACAGAGCCCGGTAGCCGTCGGCGCCCAGCAGCGGCACCTCCGCGGTCACCGACGGGGTCGCGGCGGCGGTGGACGATCCACCGGCGACCCCGGCCAGCTCGCGCACGGCCACGTCGACGGCGTCCGCGGCCATCACCCGGTACGTCGTGTACTTGCCGCCCGCCACGGTGACCAGGCCCGGTACGGGGGTGGCCACCGCGTGCTCGCGGGACAGCTTGGAGGTGGAGTCGGACTCGCCGGCCAGCAGCGGTCGGAGGCCCGCGTACACGCCCATCACGTCGTCGCGGGTCAACGGGTTGGCCAGCAGCCGGTTGACCTGACCGAGCAGGTAGTCGATGTCGGCGCTGCTGGCGGCGGGATGGGCGAGGTCGAGGTTCCAGTCGGTGTCGGTGGTGCCGACGATCCAGTGCTGGTGCCACGGGATGACGAACAGCAGACTCGACTTGGTGCGGGTGATCAACCCGCAGCCGGCGTCGATGCGGTCCCGCGGGACCAGCAGGTGCACGCCCTTGGACGCCCGCACCCGGAAGGACTTGGCCGGTTGCAGACCGCTCGGAGTGAGCAGCTGGGCCAGCTGGTCGATCCAGACGCCGGCCGCGTTGATCACGGTACGGGCGCGCACCTCGATCTCCCGGCCCGACTCCAGATCGCGCACCCGGACCCCCGCGACCCGGGCCCCGGCACCGCTGGCGGGACCGTTCGGGTCGGCCAGGAAGCCGACCACCCGGGTGCTGCTGGCCACGGCGGCCCCGAAGTGGGCGGCGGTGCGCGACAGCATCATGGTGTGCCGGGCGTCGTCCACCTGCCCCTCATAGAACGCGATCGAGCCGCGGATCACCGACGGGTCGCCGGAGCCGAACAGCTCGATCGTCTTGCGTCGGCCGAGGTGCCGCAGATGACTCGGCACCCCCCGGCCGGCCCCCATCACGTCGTAGACCCCGATGCCCAGCCCCGCGTACGCACGGTCGAACCCGGTCCGCAGCAGCGGGTAGATGAAGCGGACCGGCTTGGCCAGGTGCGGGGCGAGAGTCTCCAGCGCGAGCTTGCGCTCCTGCAGGGCCTCGAAGACGAGCCGGAAGTCGAGCTGCTCCAGGTAGCGCAGCCCGCCGTGGAAGAGCTTGGTCGACCGGCTGGAGGTGCCGGAGGCGTAGTCGCGGGCCTCGACCAGCCCTACCTTGAGTCCGCGGGTGGCGGCGTCCAGGGCTGCCCCGGCCCCGGTGACCCCGGCCCCGATGACCAGCACGTCGAAGTCGTCGGAGGCCAGCCGCTCGAGGGCCTGGGCCCGCGACGTCGGGGAGAGGGGAGTGGTCGAGCTGAGCACGTGATCGCCTCCGGGGCAGGTCGGTTGTCGATCTGGACCGATCAGTGGTTGACCAGGAACGAGCGCTCCGGGTCGTGTCGGCCCTCGATCAACCGTACGGTGCCGGAGCGCGACCGCATGGACAGCGAGTAGGTGACGATCCGGTGCGACTCGAACCGCACCCCCTTGAGCAGGGCGCCGTCGGTGACCCCGGTCGCGGCGAAGAACACGTTGTCCCCGGCGACCAGGTCGGCGGTGGTGAGCACGCGGTCGAGGTCGAAGCCGGCGTCCAGGACGGCTCGCCTCTCGTCCTCGTCGCGCGCCACCAGCCGACCGATCAGCTCGCCCCCCAGGCACTTCAGGGCGCAGGCGCCGAGTACCCCTTCCGGGGTGCCGCCGATGCCGACCAGCATGTCCACCCCGGTGCCGGGGCTGACGGCCATGATCGCCCCGGCCACGTCGCCGTCCAGCAGGAACCGGATGCGGGCCCCGGCCTGACGGATCTCGGCGACCAGCTGCTCGTGCCGGGGCCGGTCCAGCACAGCCACGGTCAGCTGCGAGACGGCTCGGTCGGTGGCCTTGGCGATCCGACCGAGGGTGTCGGCCAGGGGTGCATCGAGGTCGACCTGGTCGGCGACGTAGCCGGGCACCACCAGCTTCTGCATGTAGACCGCCGGTCCGGGGGAGAACATGGTGCCGCGGGGTGAGACGCCCAGCACGCTGACCGCATCGGGCAGGCTCTTGGCGGTGAGGGTGGTGCCGTCCACCGGGTCGACGGCGATGTCCCACTCCGGGCCTGAGCCGTCGCCGACCCGCTCCCCGTTGTAGAGCATCGGCGCCTCGTCCTTCTCGCCCTCGCCGATCACGACCACGCCGTTCATCCGCACCGAGCCGAGCACCGGGCGCATGGCGTCGACCGCGGCCGCGTCGACGGCGTTCTTGTCGCCGAAGCCGAGCAGCCGGGAGCAGTTGATGGCGGCGGCCTCGGTCGCGCGGACCAGCTCGAGCGCGAGGTTGCGGTCCGGATCGGGACTGACGCGGGGGGACTGGGTGGTGGTCATCGGGAGCTGGTTCCTCTCGTCGCTGTCGGGCTACGGCACCGGTTCTACGGAGACCGGGTGAACGATGGGGGTCAGTCGACCCAGTCGAGGGTGCGCTCGATCGCCTTGTGCCAAGCCCGGGTGCCGGCGTCGCGGGCCTCCTGGTCGATCGAGGAGATCCACCGGCGGTCCTCGTGCCAGTTGGCCCGGAAGTCCTCCGGGGTCTCCCAGACGCCGACGGCCAGGCCGGCGGCGTACCCGGCGCCGAGCGCAGTCGTCTCGGGGACCACGGGCCGGATCACGTCGATGCCGAGGACGTCGGCCTGGAGCTGCATCGTCAGTCCGCTCGCGGTCACTCCGCCGTCGACCTTGAGGGACGTCATGGTCACCCCGGCGTCGGCCTCCATCGCCTTGACCAGGTCATAGCTGGAGTAGCAGATGGACTCCAGCGTCGCCCGGGCCAGATGCGCGGCGGTGTGGAAGCGGGTCATCCCGAGGATGGCGCCCCGAGCGTCCGGCCGCCAGTAGGGCGCGAACAGACCCGAGAACGCCGGGACGAAGTAGAGCCCGCCGGTGTCGGACACCGACGAGGCCAGGCGGTCCGCCTCGGCGGCGCTGGCCACGATGCCCAGCTGGTCGCGCAACCACTGGATGGCCGAACCGGTGACCGCGATCGAGCCCTCCAGGGCGTACCTGGCCGGTTCGTCGCCGAACTGGTAGCAGACCGTGCTGAGCAGCCCGTGGGTCGAGTGCACGATCTCGGTCCCGGTGTTCATCAGCAGGAAGTTGCCGGTCCCGTACGTGTTCTTGGCGTCACCCTCCTCCAGGCACACCTGACCGACCATCGCCGCGTGCTGGTCACCCAGCACCCCGCCGATGACGACCTCACCGCCGAACGCGGTCCGGGTGGTGCCGAGCTTCTCGGCGTGGGACGACGGCACGATCTCCGGCAGCATCGCCCGTGGGATGTCGAACAACCCCAGCAGCTCGTCGTCCCAGCTGAGCTCGACCAGGTTCATCAGCATCGTCCGGCTGGCGTTGGTCACGTCGGTCAGGTGGCGGCCGCCGTCGGTGCCGCCGGTCAGGTTCCACAGCAGCCAGGTGTCGATGGTGCCGAACAGCGCGTCACCGGCCTCGGCCGCAGCTCGGAGGCCGTCGACGTTCGCCAGGAGCCAGGCGAGCTTGCCGCCGGCGAAGTAGGTGGCCGGCGGGATGCCGGCCCGCTCGCGGATCAGATCGCCCGTGCCGGCCCGGTCCAGGTCGCCGACCAGCTGGGCGGTCCGGGTGTCCTGCCAGACGATGGCGTTGTGGTACGGCTGGCCGGTCCGCCGGTTCCACACGATCGTGGTCTCGCGCTGGTTGGTGATGCCTACGGCGGCGATGTCACCGGCCCCGACGCCGCCCGCCGCCATCGACTGCTGGACGACGGTCTCGGTGCGCTGCCAGATCTGCTGCGGGTCGTGCTCGACCCAGCCCGCCCGGGGCATGATCTGGTCGTGCTCAATCTGGTGCGAGCTGACCGAGGTGCCCGCCCGATCGAAGAGGATGCACCGGGTGCTGGTCGTGCCCTGGTCGATCGCCGCGACGAGATCTGCCATACCGCGAAGCCTCCCACAGCGGAGAGGACGCCAGCCACATTGCCGAAGGCCCTTCGGATGAGCCCACGTGGCGAGGACCCGTAGGGTGAGCCTCGTGCCCGAGAGCGTGAGCCCGCCCGGCTACCCGACGGAGTGGGAGGCTGACGTCCTGCTCGCCGACGGTGGCGTGTCACGCCTGCGCCCGATCCGGCCCGACGACGCCGAGCTGCTGGTGGAGTTCTACGACCGGGTGTCCCCGGAGTCGAAGTACCTCCGCTTCTTCGCCCCCTACCCCCGGCTCAGCGCCAAGGACGTGGCCAGGTTCACCCAGGTCGACTACATCGACCGGGTCGCCCTGATCGTCACCCTGGGCGAGCAGATGATCGGGGTCGGCCGCTACGACCGGCTGGAGAACGACCAGGCCGAGGTGGCCTTCCTGGTCGAGGACGCGCACCAGGGCCGGGGCATCGCCCAGCTGCTGCTGGAGCACCTGGCCGAGGCGGCCCGAGAGCGCGGGATCACCAAGTTCGTGGCCGAGGTGCTGCCACAGAACCGACGGATGGCCCAGGTGTTCGCGGACGCGGGCTACCGGGTGCAGAAGGGTTACGACGACGGCGTGCTGATGGTCGAGTTCGCCATCCTGCCCACCGACACCTCGGTCGGGGTGATGGAACGGCGCGAGCACCGGGCCGAGAGCCGGTCGATCCGTCGGCTGCTGACGCCGGGGCGGATGGTGCTGCTCGGACCGGGCAGCCGGGTCCAGGAGCTGGTCGTCTCGACCGTACGGGGCGGCTTCCGCGGCGAGGTGATCGCGGTCAGCACCGACGACTCTCCCGTCTCGGGTGTGCGCAGTGCGAGCTCCATCGCCACCGTGGACGGGTCCATCGACCTGGCCGTGGTGTCGGTCCCGACCGCCCAGCTCGGCGGGGTGGTGATCGATGCCGCCCACAAGGGCGCCCACGGACTCGTGGTGCTGACCGGAGGCGGTGACGGCGGCCACGACAACCGGACGGTGGTGAACCTGGCTCGGGCGTACGGGGTGCGGGCGGTTGGCCCGGACGCGCTCGGCCTGATCAACACCGATTCCGAGGTCGGTCTGAACGCCAGCCCGGCGCCGATGCCGCGGGCCGGCGTGGTCGGGCTGTTCTGCCAGTCCGCCGCCGTCGGGGTGTCCCTGCTCAACTACACCCTGGAGCACGACCTCGGCCTGTCCTCGTTCCTGTCCACCGGTGACTTCGCCGACGTGACCGGCAACGACGTGATGCAGTTCTGGGAGGACGACGACAACACCTTGGTCTGTCTGCTGTCGCTGGACTCGATCGGCAACCCGCGCAAGTTCTCCCGGATCGTCCGTCGGCTGGCCCGACGCAAACCGGTCATCGTGTTCTCGCCGGGTCGGGCCGACCGGGCCGACCACTACGGCGTACGGGGTGGCCTGGGACACGCCGAAGAGGCGGCGATCGACGCCCTGTTCCGGCAGAACGGGGTGATCGTGACGCATCGGCGGCAGGGGATGATCGACGCTGCCCGGGTCGTGTCACGTCAGCCGCTCCCCACCGGCCCCCGGGTGCAGCTGATCACCAACTCCGCCACCCTCGCCCGGCAGATGGCGGCCACGGCCGAGGCGGCCGGGCTGGTGCTCAAGCCGGAGCCGCTCATCCTGGCCACCAACGCGGGCGCCGACGAGTTCCAGGCCGCCGCCAGCGAGGCGCTCGGCGACGAGCGCTGCGACTCGGTGATCTGCACCGCGGTGTCCCCCTACGGTCGCGAGGATGCCGTCGAGGACGCGTTGGAGGCCCTGGCCGCGCACGCCGAGAAGCCGCTGATCTGCGTGCTGCTGGACTTCCGCGGTCCCATCCCGCGGAGCAGCCGGCCGGACGGCATGGGCCAGCTGGTCACCTTCTCCTCACCCGGCGACGCGGTCCGGGCCCTGGGCTCGGTCACCG
>DATDAP010000305.1:0-4438 GCA_036525335.1 Microlunatus sp. | reverse complement strand
GGGTGGGCCTAAGTGGACTTGAACCACTGACCTCTGCCTTATCAGGGCAGCGCTCTAACCGACTGAGCTATAGGCCCGGAGGGGTGCGCTCCGGCGTACCGGCGCGATCGCCAACCCTAGTCGATGCCGCGGGGATCGCTCAAATCGGTTGGTCGCTGAGATGGCCCGGGCTCCAGGTCGGCCTGACACAACAGCAGGGGATCTGGTCACCGATGTCGGTGACGAGACTCCCCTCTGTTGTTGTCGTGCGGCACTCAGTCCTCGGCGAGGGTGATCTCCAGGCCGCCCAGCATGGTGGCGGCCAGGTTGTAGAGGAACGACCCGAGCGTTGCGAGCGCGGTGAAGATGACCACGTCCACGCAGGCGATCAGCGCGCTCACGCCCATCACCTTCTGGGTGTTGATGTACTCCTCGATCCGGAACGGCGTGGTGTCACCCGGCGTCGACACCACGCTGGCCACGATCTCGTTGACCGAGTCGAACAGTCCCGACGTCGACAGCACGGTCCAGATCACGTACACCGCGACCACGAGCATGATGCCGGCCGCGATCGAGAACAGGAACGACGTCTTCATCACCGACCACGGATCCAGCCGGGACAAGCGGAGTCGAGCCTTGCGGGTACGCCGAGCGCTGCCCGCCCGCGCCCTAGCGGCAGCCGCGCTCTCGGGTGGCTTGGGTGCGACGACGGCGGCCGGAACCGCGGGCAGGACCGCGGTGCTGGGACCGGCCGTTTCCGCGAGCTTGGCCGGATCCGGGGGACCCTCGGGCTTGACCTCGGGTGCCGGCTGCGGGAACCGGGACTGCGGTGCCTGCGCCGCGACGGTGGCCGTGGCGGCCGTGCTGGCCGAGGAGTCGGGGCGGTAGAGCGGCTTCAGTTCGGGCGCCGACGTCGCGGAGGTCGCCGAAGCTCGCTCCGACGTCGCGGAGGTCGGCACGTTCGGCGTGTACGGTCCCGGGGCGACCGACTCCTCGCGGCCCGCGGTCGCGGCCGCGGCGCCCGCAACTGCTGCGGCCGTCGGTCGCAGGCTGTCACTGCTCGGACGAGCCCACGGCGAGGTGGGCGGGACCGTCGGCGCGGTCGCCGGCTTGGTCGCAGCGGCGGCGGAGGCACCGGCGATCGCGCCGGCCGCGGCTGGTCCGGCCACCGGAGATCCGGCCTGTTTCGTCGAACCTGCGGGGGATGAGGAACCGAAGGTCGAGCTGCGGCCGCTCGCCGGCGTACCGGCTCCCCCAGCACCAGCGGCAGCGACTGAGGAGCCGGCGGAGCCCGACGGCTTGACCTGGGGATCCGCGGAAGGTGTCGAGCCGGCGGCGCTCGGGCCGGCGTGCTCGACCGGCGCCTTCTTCAGGCCGAGACGCTCGAGCAGTCCGATCTTCTTCGGAGCGGGATTCGGAGCCGCTCCAGTCGCCGCTCCCGCCGTGATCGGCGCCGGTCCTGGCTGCGGTGACGGCACCGGCGAGGATCCGGGCGCCGAGCTCGATGACGTGGCCGAGCCGCGCGACGCGGAGGGACCGGAGGCGGCCGAGGGCGGAGGCCCGGCCGGCGGAGTGGCCGACGAGGCTGACCGCGCCGAATACGCCGAGTTGGCGGAGTGTCCCGAACCGGCCGAGCGGGCCGAGGGCGCCGACCCACTGGTGTACGCCGAGCGAGCCGACTGGGCCGAGGCCGCGGAGTAGGCCGACGACACCGACGAGGCGGAGCCGGACGCGGGTGGGGCGCCACCCGGGGCGCCACCGTTCGCCAACGGGGAGGCCGACGCGGCCGACCGCGCCGAGTAGGCCGACTGGGCCGATCCGTAGCCAGGAGCCCCGGAGCCGGGACCAGCGGAGCCGGAGGTCCCGGAACCCGACGCGGCCGGTAGCGACGTGGCCGACGGAGCGGACCGAGCCGAATAGCCGGACTGGGCTGAGCGGGCCGACGCGGGCGCGGACGCAGATGAGCGCGCCGAGTAGCCAGAGGGAGCCGAGGACGCCGACGGCCAGCCGGATCGTGTCGGACCGGAGTCACCTCCGGCCGAGCCGGCGCCGGAGGAGCCCGGCCATGCCGTGGTGGTCCGATGACTCATCGTCTGGTCGGCGGCGTTCTCCGCGTCCGTGCCGGGGGCGCCGCCGGACGCGGCACCGCCGGACGCGGCACCGCCGGTCGGACGGTCGTTCGGTCGTCTGTTGCCTTCGCTCACTGTTCGTCCTCCTCGACCGCATCGCCGGCCTCGGACCCACCGTCACCGCTCGCCGGTGCCGGGTCGCCCTCGCCCGACTCCGCTGAGTCGGTGCTGGTGTCCTCGACCGCTGCGGCCGCAGGCTGGTCGGGATCCGTTACGTTTTCGGTTGTCTCCGGATCGATCTCCGGATCCTCCGCGGCCTCCGGATTCAGTGCGATGGCCACGACAGAATCGTCGTCAGCCACACCGACGAACTTCACACCCATCGTGTCACGGCCCTTGACCGGGACCTCGGACACCGCGCTGCGGGTGATCTGTCCACTTGCCTTGATGGCGATGACCTCGTCATTGTCGGTCACCACCAGTCCCCCGACCAACGAACCGCGGTCCTCGTTGAGTTTCATCGCCTTGATACCGAGTCCGCCGCGGCCCTGCTCCCGATACTCCGAGACTCGGGTCCGTTTGGCAAAACCTCCGTCTGTGACGGTGAACACGGAACGGTCCGAGTCGTCCTCGCCGGCCCGGATCACCGACAACGACAGCAGCTCGTCGCCGGGCCGGAACTTCATCCCGGTGACCCCCGACGTGGCCCGGCCCATCGGTCGGAGCTGGTCGTCGTCGGCCGGGAACCGGATCGCCTGACCCTTGGTCGAGATCAACAGCACCTGGTCCTCGGGTCCGCACAGCTGGGCTCCGATCAGCTCGTCGTCGTCGTCACGGAAGTTGACCGCGATGATGCCGGCCTGCCGTGGCGAGTCGTACAGCGGCAGCGAGCTCTTCTTGACCAGTCCGCGCTTGGTGGCCAGCAACAGGTAGGGCTCCACCCCGTAGTCGGTGATGGCCAGCACCTCGGCGATCTCCTCGTCCGGCAGGAACGACAAGAGCCCCGCGACGTGCGATCCCTTCGCGTCGCGACCGGCTTCCGGAAGCTGCCAGACCTTGGCCCGGTAGACCCGACCCTTGTTGGTGAAGAACAGGATCCAGCGGTGGTTGCTGGTGGCGAACAGGTGCGCGACCATGTCGTCGGTGCGGAGCGTCGCTCCGCGCACCCCCTTCCCCCCGCGCTTCTGCACCCGGTACGCCTCGGTCAGGGTGCGTTTCGCGTACCCGCCGCGGGTGATGGTGACCACCACCGAGTTGTCGGGGATCAGATCCTCGTCGGACAGGTCGCCGTCAGCCGCGATGATCGTCGTCCGGCGCTCGTCGCCGTACTTCTCGACGATCTCGCCCAGCTCGTCGCTGATGATCGACCGCTGCCGCTCCGGCCGGGCCAGGATGTCCTGCAGGTCGGCGATGATCCGCTCGAACTCGGCCAGCTGGTCGATGATCCGCTGCCGCTCCAGCGCCGCCAGCCGCCGCAGCTGCATGTCGAGGATCGCGGTGGACTGCACCTCGTCGATCTCCAGCAGAGCCATCAGACCCGTACGGGCGTCGTCGGTGCTCGGGCTGCGCCGGATGAGGGCGATGACCTCGTCGAGCATGTCCAGCGCCTTGACCAGTGCGCGGTAGATGTGGGCCTTGGCCTCGGCGTCCTCCAGCCGGTGCTGGGTCCGCCGCTGGATGACCTCGACCTGGTGCGCGACCCAGAAGGAGATGAACTGGTCCAACCGCAAGGTGCGCGGCACGTCGTCGACCAGGGCCAGCATGTTGCACCCGAACGTGTCCTGCAGCTGGGTGTGCTTGTAGAGGTTGTTCAGCACGACCCGCGGCTGGGCGTCCCGCTTCAGCACGATCACCAACCGTTGACCCGTCCTGGCGGAGGTGTCGTCCCGGATGTCGGCGATACCGGACAGCTTGCCGGTGTTCACCAGCTCGGCGATCTTGAGGGCCAGGTTGTCCGGGTTGACCATGTGCGGCAGCTCGGTGACCACCAGCAGGGTCCGCCCACCTCGGTCTTCCTCGATGTCGACGACCGCGCGCATGATGACCGAGCCGCGCCCGGTCCGGTACGCGTCCTCGATCCCCTTGCGACCCACGATCAGCGCCCCGTTGGGGAAGTCGGGACCCTTCACCCGCTCCAGGGACGCCTCGAGCAGCTCCTCGGCGCTGGCCTCGGGATGCTGCAGCGCCCACTGCACGGCGGAGGCGACCTCACGGAGGTTGTGCGTCGGGATGTTGGTGGCCATGCCGACGGCGATGCCGGTCGAGCCGTTGACCAGCAGGTTCGGGAACCGGGCCGGCAGGACGACCGGCTCCTGCTCCTTGCCGTCGTAGTTCGGCTTGAAGTCGACGGTGTTCTCGCCGATGTCGCGGACCATCTCCATGGCCAGCTG
>DATDAP010000304.1:0-7607 GCA_036525335.1 Microlunatus sp. | reverse complement strand
GTGGTCACCCACTCGTAGTGCAGCGGCACCGGGCGCTCGGCGGACGCGATCACCGCGGTCGGGCGACCGGTGCGCCGGGTCAGGTCGCGCTCGAACCGGGTGACGTCACCCAGGGTCGCCGACATCAGCAGGAACTGGGCGTCGCGCAGCTCCAGCAGCGGGACCTGCCAGGCCCAGCCCCGGTCCGGGTCGGCGTAGAAGTGGAACTCGTCCATCACCACACTGGCGATCCCCTGACCCGGGCCCTGCCGCAGCGCGACGTTGGCCAGCACCTCGGCGGTGCAGCAGATGATGTCGGCATCGGCGTTGACCGAGGCGTCGCCGGTCATCATGCCGACCCGCACCGGTCCGAAGATCTCGGTGGCGGTGAAGAACTTCTCGCTGACCAGCGCCTTGATCGGCGCGGTGTAGAAGGTCCGCCCGCCCTGAGCGGCCGTTGCGTACTCCAGGCCGGTGGCCACCAGGCTCTTGCCCGACCCGGTCGGCGTCGCCAGGATCACGTTGCTGCCGGTGACCAGCTCGAGCAGCGCGTCGGCCTGCGCCGGGTACGGCGTCAGCCCACGCCCTTCCGCCCATCCCGTGAACGCCTCGTAGAGGGCGTCGGGTTCGGGCACGACAGCGGCGGGATCCAGGAGCGACATGATCCGTCGATCGTCCCGTGGAACCCGTACGGACACAAACAGACCCACTCCACCGGTGTGCCAGCACCCGTGCACCCACCCTCTCTGCTCGCCCTCTCCGACTCCGCGGGGGATATATCCACCGCGGAGTCGGGAAGGGGTCGGGGCTTGGGGAGGGCCGGGAATACTCGGGACATGAGACGGTCGATCGCCCTGGTCGTGACCACCGGGCTGCTGGCGCTGGTCGCCGGGTGCACCGAGGAACGCACGCCGACGGCCGGGAGTGCGCCGTCGGGCACGGTGAGCACCGCGGCTCCGCCCCCTAGAACCGGACCAGCCAGTGCGAGCGCGACGGCACCGGGGTCGCCCACGGCTCGACCGACCACCGCCCCACCGACGCCCACTCCCACGCCGAGCAAGAAGCCAGACCCGATCTCGGTGCAGGCGCTGATCGAGAAGGACTACGACGGCGGAAAGCTGAAGCTCGGCAGGGTGATCAACCGCACCGACGACTACACGACCCGGATCGTCACGTACCGCAGCGAGAAGCTCACCGTCTCCGGCGTGATGCTGGTGCCCGACGGCAAGGGACCGTTCCCGGTGCTCGTCCTCAACCACGGCTACATCAACCCGGACACCTACTTCCCCGGTCAGGGGATGCCTCGCGAGCACGACCACCTGGCCCGCCAGGGGTACGTGGTCTTCCACACCGACTACCGCGGGCACGCCTCCGGGGACGACGACCCGGATGTGGACTACGAACTCAGACTGCCCTACGCGGTAGACACGATCAACGCCGTGTACGCGGTGAAGCGCTCGAAGCTGGACTTCCTGGACGGTGACCGGGTCGGCTGGCTGGGACGGTCGATGGGCGGCAACGTCACCCTGAACGCCCTCGTGGCCCAACCGAACCTGGTCGACGCCGCCGTCATCTACGCCTCGACCAGTGGGCTGGCCGCCCAGAACTGGAAGCAGTTCTACGACGCCAGCGACGACCGGCGGTCGGTCAACCGGAAGATCGACCGGACGTACGGGTTACCGAAGGACAGCCCCGCGTTCTGGAAGGCCGCCTCACCGAAGACCTACTTCGACCGGGTCTCGGACCCGCTCCTGGTGCACCACGGCACCGCCGACGACACCTGCCCGATCGCCTGGTCCGAAGACATCGTCGAGACCCTGGAGAAGAAGGACAAGGACGTCACGTTCTATCGCTACAAGGGGGCCGGGCACACCTTCGAGGGCGCGACCTGGCAGCGCTCGATCGAGCGGACCGCCGACTTCTTCGACGAGCACCTGGGCTGAACCCGCCGACCGACGGAGGGTCAGTCGCGCTCTTCGCGGATCACCTCGCCGGAGGAAGCATCGATCCACAGCTCCCAGTCGTCGCCGCCGGCGACCTCGACGGACACATCCCACACGGTGCGCTGGTTCTCCCGGGTGAGCTCGGCGTCGGTCACCTCACCGTCCGGCACGCGCTTCTGGGCGGCCCTGATCGCCTCACTCACGGAGACGTCCGGCGGGTTGCCCCGCTGCACCGAAGAAAGGGACTCAGCCTGGTTGCTGGTGATCTCACCACCGGAGTCGATGCGCAGCTCCCGGCCGCCGTCACCGACCCGCACGGCCGCCTCCCATGCGGACCCGCTGTCGTCGTCCTTGGACAGCTCGACGACGGTGCTGTCGGCCACGCCGGTCTCGGCCGCCTTCACCGCGCCCAAGGCGTCGAGTCCCGCACTCGCCGACGGACGCTTGGACGTCGCGGCGGCGGTCGGCGATTCCGACGGTGCCGGGTCGGCGGAGCTGGGAGTATCCGATGTGGGCGGAGCAGCCGAGGTGGGCGGGGCGATCGAGATGTCGGTCGGGGTGGGTGTGCTCGACACCTCGTCGTTGCCGCAGGCGGCGAGCTGGAGGACGAGTGCGGCCAGACCGGCCGCCAGGCCGGCGGCGCGGCGAGACGTGCTGGGCACGACGGAGGTGAGAGACACGAAGCTCCTGGTAGGGAAAGGTGAGGACGGAACTCTACTCAGCAGACCCCAGCGGTCCCGGGTCAGCCCCGGCCCACGTACGGCATCGTCGTCGCCATCACCGTCATGGTCAGCACGTTCGCCTCCGGCGGCAGACTTGCCATGTAGACGACGGCCCGGGCCACGTCGTCCACGTCCATCCGCGGCTCGACCCCGGTGGAGAAGTCGGCCTGGAGGATGCCGGCCGCCATGTCCTTGGTCAGGTCGGTGGCGGCGTTGCCGATGTCGATCTGACCGCACGAGATCCCGTATCGGCGACCGTCCAGGGAGGTCGACTTGGTGAGACCGGTGACGGCGTGCTTGGTCGCCGTGTATGCCACCGACAGCGGTCGCGGCACGTGCGCGGAGATGGACCCGTTGTTGATGATCCGACCACCCTGCGGGTCCTGGCGGCGCATCACCCGGAACGCCTCCTTGGTGCACAGGAACGCTCCGGTCAGGTTGACGTCGACAACCGCCTTCCACTCCTTGATGTCGAGCTCGTCGATCTCCGTCGCCCAGGCACCGCGGCCCGCGTTGTTGAACAGCAGATCGACCCGCCCGTACTTGTTCACGGCACGAGCGAACAGGTTGTGGACCGAGGTGGGGTCGGTGACGTCGGCAACGCCGCAGTCCATGCCGAGCTCCGCGTGCTCGGCCACCAGGGCTGTCAACGGCTCCACCCGTCGACCCGCGACCACCACCGTCCAGCCGTCGCGCGCCAGAGCGACCGCCGACGCGGCGCCGATCCCCGAGCCCCCTCCGGTCACGATGGCGACCCGTCGCCCGTTCGCGCCGACCTCGGACCCGCTCTGCTTTCCGTCTGTCACGAGCGAAACGCTAGCCCCTGACCTCCGACGCCCTCGTCCGGGGATCGACTCACGCACCAGCGGACACGACCGGCCGGCTCAGCCGGCCCGGAGGTCGCTGGCCGGGTCCTGGACGTGGGTGTCGATCAAGGCGAGGATCTGGTCGTCGGTCAGTCCGTGGGAATGCAACCGCCCGAGGAAGCGACTGGCCCGGAACACGGCGTGCCAGAGATCGGGCTCGGACCGCAGGACGACGACCTGATCGGCGTCGATCCGAAGCGTCTCGGTCAGAGCCTTGTCGCGGTGCTGCCGCACCAGCTGCCGCAGGTCCCGTCCGCCCACCGCCCCGCGCTCGGTCGCCGCCGCCCACAGCCCCGGGAACCGGTCGCGGGCGTCGACGGCGTCGCGCAGGAGCTCGACCACCTCGTCCTCCGAGGTGGTCTCGCCCGGTTGCGGGTCCTCGAGCAGCGGCCACTGCCGGGCGGCGCGGCGCAACGACCGCTCCCGGTCCTCTGGGCGCCCGTCCGTCCCCGGCACCCCGTGCTCGGACGCGAAGTTGGCCGCCACATCGAGCAGCACCGCCTCGTCATCGGGTCGGCCGTCGTCACCACTGCCGGAGTCGCGGATGGGGTCGCTGAGGGAGAGGAGGGCTGCATCACCGGGTCGGTACTGGTCCATGTCGGTCATGCTGACAGGGGCCTCTGACACCGGCCGGCGGGCGCTGTCGGGGGGCGCTGGACGGCACGCGCTGGACGGCGGGCAGACCGCAGCCGGCAGTCCGTGGTCAGGACCACCGACCGGTCGCCACCTGACCAGGATCGGGTCCGGAACGCAGCTGCATCCTTTGCGTTGCGCACCCCTGCATAGCCGGTGCACGAGCCGCAGAAGGGGGCGCGCACGCAGACGAGGTGCGCGAACGCGGGATGCACCCGGACCGCAGGTGCTGCAACACGTACGCGACCGCCTGGTGCCCCGGACTCGCCGGTCCAGCGGAGCTCGCTGGCCCCGGTCAGCGCAGATCCGCGTCGGCTACTGCGACCTCGTCGTCCGCCGACACCGGACCGGGACCGTGGCCCGGGGCGTCGCCCTCGGTCTTGCGCAAGGTCAGGGCCAAACCGACGGCCACCACACCGATGCCGGCCGCAACGAGGAAGGCGAGGTGCAGACCGGCCACCTCGGCGGCGATCGCGTCCGCGCCGGCCGCGGCCGCTCCCTGCGCGCGCAGGGTCAAGATGGTGACGAGCAGCGCGACTCCCGCCGCACCGGAGACCTGCTGCAGGGTCGACAGGATCGCGCTGCCGTGCGAGTAGAGACGCGGCGGCAGCGGGTTCAGCGCCGTGGTGAACGCGGGCGTGAACAGGAAGGCCAGTCCCGTCGACAGCAGCAGGTGGACGCCCAGCAGCAGCGGGATCGGCGTCGTCGGCCCTACCTGGGTCAGCGCCAGCATGGTCAGCACCAGGAGCGACGCCCCGGCTGTGGACAGCCAGCGCGGACCGTACTTGTCGAACAGCCGACCCACCACCGGCCCCAGCAGACCCATCAGCAGACCACCGGGCAGCAGCAGCAGGCCGGTCTGGAGGGTGTTGAGGCCACGGACGTTCTGGAAGTAGATGGGCAGCAGGATGATCGCCCCGAACAGCGCGACGGCTGCGATGCAGAGCAGCGCCACACCCCGACGGAACATCGTGAAGTCGAAGGCGCGCAGATCGAGCAGCGGACCTTTGCCGGCGACGAGGGCGCGCTGCCGGAACCCGAACAGCAGCAGGCACACCACTCCGACGACAAGCGAGAGGGGCGCGACCCAGGCGGTCGAACCGCTGGACTCCCCGAGACGGCTCAGCCCGAAGACGATGCCGCCGAAGCCCGGCACCGAGAGGAGCACCGACGGGATGTCGAGGGGCTGGTCGCCGTCGGCGTTCACGTTCACCAGGGTGCGCAGGCCGTAGACCAGGGCCGCCAGGGAGATCGGCAGCACCAGCAGGAACAGGAACCTCCATGGCAGGAACTGGAGGATGAGACCGGACAGGGTCGGCCCGATCGCCGGCGCCACCGCGATGACGATGCTCACGTTGCCCATCACGACCCCGCGTCGCTGGATCGGCACCAGCGTCAGGATCGTGGTCATCAGCAGCGGCAGCATGATCGCCGTACCCGATGCCTGGATGATCCGACCGAGCAGCAACACCCAGAAGCCCGGCGCGAGCCCGGCCAGCAGGGTGCCGGCGCTGAACAGTCCGAGCGCGGCGCCGTACACCGTGCGGGTGGAGAACCGCTGCAACAGGAAGCCGGTGGTCGGGATGACGATCGCCATGGTCAGCATGAAGGCGGTGGTCAGCCACTGGACCGTGCCGGCGGTCAGGTCCAGATCGACCATCAGCACCGGCAGGGCCACGCCCATGATCGTCTCGTTGAGGATGACCACGAAGGTCGCCACCAACAGCGTGGCGATGACCTTGCGGTCACGGCTGCGCAGCTGGGCGTCCGCGACGTCGGTCGTCATCATGTCGGTGCTCCTGTGTGTCGGTGTTGCGTCCGTCTGACCGGTGCGAGGTCGGTCGGGCTCGTCACCTGTGACTGCCCGGCGTGGTCGATCTCATCGCCCCGGGTAACGTGGATCGCCTTCCCAGGGCCGGCCCGTCGGCGGCTCGGGGTGGATCCGTCCGGAGAAGTCGCACCCCACACGATGGCAGAGACATGACCGAACAGCACCCCTTTTCCTCGGCCGACCAGAACCCTGGCCCGCCGCCGAACCCGCCGACCTTCGGCCCAACTCCGGCCGGGCCGGACGCATTCCCCGAGCCCGGGCCGTACGGTGCCCAGCCCTTCGATCCCTACGCACCGCCCCCGCTCCACCCCGCCGCTCAGCCGGCCCCACCCGCGGGCTGGCAGCCCCATCGGTACGCACAGCCACTCCCGCCCGCCATGCCGCCCGGTGCGGTGCCGGGTCACGGACCGCTCGGGCCGCCGCTGCGGAAGGATCCGCTGCCCCCGCCCGGCACCGAGTACCACCGGTCCCTGCGGACGCCCCGGAACGCCTGGTGGAAGGGTGTGGTGGCGATCGTCGGCTTCGTGATCGGGTACCTGATCCTCAACACCGCTCTCGGCGTCGCGGCGATCGCCTTCGACGTCATCACCGGTCGATCCACCTGGGAGGCGTACAGCTCCGGAAAGGTGGAGTTCACCCCCGCTCTCTTCCTGGCCACCAACATCGGCAACGCCCTGTGCATCCCGCTGGCCATGCTCCTGCAGTGGTGCATCTGGGGGCAGCCGGTGCGCTGGCTGCACTCGGTCGCGGGTGTGGTCCGTTGGCGGCTGCTGGGCCGCAGCGCCGCGATCGTGGTGCCGCTCTGGCTGGTCTACATGGGCCTCTCCGCGGTCGCGTTCCCGCAGGCCTCGGGTGTCACCGGGCCCGGGAGCTTCACCGGCGAGAGCGTCGCGCTGCTGATCATCATGCTGGTCACCACTCCGCTGCAGGCGGCCGGTGAGGAGTACGGGGCCCGCGGGTTGATCATGCGATCCGCTGGCAGCTGGGTGGCCTCGCCGGCGCCTGGGCTGATCATCGCCACCATCGTGCCGTCGCTGGTCTTCATGGTTGCCCACGGAGCCGGCGACCCCTGGCTGAACGTCTACTACTTCCTCTTCGGCGCCGCGATGTCGCTGCTGGCCTGGCGTACGGGCGGACTGGAGGCGGGCTGCGTCGTGCACGCGGTCAACAACATGATGGCGTTCGGCATCGTCATCCTGGCCGGCCAGGAGATCAACATCGACCGCAGCGCCGGCACCGGCGGCGCGTTCATGCTGGTGCCGATGGCGGTGCTGCTGATCGTCACCCTGGCGCTGTCCCTGCTGGCCAGGCGCTGGAAGGTCCAGCGGACCTATCAGCCGACCGGTGCCGCGCCGGCCAGCCCCGCCGCCGTGGTGCCCGGGATCGCGGGCACCGCGACCCACTGACCCGAGGCGGCCGAGTCCTCGGCGGCGGTGACGAAGGCCGCGGAGGCCACGGCGTCGGCGATGGTGGAGTTGTCGTACGCGATGCCGGCGACCGCCGCGAGGAACTTCTTGGCCTCGATCGTCTTCAGGTCGTCGAAGCCCATCGAGCAGCCGGCCCCCGGCTGGAAGCGGGCGAAGTCGCCGTACGTGGGGTTGGCGTTGACAGTCACGTAGCCGAGCTCGGACGC
>DATDAP010000303.1:0-9620 GCA_036525335.1 Microlunatus sp. | reverse complement strand
AAGGAGGCGGCGGAGAAGTACCAGCTGCTCGACGTGAACGCCGGCACCACCGGCAACGCGGGCGGCGACTCGTAACGACGCTCACGGCTCGGCAGCTGGCAGCGCACCTCGGTAGCGCTCGGCCAGCTGCCGGACGTGCTCGACCAGCTCCGGCGGTCGATCGACGTGGAATTCCAGACCGAGCATGCCGATCCAGACGGCCACGATCTCCAGACTGTCCCCGCCGGTGACCAGCACGCAGTGTTCGTCGTCGATGGTCTCCACCACCCCGACGGTGGCGTTGATCCGTCGCAGCACCTCAGCGGCCGGGGCGTCGACCAGGATCCGGGCGTGCACGGTCCAGCCGGTCGAGGCCACGTCGCGGAGCACGAACGACGCGTAGTCCCCGCCCGGCAGCGGATCCACGGTGAAGCGTCCCGCCCCCGGCACCCTGAGCCGAACCCAGTCCACCCGGAACGCCTGCCAGCTGCCCCGCGGTCGGCGCCGGGCCACCAGATACCAGCGCTGCTGCCAGCTGACCAGCCGGTACGGGTCGGCCTCTAACCCCTCGTCGTCGCGGTACCAGAACCGCAGGCCCTCCCGGCGGCGGACGGCGAGGGCGAGCTCGGCCAGCAGCTCCGGATCGACCGGGGGTTCGGCCACGTTCGTGCCGGTGTTGGCCGGACCGACGTCGGTGCTCTCGCGCAGCGACTGCGCCCGGGTCCGTAGCCGGGCGGGCAGCACACGCTCCAGCTTGGCGATCGCGGTCCGGGTGGGCTCGGCCAGGGCCTCACTCGCTCCCGCGGCGGTCAACCCGACGGCGACGGCCACCGCCTCGCTGTCGGACAAAAGCAGCGGGGGCAGCCGACCGGAGTCGCCCAGCCGGTAGCCGCCGGCGCGGCCGAGGTCGGCGTGCACCGGGTAGTCCAGCGCCCGCAGCCGCTCGATGTCGTTGCGGATGGTCCGCTCGGTCACCCCGAGTCGCGCGGCCAGCTCGGGGCCGCTCCAGCTGGGTCGCGACTGCAGCAGACCGAGCAGGGCCAGCAGCCGGGCGGAGGTCGACATCGCGGCTCCTCGGAAGCATCGGGTGAACTCCGCGGTGGATATATCCACCGCGGAGTCAGATTGCTCGGAACTCGTGCAGAATCAGGAACGATACGTACCTGATTCGTTCGTAGCGTAGCGGCATGACCTCTTCACCGAAGGCATCCGAGTCCACCGCGATCACGCCCTTTCGGGTCGACATCGCCCAAGCCGACCTCGACGACCTGATGGACCGCCTGGCCCGCACCCGCTACGCCGACCAGCTACCCACCGACGGCTGGGCCCAGGGCGCGCCCATCTCGTACCTGCAGACCATGGTCGAGACCTGGCGGACGAGCTTCGACTGGCGCGCCCAGGAGGCCCGGATGAACGCGTACCCGGGGTTCCGGACCGAGATCGACGGCCAGACCGTCCACTTCCTGCACGTCCGCTCGCGGCATGCCGAGGCAACCCCGTTGCTGCTCGTCCACACCTACCCGGGATCGTTCGTCGACTTCCTCGACGTGATCGACCTGCTCATCGACCCCGAGGCGCACGGCGGGTCCGCCGCCGACGCGTTCCACCTGGTCATCCCGAGCCTTCCCGGCATGGGCTTCAGCACCCCACTGGCCGATGGGAACTGGACCATGGGGCGCTCCGCCCGGGCCTTCGACACCTTGATGCGCCGCCTCGGCTACGACGCGTACGGGGCGCACGGCTCCGACGGCGGGGCGATGGTGTCCCGCGAGCTGGCCATGCTCGCGCCAGCCGGTTTCCTCGGGGCGCACGTCCTACAGCTGTTCTCGTTCCCGTCGGGGGACCCGACCGAGTTCGAGCGGATGAGTGCCGACGACTACGCGGCGCTGGAGTTCGCCGGCTGGTTCCAGTCGGTCAACGGCTACGCCGATCTCAACGCGAAGCGGCCGCTGACCATCGCGGCGGCCCTGAGCGACTCTCCGGTCGGGATGCTGGCCTACCACGAGCTGTTCGAGAACTTCGGCAACCAGACGTCCCTGCTGGCCCCGGAGCAGGTGCTCACCCAGGTCAGCCTGCAGTGGCTCACCAACACGGCCGCCGGGGCCACCCGCCTCCACTACACGGAGAAGAACGTCGAGGCACGCGTCAACCACGGGCCGATCGGGGTCGCGGTGTTCGCCGACGACTTCCGGTCGATGCGGCCGTTCGCCGAGCGTGACAACACAGCCATCGTGTCGTGGACCGAACACCCTCGCGGGGGCCACTTCGCCGCGATGGAGGTTCCCGAGGAGCTCGTCGGCGCGGTTCGGGACTTCTTCCGTGCGCAGCGTGCGAGCTGAGGGAGAGGGCTCGCGCAAAGAGAGTGCTAGCGGGATGCGGTTTGGCTGGCGAGGTCCTCCAGGGCTGCGCGGATGCCGTCGATGCCGGTGGTTCCGTACGATTCTTGGACGTTGAGGTAGGCGACGCGGCCGGCTTTGACGGCGGGGACGGACCGCCAGACCGGGTGGGCGGTCGCGGCGCGGTAGCGCTGCTCGTTGTCCTCGTTCCCGCCGTAGTAGGAAGCGATGATCCACTCGGTGTCGCTCAGCGTTGACGGCGCGAGCTCGAGGGCGACGTCGACGAACTCACCCTTGAGCGACTTGCCGGCGACGTCCTCGGGCACCACAACAGCGCCGAGCAGCTCGGCCAGCTCGCCGATGTTGGTGCCGCTCCCACCGAGGCTGAGGGTCGTGGTGGCTTCGTAGTTGCCGAGGTTCACCAGCGAGACGCGGCGTCCGGTCAACCCGATGGCAGCTTTCTGCTGATCGATCGTGGTCGTGAGGTCGGTCTTCAACGCGGTGGCTCGGTCTTCGACCCCGAGCAGCTCCCCGAGCCAGGTCAAGGGAGCGAGCAGGCCGGTCGGGGGGTACTCGTAGGTGATCACGGGTGCGATCGCGGCCAGGGTCTCGACGGGAATCGCCTGGTAGGCGGTGGCATGGAAGATCAGGTCGGGTTGCCGGGCGGCGACCTGTTCGAGGTTCGCTTCCCCGGTGGCGCCCAGGGACTCCATGCCGTCCGCCGCGGCGCCCAGCGTGGGCGCGAAGCCACCGTCGGGGTTGGTCGGGTTGGTGGTCGCCCCGATGGGTGCGAAGCCCAAGGCAACGAGGTCGGCGGTGATCCGGTTGGGGTCCAACGACACGATGCGTTGCGGGTTCACGGGGATGGTCACGCTGCGACCGGCGAGATCGGTGACCGTCCGGGTGGCGGCCGGGTCCGGCGGAGCCTCCGATGCGCTGCAGCCCGCGGCCCACAGGGCGGTCAGCGAGGTGCCGGCGGCGATGAGCTGACGACGCGTCAGAGAATCGTCGCTGGTGACGTCAGCGGGCGGACCGAGCACGAATCCAGCGGACATGAGAACCTCCTTGAGTTAGGTATCCCTAACCTTACCAAATGTGGTTCGGCGGCCGAGGTTCGGCCCGGCCGCGCACCCACGGATGGTTGCCGATGTCATCGCGGACGCCGTCCATGCGTATCGGCTCGCCACGTCGCGGCGTCGGCAGCGGTCCGCGCGGATCGTACGGAGCGTTCGTCCCCTCACCGACCGGGAACGTCGGACGTGCTGTCTAGATTGTCCGCATGGTGACGGGGGCGGTGGGTGACGCGACGCGGCTGGTCCGCGGTCTCCGCTGGGTGAGCCTCGGCCGCTCCGAGCGGGCCGCCTGGGGGCGGTGCCAGGGCAGCGCGGCGACACCGTACGACACCGTGGTGGCGGCCGACCGACCGAGCACCACCTCGTGCAGCTGCCCGAGCCGGAACCGGCCCTGCAAGCACGCCGTGGGTCTGGCCGATCTCGCCGCCGACGGTCAGATCGCCGTCACCGAGGAGCCGGACTGGGTCGCCCGGATCGTGGTTCGCCGACCTTTCGCGTCGGCCGGGCCGGCCGAGACCGGGTCCTCGGGGTCGAGCGACGGACCCGTCGATCCGGAGGCCGCCGCCCGGCGGGCCGAGGCCAGGCGCGACAAGGTCGCCATCGGTCTGGTCGAGCTTCAGCTGTGGCTGGGGGACCAAGTGCGTACGGGACTGGCTGGGCTGCCGCGGGCGGGCTGCGCCCACTTCGACGCCATCGCCGCCCGGATGGTCGACGCCCAGGCCCCGGGCGTGGCGGCCACCCTGCGCGCGCTGCCCGCCGACCTCGTGTCGGCCGACTGGCCGGGCCGGGCCCTGCACGCCCTCGGTGGTCTGCACCTGCTGGCCGAGGCCCACCGCCAGCTGGACGAGCTGCCCGAGGAACTGGCCGCGACCGTACGTTCCCGGGTCGGCTATCCGGTGAGCAAGGAAAAGGTGCGAGGCCGGCCGGCGGTGCTCGATCGCTGGTGGGCGATCGCGGCCATTGACACGGTGGAGTACCAGCTGACCACCCGACGCGTCTGGCTGCGCGGACTCGACACGGGTCGCTGGGCGATGTGGCTCACCGTGGTCCCACCCGGTCGCGATCTCGACCTGACGATCCGGCCGGGTCGTGCGTACGCCTGCGCGGCGCAGTTCTACCCCGGGTCGGGTCAGTACCGGGCCCTGATCGAGCCCCCGCTGCCGGATCCGGACCTGCCGCCGGAGTCCGACGTGGCTCCGGACACCGTTGCCCTGACCCGGCTGTGGGGTGGCGACGACCTGGCCGCGATCGGCGCGCAGCTCGCCGATCTGCTGGCCGCGGACCCGTGGGCGTCTCGGCTGCCGGTGGTGGTGTCCGGGGTGCCGGTGCCCCCGGCGCACACTGGTGACCCGTGGCGACTGCGCGATGCGTCGGGACGTTCGGTGCCGCTGGTCGAGGGGGAGGGCGACCCCTGGCCTCTGGTCGCCCAGGCCGGCGGCGAGCCGCTCCAGGTGATGGGGGAGTACGACGGCCGCCGGCTGCTGCCCCTGGCCGTGCTCCCCGACGCGCTCGGCCGCCGCTACTCCACGGTGTTGTCGGGATGAGCACCCCGGCCCAGTGGGCCGAGCTGGTGACGACAGCCCTGCTCGGCACGGACCGCCGCCCGGTGGAGGGCGCCGATCCGCCGAGTGAGGTGCTGCGGCAGGCCGCGAGGCACCGCGTGCTCGACCGGCTGGCCGCACCCGCGGCCGCCGGGTCCTTCGCACCGGAGGACCCGACCGACGGTGCACCGTCCCAGGAGCGGGCGGAGGCTCCGGAGCCGGCCGATCGGCTGCTCGAGCAGCTTCTCCGGACGCCCGATCCGGCCCTGATCTCCTGCTGGCTCGGGGTCTGCGCCTCCCGCGACTGCGTGCTGTCGCCGATCCACTGGACCATGCTGGCCCGTGTCGCGGCTCGCTCCACCGGCTACGACCGCGTCGCTCTGGGCGCGTCGCTCGGTCCTCGCGGTCGCTGGTTCCTCCGGCAGAACCCCGAGTGGCGAAAGCTCGCCGCGGATGCCGAACCGACGGGCGCGCTACCCCGACCGGCGGATCCTCCACCGGCGGCACCGCTGACCGCCGAGGACGTGTTGGCCGACCCCGAACGACTCCTGGGCCATCCGCAGCCCTGGGGTGCCGACGTGGTCTCGGCGGCGTACGCGGTGCTCGGCGGTGACGGTCAGGTGCCCCCCGCCCGCTCGTACGCCACGCGGTTGGGCGTTGCCCTGCCGACCGAGTTCTATCCGAGCATCGCGCGGGCGGGGGAGTTCTACGTGCTCGCACCCGACGCCTCCCCGGCCCGTCGCCGGACGATCCGAGACCGCTTCGTGGCCCTGGAGTTCGCGGCGTACGCTCGCGCCGCCATCCAGCACGCGTTCACCGACGGCACCACCGGCTTCACCAGGGCGGAGATCCCGAATGTCTGACGTCACCCTCACCCCGGGGGCGCTGGGCGCGCCCGATCGACTCCGACCGCACGCCGAGGAGGCGTACGCCAGCGAGCTCGCCGCCTTGGCCGTGGACGACGACCGACCCCGCCCGCCGCGCTGGCGGCTGTCGCCGTGGGCGGTGGTGACTTACCTGATGGGCGGCAGGCTGCGCGACGGCACCGAGATCTCACCGAAGTACATCGGGTCCCGCCGGTTGATGGAGGTCGCCGTGGCCACCCTGGCCACCGACCGGGCGCTGCTGCTGCTCGGCGTGCCCGGCACCGCCAAGTCCTGGGTGTCGGAGCACCTGGCCGCGGCCGTCTCCGGACGCTCCACGCTGCTCATCCAAGGCACCTCGGGCACTCCCGAGGAGGCGATCCGTTACGGCTGGAACTACGCCAAGCTGCTCGCCGAGGGTCCCACCCCGGGAGCGCTGGTGCCGTCGCCGGTGATGACGGCGATGGAGACCGGCGGGCTGGCCCGGATCGAGGAGCTGACCCGGATCCCCAGCGACGTCCAGGACGCGCTCATCACGGTGCTGTCGGAGAAGACGCTGCCGGTCCCCGAGCTCGGCCGCGAGGTCCAGGCGGTCAAGGGCTTCAACGTGATCGCCACCGCCAACGACCGCGACCGCGGGGTGAACGACCTGTCGTCGGCACTGCGGCGCCGGTTCAACACCGTGGTGTTGCCGCTGCCGGCCGACATCGAGGACGAGATCCGCATCGTCAGCACCCGTGTCGCCGAGCTGGCCGGGTCCTTGGAACTGCCCGAGATGCCGACCGCCGAGGCGGAGATCCGGCGGGTGGTGACGGTCTTCCGCGAGCTCCGGTCCGGTGTGACCGCGGATGGCCGAACGGCCGTCAAGTCCCCGTCGGCCACCCTCTCGGCGGCCGAGGCGATCTCGGTGATCACCAGCGGGCTGGCCCTGGCCACGCACTTCGGCTCCGGCACCCTGGTGGCGGCCGACGTGGCCGCCGGTCTGGTCGGGGCCGTGGTGAAGGACCCGGTCAGCGACTCGGTGGCCTGGATCGAGTACCTGGAGGTCGTCGCGCGCAACCGTCCCGGCTGGGCCGAGTTCTACAGCGCCTGCCGCGAGGTGTCCTGAGCCGCGATGTCCAGCTCCACCAGGTCCGGGACGGTTGCCTCCGAGGTCGAGGTGGCCGTGCTCGGCATCCGTCACCACGGACCCGGCTCGGCCCGGTCGCTGCTGACGGCGCTGAGCGAGTTCGGCCCGGACCAGGTGCTCATCGAGGGTCCGGCCGACGCTGACCCTCTGGTCGGCTGGGCGGCCTCGCCGGCCATGCGGCCGCCGGTGGCGATCCTGGCGTACGCGCCGCTGGAGCCGCGCCGCGCGGCGTTCTGGCCGTTCGCCAGCTTCTCCCCGGAGTGGCAGGCGCTGACCTGGTCGCTGGCCCATGACGTACCGGTAGGGTTCTGCGACCTGCCCGCGGCGCACACGCTCGCGCCGGACGCCGTGGAGCTCCCCAGTCCCGATCTGCTCGGTCCCGATCTGTTCGGTCCGGAGCTGCTCGGCCCCGACGGGAGCGATCCCGAGCTGACCCCCCATGCCAGGCAACCGCGGCGGGTGGTCCGCCGCGATCCCCTCGGTGCGCTGGCCGCCGCGGCCGGCTACGACGACCCCGAGCGCTGGTGGGACGACGTGGTGGAGTCCCGGCGTGACTCTGCGCCACCGTTCCCGGCGCTGCTGGAGGCGATGGCCGAGCTGCGGATCGCGTTGCCCGAGACCGATCCCGTCGAGGCGCTCACCGAGGCCCGCCGCGAGGCGTACATGCGTAAGACCATCCGGGCCGCCGTGAAGAGCGGTCGGCGCCGGATCGCGGTGGTCTGCGGTGCCTGGCACGCGCCGGTCCTCACCTGGCCACTGCCTCCGGCGTCGGCCGACGCGGCCACCCTGCGCGGACTGCCCAAGACCAAGATCACCACCACCTGGGTGCCCTGGACTCACCAGCGGTTGTCCGCGGCCAGCGGGTACGGCGCGGGCATCGCCTCCCCCGGGTGGTACCACCACCTGTGGAGCGCGCCGGACCTGCCCATCGCGCGCTGGCTGGCGGCGGTGGCCGGGGCGCTGCGGACCCGCGACCTGCCGGTGTCAAGCGCCGCGGTGATCGAGGCGGTGCGCCTGTCGGAGACACTGGCCGGGCTGCGGGACCGCCCGCTGGCGGGACTGACCGAGGTCAACGACGCCACCCTGGCCGTGCTCTGCGACGGCGACGAGACCGCCCTGCGCTTCGTCACCGACGAGCTCGTGGTCGGGCAGGCGACGGGGCACGTCGATCCCGGGGTGCCGACGGTGCCGCTGGAGGCGGATCTGGTCGCGACCTGTCGGCGTCTCCGGCTCAAGCGGGAGGCCGGGGTCAAGCTGCACGACCTGGATCTGCGCAAGCCGCTCGACCAGCAGCGGTCCGTCCTCTTCCACCGGCTCCGGGTGCTCGACCTGGGCTGGGCCCGGCCCGCCGAGAGCGAGATCGCGGGTCGGGGCACCTTTCGCGAGACCTGGCAGGCGTCCTGGCGGCCGGAGCTCGCGCTGGCGGTGATCGAGGCTGCCGTGTGGGGGACCACCGTGCTCACAGCGGCCACCGTGAAGCTGGCCGAGACCATCGGCAGCGGCAGCCTGGTCGAGCTCACCGCAGCCGTCGAGCGGGCGTTGCTCGCCGAGCTGCCCGAGGGACTCGACCGGCTGCTGACCACCCTGGCCCAGCGAGCCGCCCTGGACGCGGACGTCCTGCACCTGATGGAGGCGTTGCCGGCGCTGGCCCGGGCGCATCGGTACGGCGACGTCCGGGGCACCGACACCTCCGCCCTGGCGGTGGTGGCCGACACCCTGGTGGTGCGCATCTGTGCCGGACTGCCCCCGGCGGTCACCGGTCTGGACGTCGAGTCCGCGCGGGAGATGCGGCAGCGGATGGACCGCGTGCACCACGCGATCGGGCTGCTCAGCGCAGACCGGGACGACGTCGACGAGCGCAGCCCGACCGACCGGCGCGAGGACTGGTTCGCCACCCTGACCGGACTGCTCGGACGCTCCGACGTGCCGACCGAGATCGCCGGCCGGGCGGTCCGGGTGCTTTTTGACGCGGGTCGGATCGCCGACGGCCCGCAGCGCGTGCACCGAGCCCTCTCCTACGGGGCCGCCGCCTCCGACAAGGCGGCCTGGGTGGACGGATTCTTCGCCGACGGGGCGCTGCTGCTGATCCACGACGTCGAGCTCCGGGGGTTGGTCGACGCCTGGGTGGCCGAACTCACCGACACCGAGTTCACCGACGTGCTGCCGCTGGTCCGGCGCACGTTCAGCACGTTCAGCCCGCCCGAGCGCCGACTGATCGGCGAACGGCTGGCCGCCGCCCGCAGCGGTCGGCCGACCGGCCCGGAAGCGTCGTCGTACGACCTCGTGCTCGCCGGCCACGCCCTGGCCGTCGTGGACCGGATCCTGGGAGGTGACCGATGAGGCCGCCCGATGACCCACCCGACGGCGCTTCCGACGGGGACGAGCGGCTGACCCGTTGGCGGCTGCTGCTGGGGGAGCCGGCCGCCGCCGGTCTCGGGGTCGAACTCGGTGAGGACGAGTCGGAGATGGACGCGACCCTGGCCGCGCTGTACGAGGAGCAGCCGCGGCGACGGCCGGGGCCGGGCACCGACGACCGGATGGCCGGGCTCGGCGCGTCCGCGCCCCAGGTCGCCCGCTGGCTGGGCGACATCCGGACCTACTTCCCGACCAGCGTCGTGCAGGTCATGCAGCGCGACGCCATCGAACGGCTCAACCTGACCGCGCTGCTGCTCGAACCCGAGCTGCTGAGCACGGTGCAG
>DATDAP010000302.1:0-5755 GCA_036525335.1 Microlunatus sp. | reverse complement strand
GGCCTGTGTCGGGGCGCTGTTCTTCGGTCAGCTCACCGACCGGTTCGGCCGCAAGAAGCTGTTCTTGATCACGCTCGGTCTCTACACCGTGGCCACGGTGCTGACCGCCTTCTCGATGAACCCCACCTGGTACCTGGTCTGCCGCTTCTTCACCGGCTCGGGCATCGGCGGCGAGTACGCGGCGATCAACTCCGCGATCGACGAGCTCATCCCCAAGCTGTATCGCGGTCGGATCGACGTCGTGATCAACGGCTCGTACTGGCTCGGCGCTGCGGGCGGTGCATTGCTCACCCTGCCGCTGCTGGACCCCACGCTGGTGAACCCGGAGATCGGCTGGCGGCTCGCCTTCGGCCTCGGGGGGATCTTCGCGATCATGATCCTGGTCGTCCGTCGGCACGTGCCGGAGAGCCCACGCTGGCTGTTCATCCACGGTCGCGACGAGGAGGCCGAGAAGATCGTGGCCGGCATCGAGCGGCGCGTGGCCGAGGAGGACCACGTCGAGCTCGATCCGGTGCTGGACACCATCACGATCCGGCAGCGACGCACCATCGGCATGGGTGAGATCGCCCGGACGGTGTTCACCCTCTACCCGCGGCGGACGGTGCTGTGCTTCTCGCTCTTCGTCGGTCAGGCCTTCCTCTACAACGCGTTCTTCTTCACCTACGGCGACACGCTCACCACGTTCCTCGGGGTGGAGCGGACCGGCGGCTACATCGCGATCTTCGCGATCAGCAACTTCTTCGGCGCACTCCTGCTGAGTCGGCTGTTCGACACGCTCGGCCGTCGCAAGATGATCGCCGGGACCTATCTGATCTCCGGGAGCCTGCTCGCGATCACCGGGCTGATGCTCGGTGGCTTGTCGGCGGGGTTGCTCACGCTGGCCGGCTCCATCGTCTTCTTCTTCGCCTCCGCCGGGGCCAGCTCCGCCTACCTGACTGCCAGTGAGATCTTCCCGATGGAAACCCGGGCGCTGTGCATCGCCTTCTTCTACGCGATCGGGACCGCCGTCGGTGGCATCACCGGACCGCTGCTGTTCGGCACCCTGATCGGCAACGCCGCCGAGTCCGGAAACATCACGGGCATCGCCCCCGGCTACTTCATCGGGGCCGCCCTGATGATCATCGGCGGGATCGTCGCCGCGTTCCTGGGCGTCGATGCGGAGAACAAGTCGCTGGAGGACATCGCGCAGCCACTCACGGCCGCCGACGCGTCCACCTGAGTCGTCGGGCCGGTGCTCAGCCGGGTCGGTTCCGTGCGTACGCCCGGTGGGCCGCGGCGTACGCCCGCAGGGTGGAGGCAGCCGTGTTGGACCAGCTGAAAGTGGCTGCGTGCACCGCTGCGGTCGCCCCGAGCCACTGGGACCCCTCCGGGTCGTCCAGGATCGAACCGAGGGCCTCTGCCCAATCGTCCGGGTCGTGACCAGGGACCAACAGACCGGTGGCGCCGTCGTCGACCGCGTGGCGCAGGCCCCCGACGTCGGTGGCCACCACCGGCCGACCGCAGGCCTGAGCCTCCAAGGCGACGAGGCCGAACGACTCGTTGTGCGACGGCACCCCGACGACGTCGGAGACGCAGTACCAGCGGAACAGCTCCGCGCGGGGCGAGTGGGGCCGGAACTCCACCACGTCAGCGATCCCGAGGTGCTTCGCCATGCCCGGCAGGGTCTTGGCCCACGCCGCCTCCGGTCCGCTGGGACTCCCGATGATGATCAACCGCAACCGCTGCCGGCGCTCGGGACGTGCCGCCACCAGCTGAGCGGCGGCCCTGATCAGCACGTCGGGGGCCTTGAGCGGCTGGATCCGGCCCACGAACAAGATCACCTCCGCGTCCTGCGCCACCCCGAGCTGGGCGCGGGACTTGGGCTGGTCGCACGGATGGAAGGTGTGCAGATCGACCCCAGGGGGCACCACCGCGATCTGCTCCGGTCGGGCGCCGTAGTGGCGCTGGAGCTCGTCGGACTCGGCGCTGGTGTTCGCGGTCAGGATGTCGGCCGCGGCCACGATCTCCGCTTCGCCGCGCTCCCGTACGTCGGGCTCGACCGCGTGCCCGTCGCCGCGCAGCTCGTTCTTCACCCGGGCCATCGTGTGCATGGTGTGCACCATCGGGATCCGGTACCGTGCGCGCAGCGTCCGGGCGACCATCCCGGACAGCCAGTAGTGGGAGTGCAGCACCTGATGATCCTTGACGTGCGGCTCCAGGGCCGCCGCGAAGTCGTCGAGATAGCCCGGTAGATCCTCTTTGGCGACGTCTGCCACCGGTCCAGCGGTCAGCTGGATCACCCGCGCGTACTCGTTGATGTGCACGACGTCGGGTACGTCGCGATCTCCGCGCCGGGTGAAGACGTCCACCCCGAGACCGCGCTCGCCGAGCCTCTTGGCCAGCTCGGCGACGTAGACGTTCAGACCGCCGGCATCGCCGACGCCCGGCGTGGCCAGCGGCGAGGTGTGCAGGCTGACCATCGCCACGCGTCGCGGGTGGATCGCAGGGTCGACGCGTCGCGGATGAGGGAGGGTCGGCCGCACCGGCTCAGGCTAACCCCGACGTCGCAGGCGAGCCACCCAGCGGTGTCTCCGTCTGACATTAGGGTGGGCCGGGTGCCGACCGAGCTGACCGTCGAGGTGCTGGCCGCGCCGGTGGTCAACCACGCGATGGCCCACAACGGGCTGCCGTTCCTGCATCGGCTGGTCGTCTCGTCCTCGACGTCGCTGGCCGATGTGCTGATCACCGCCCGGGTGGTCGACACCTTCGGCGCCGTGCTGAGCCGCCCCTGGCAGCACCCGGTCGAGCGCGTGGAGGCTGGTCATCCCCTCGTCGTCGACCAGCCGGCACTGCGGCTCGATCCCGGCTACCTGTCCGGGGTTGACGAGGAGACCGGCGCCGAGATCCTGGTCGAGGTCGCCGTGGCCGGCGAACCGGCCGGCGGCACGACGCACCCGATCCGGGTCCAGGCCGCCCGCCGGTGGACCCTCGACTCCGCCGCCCCGGTGCTGTCGCTGGAGCTGCTGGCCGCCTTCGTTCAGCCCAACCACCCGGTCCTGCCAGCACTGGTCTCCGAGGCCGCCCAGATCCTGGCCACGGTGACCGGTAGCCGCTCCCTGGCGGTCAGCCACGCCACCCCGGAACGGATCGACCAGATCGTCGGCGCCGTCTTCACCGCCGTGCACGATCGGGAGATCTTCTACGCCCAGCCTCCCGCCAGCTGGGGCTACGGCCAGAAGGTCCGCAACCCCGGCGACGTGCTGACCGACCGGATCGGCACCTGCCTGGACACCACCCTGCTGCTGGCCTCCGCCCTCGAGCACGTCGGCATCACCCCGGTGCTCTGGATCGCGTACGGACACGCCTTCCTGGGCTACTGGCGCGAGCCCGAGCGAGGTCTGCCCGATGCGGCCAGCACCCAGATCGCGGTGCCGGCGAACGCCGTCGACCTGGAGCTGATGGGGGTCCTGGAGACGACCCTGGTGACCCGGGAGAGGCGTCCGCCCCGCGATCTCGTCCGGCGGGCCCGGCAGGCACCGCGGGACGCGTACTTCCTCGGTGGAGCGGCGGACCTGCTGGGCGTGGTCGACATCGGGATGGCCCGGATGCTGCGGGTCTATCCGCTGCCGGCCCGGCGGCAGCGGGCCGACGGCGTCGTCGAGGTGATCGAGTACGTGCCGGCGACGCAGCCGCCGGCGGCCGTCGCACCGGATCCCAGCAGCGCGCTCAGCTCGACGGCGCACCCGGCGTCGCGCCCGCAGACCCCGCCGACCGAGCCGACCCCGCCCCGGGTGCAGCGGTGGAAGAACGCCTTGCTGGACCTCACGCTCCGGAACAAGCTGCTCAACCTCCGACAGCCGATGACGCAGCTGCCGTTGCTGTTGCCTCCCGAGCACCTCGGGATGCTCGCGAACCATCTGCAGGACGGTCGGACGGTGTCGGTCCGCGCGGTCGACGACCTCACCGGTGCGGTGGTCAGCGAGGGCGCGCGGGACGCGTACGCGCTGCCGGCGGACGTGCAGCGCGCCATGATGACGAACAAGGCCACCATCTACTCCGGGCACGCCCGCGATGATCATGATCGGGCGTTCGCGCGGCTGCGCTACCGGGCCCGTACCGGCCGGGAGGAGACCGGAGCGAACCCGTTGATGCTGGTTCTCGGTCGGCTCGACTGGCAGTTGGGCGATCGCACTCTGGCCGCGCCGTTGTTGCTGCTGCCGGTGGACATCAAAGGGGTCGTGATGCCGTACCGGCTCGCCGCCGACCCCACAGGTGCGGTCACGGTCAACCTGTCCCTGCTGGAGAAGCTGCGCGTCGAGTTCGGCTTCACCACGCCGGATCTCGACGAGCTGCCCTCGCGGACCGACGGTGAGGGGATCGACGTCGAGGCCGTCGTGCGGAGGTTCCGGGAGGCGATCGCGGCTTCCGGGCTGGCCTTCCGGGTGGAGAGCGAAGCCCGCTTGATCATCGGCGGTTTCACCGGGTTCCTGCTCTGGCGAGATCTGGACGAGCACTGGCAGCGGTTCGTGCAGCGGCCGCTGGTCCGCCAGCTGCTGGACGGGAAGCTCAGCGAGGTGCCCGGCGAGGCCGAGTTCTCCGCTCACCCGGTCGAGGATCCGGCGTCGGTGGCCGCCCTGGACGCCGTCGTGGCGACGGCGCCGATTCCGGCCGACGGTGCGCAGGCCCAGGCGATCGCCGCGGCCAGGGCCGGTCACAGCTTCGTCCTCGAGGGACCGCCCGGCACCGGGAAGTCGCAGACGATCACCAACATCCTGGCGGACCAGCTTGCCCAGGGTCGCCGGGTGCTGTTCGTGGCGGAGAAGGGCGCCGCCCTCGACGTGGTCCGGCATCGCCTCGGTGAGATCGGTCTGCTCCCGTATGCGCTGGATCTGCACGACCACAACGCGCGGCCCCTCGAGGTGCGGGCCAGGATCCGTACGGCGCTGGCCCAACGGGCCCACCCGGATCACGACGGCTACCGGGCCGCGCTGGGCGAGGTCGAGGGGTCGGCGTCCGCCTTGCGTGGTTACGCCCAGCGGCTGCACCGGGCCAACCGGGCCGGACTGTCCCTGTGGAGCGCGCAGGCCACCGCCCTGGCGCGCGGCACCGGACCGACGCTGACGGTGCCGCCGGCCGTGCTGAGCGATGACCTGGGAACCGCCGAGTCGGTGGCCGGGCTCGATCTCGACCGTCTCCGGCGGGTCGTGGCGGGCGCCGCCGACGATCTCGGCGCCCTGGATCCCGAGGTGGCTCGGGCCTGGGGCTTCGTCGGGATCGGTGAGGTCCCGGTCGATTCGGGGCAGGTCTTCGCGCTGCTGCCGGCGGCCGACGCCGCGGCGGCCGCCGCGACGGCCGCGCTCGGCCAGGCCACCCCGGCAGCGCACGCGCTGCTGCGCCGGGCATCCACGTGGTCACAGCTGAACGACCTGGTCGAGCTCCTCGCCGCTCCGGTCACCGGGCACGAGCTGGCCGAAATCGGCAGCGCGCGGTGGGCAGCGGCCCGCGCCGAGCTGACTGCCCGTACGGACACCTGGCGGCGCTCGGCCGCACCCGTCCTGGCGGACTTCGGTCCGGACGTCCTCGGCGTCGACCTGGGCCCTGTCCGGCAGGAGCTGCGGATCGCCGAACACTCCTTCTTCCTCGGCCGGAAGGGACGGCTGCTGACGGCCGGCGGTCCGGTGCTCGTCCACCTACGACCGGGCCGGGTGATGGCGCCGAAGGAGCTGCCCGCCCGGATCGAGACCCTGGCGACGCTGTCCGACCAGCACCGAGCCGT
>DATDAP010000301.1:0-2373 GCA_036525335.1 Microlunatus sp. | reverse complement strand
CCAGCCCATGTTGGCGCCGTCCCAGATGAAGTTCGACACCGTGCGCGACCCGAGCACCAAGCTGCAGTCCTCGGTGAAGGGCAGCAGCTTCGTCACGTCCTTCGGATTGAAGGTGCCGTCGGGCTCGCAGATGCAGATCAGGTCGCTGTCGACCTCGGCGAGCCCGCGAAGGATTGCTGCGCCGTAGCCCTGCCGTGGCTCCAGCACCTCGCGGGCCGTGGTCAGGACGACCTCGTCTGAGGTCCCCTCCGCGGCGTTGTTGTTGACCACCAAGATGTCGTCGACGATGCCGAGTTGGTCGAAGGCTCTGATGGTCTCGGCGATGCTGTCCTTCTCGTTGTAGGTCGGCAGCACCACCGACAACGTCTTACCGTTCCACATGGTCGGACTTCGGCGTGGCGATCAGAAGCATCTGGCCGGCCAGCGGCTTGATGGGAGACCGCAAGTACCAGGGCACCAAGAAGGTCAAGGCGGAGCCCTTGCTGTTCATCGTCAAGGGAAGAAACCGCGGATGCACCTGGATGATCCGCCAATCCTGTGAACGCAGGTAGTCGGCCAGCGAGCGGTCGGTGTAGATCGACACATGCGTGTAGTCGTCGAAATAGCCGCCGGGGTTCAGCCGAAAGTTCGGTTGCAGCAGAATCAGGATTCCGTCCTCCCGAAGTACCCGCGCCGACTCGGCCAGCAGCAGCTCGGTCGCCGGCCGCTCCAGGTGTTCGAGCAGATTGGAGGCGAACACCACGTCGAATGAGCCGGAGTCGAAGCGCGACAGGTCAGTGCAGTCCCCCACCTCGGCCTCGACGTGCTCGGCGACGGCGCGCTGCACAGTCGTGTCCAGGTCCATCGCCACCACGCGCCGCGCCGGAATCGTGTTCGCGAAGTCGCACCACCCGGCGCCCAGTTCCAACACGTCGGAGTCTGCGGGGATCCAGCGCTGCAGGTAGGCGCACAGATGCTTCCAGATGGCTGCGCGATGTGGGTTCGGGGCCAGCCGGGTACGGAAGTACGCGGAAACGTCATCGTCGGCGGGCGGGGGTGAAGCCGGGGCTGACGCACGGTCTGCCACCAGGCCACTCCTCAACGATCTCGTCGAGTCGCGCTCGACTGTTGGTCCTGCAGGCAGGGGCGCGTCGGTGCGGTTAGCCTGATGCCGTCGCACATTACCCGAAGGACGAGTGGATGCCGGTGATCACCGACCCAGAGTCCGACCGACCCGGGGTGTCGACCCGTAGGCTGCTGCTCGCGTGCCTTCCGGCGGTGGCGGTCGGGGTGCTGATCAGGATTTGGCTGATGCACACGTCGCTGGTCCCGGTGAACGCCGACGAGGGCGTCACCGGCCTGCAGGCCTACGAGGTCCTACGCGGAAAGTTCCGCCTCATCGTGGCAGGGAACGAGTACGGCTCGACGACCGAGACCTATTTGATTGCGCCGTTCCTGGCGTTCTGGGGCGGGGTGTGGCCGCTGCGGATCGTGCCGATCGCGCTGTCCGCGGTGGCCGGCTATGCCCTGTACCGGTTGGCGCGGCCGCTATTCGGTCGGGTACCGGCAGCGGCACTGGCGCTGATCGGGTGGACCACCTCCGGCGCGCTGACGAAGTTGTCCCTGCGCCCCTACATGGGCTACACGACCGGGTACATCGCGCTGATCGCTGCGCTCGCGTTGGCGTGCCACGCAATGCGTACGGAACACCGCCTGGCCAGGACTGCGGGCTTCGCCGGGTTCGCCGCGGGGTTCGCGATCTGGAGCCATCCGATCTTCGGCACGGTCTCGCTGCTGGCGTTGATCGCGCCGACGCTGTATCGCCGGCGGGAGCTGCGCCGATGGTGGTTGCCACTCGCCGGCGGCGGGCTGCTCGGAGTCAGCCCGTGGCTGCTGTTCATGGCACAGAACGGTTGGCCGGCATCAGCCACGCCGGTGGTGCAAGCCACCTACCCCGAGCGCCTGACGAGGTTCGTCGCCGAGCTGCTCCCGCGGGCCTTTGGTCTACGCACCGAGTTGGGTGGGGACTGGGTCGGACCCGACGCGGTCGCGATCGGAGTCGCGGCCCTGCTGATCATCGGTTCGATCGTCGGGATGGTGCTGCTCGTGATCCGCAAGGGCCCACAGGCCCTGCCGATCCTGGTAGCCGGGGCTCTTGCGTTCCCGGTCCTCGCGCTCTACACCCCGCTCAGCAACATCGCGGACGGGCGATACTCCCTGCCGTTCCTGCCGGAGCTGCTGATGGGGTTGGGGGCGTGGCTGCTGCTGATCCCTCAGCGCATCCGCGAATCGCCGTGGTTGGTGATCACCGTGCCGACGGCATGGGCACTCCTGCTCTGCGTTCCCGTGGTGCATCAGCAGGTCGGCTGGCAGTGGATCGACCCCAACGCCGAC
>DATDAP010000300.1:0-5049 GCA_036525335.1 Microlunatus sp. | reverse complement strand
GGTGTCACCGGTCGCGGCGAACGGCTCACCGCTGGTCTCGACCACCGGCAGCGCGTCCATGTCGCCGCGCAACAGCACGACCCGGCCGGTGCGGTCGTCCGCCGTTCCCCGCAGCACCGCCACCACCGAGGACACGGACGTGCCGGTGGAGATCTCCAGCTCGAGGCCCGCGAGTGACTCGAGAACGATCGCCTGGGTCCGGGGGAGGTCGAGACCGACCTCGGGCACCTGGTGCAGCCGGCGCCGAAGCGCGATCAGATCGTCCTCGAACACCGTGGTCATCGCGGGAGCGCCCAGCTCAGCCGCCGCTGGTCGCGAGTCCGGCGATGATCGCGATCACCAGGAAGATGATCGCGATGACGATGCCGACGATCGCCAGGATCGTGAGCACCATGCCGATGATCTTGCCGATGTTGATGTTCTGCTCGTTGGCGTAGTGGACGCCGCTGGCGGCGATCTCCTTCTGCGCCTTGCTGCCCATGTACCAGGCGATCGGGGCGCAGATCGTCACGAACAGACCGACGATGCCGAGCACGAGGATCGTGGTGCCCTGCGGGTGCTCGGGCAGCGCGCCGTACGGCTGCGCAACGACGTAGTTCGACTGCGGGGCCGGCGGGTAGGCGGGCTGCTGGTACCCCTGCACCTCGGGAGCCGAGCCGTACGACCCCGCCGACCCGTAGGACTGGGTCGGGTAGTCGGGCTGGTTCGGATCGGACCGCTGTGTTGACCCGTACGAGGGGGCAGACCCGTAGGACTGGGCCGGACCGGACGGCTGGTTCGGGTCCCACGGCTGGTTCGGGTCCACTGGCCGGTTCGGGTCGGGGGGCGGGTTCTGGTTGATGTCGCTCATGATCGTTCTTCCTCCGGTGGTGGGACGGTGACGGGGACGGCTCAGCTGCTGGCGACTGCGACGACGGCGATGACGACGATGTAGGCCAGGACCAGCGCTGCGTAGACGATCGAGATGATGCCGAGGACCCAGCCGGCGGTGGCGAGGCCCCGACCACCCCACTGACCAGGGGCGGCGTCGATCTCGCGGCGGACCCGGCCACCCATGACGAATCCCGCGATGCCGACGAAGGGACAGAGCGCCAGACCGACGATGCCCAGGATCATGGCGGTCGTCGCCTGCGGATGGTTGGGCGGGACGTAGCCGTAAACGGGTTGCTGATGAGGACTCATTCCGTACGCCGGCTGCTGGCCGTAGCCAGGTTGCTGCCCGTAGACGGGCTGCTGTCCGTACTCAGGCTGCTGCCCGTAGGCAGGTTGCGGTGGGTACCCGGTCTGCTCCGGTGGGGGATAGACCGGCGGCTGCCCGTAGCCGGACGGGTCCGGCTGAGGCCGCTGGTAGCTCGGTTGCTCGGGATCGGGGTAGGTCGGCCACGGACCGTCCTCGCCTGCCCGGTCGGCCGCTGATGCTCCCGACGCCGCCGTACCGGACGATCCCGGGGCGGCCCACGGGCTCTCGTACGGGGAGGTGTTCTCCCAGCTGCTGCCCCGGCTCGTCTCCCAGGACGCCGAGGGCCGGTAGTCGTCACCGGAACCACCACCGTCACCCGGCTGCGGGTCCCGGTCGTCTCGCTGTCCCGATCCGCTGTCTGTCATAGCACCAGTGTTCCCTAACCGGGGTGCCATCCGACGGTCGTTCCGCAGGTGGGTCGCCGAAGACGCACCTGCCGAGGCGTCACTCCACCAAGCCGAGCGAGCGAACCGCTCCCCGCTCCTCTTGCAGCTCGGTGACGCTGGCGTCGATCTTGCCCTGGGAGAACTCGTTGATCTCGAGCCCCTGGACGATGCTGTAGGTGCCGCCGGAGGTGGTGCACGGAAAGCTGGTGATGATCCCCTCGGCGATCCCGTACGACCCGTCGGACGGCACCGACATCGACACCCAGTCGCCCTCCGCCGTGCCGAGCACCCAGTCGCGCATGTGGTCGACGGTCGCGTTGGCGGCGCTGGCGGCGGAGCTGGCGCCCCGGGCCTCGATGATCGCGGCACCGCGCTGCTGCACGGTCGGGATGAAGGTCGACTCCAACCAGGCCCGGTCGTCGATCAGCTCGGCCGCGTTCTGGCCGTTCACCTCCGCGTGGAAGATGTCCGGGTACTGCGTGGCGGAGTGGTTGCCCCAGATCGTCAGGTGCTTGATGTCGTTGACCGTCGCGCCCGTCTTGGCGGCGAGCTGGGCCAGCGCGCGGTTGTGGTCCAACCTGGTCAGGGCGTTGAATCGCTCGGCGGGGATGTCGGGCGCATTGCTCTTCGCGATCAGCGCATTGGTGTTGGCCGGGTTGCCGGTCACCAGCACCTTGATGTCATCGGCGGCGTGCGCGTTGAGGGCGGCACCCTGGGGCTTGAAGATCGCCCCGTTGGCCTCCAGCAGGTCGCCCCGCTCCATCCCCTTGCTGCGCGGTCGGGCACCCACGAGCAGGGCGATGTTGACCCCGTCGAAGACGGCGTTCGGATCATCACCGATCTGCACGCCCGACAGCAGCGGGAACGCGCAGTCGTCCAGCTCCATCACCACGCCTTCCAGGGCCTTGAGGGCGGGGGTGATCTCCAGCAGTCGCAGCTCGACCGGGGTGTCGGGACCCAGCAGGGATCCACTGGCGATCCGGAACAGCAGGCTGTAGCCGATCTGGCCGGCGGCTCCGGTGACGGCGACCTTGACGGGTGTGCTCACGCGATCTCCTCGAGACTCATCGACTGTCGCCGGTGACCGGCTCTCGTAGGGTGACGCTAGCAAGGATGACGCGGGCGGGCACGGTGAGGTCGGGTCGGGAGGCGGTCAGGGAGGTCCACGATGTCGGGAATCGATCCGGTGACCGCGGTGGTGACCGCGCTCGCCGGCCGCACGGGTACGCGCTGGGTGGGGATCGACGGGTTCGGTGCGTCCGGCAAGACCACCCTGGCCTCCCGGGTCGCCGCCGCCCTCCCGGGCGCGGTGGTGATCCACAACGACGACTTCGCGCGACCGGAGCTGCCGGGCTGGGACCGGGACCGGTTCGTGCGTCAGGTCGTGGAGCCACTCCGGTCAGGACGCCCGGGCCGCTACCAGCGGTGGGACTTCGACGCCGACATCGGCGCCGAGTGGCACACCGTGCCCTCAGGGGTGCCGGTGATCGTGGAAGGTGTCTCCGCCACCGACGTCCGGCTCTCGGTGCCCTGGGACTTCACCATCTGGATCGAGGCACCGACGCCGGTACGTCGGTCCCGGATCGCCGATCGTGACGGTCCCGACCTCCAGCACCGCTGGCAGACCGACTGGATCCCGATGGAGGAGGCGTACGCCGCCGACCAGCGGCCCTGGGAGCGCGTGGACCTCGTCCACGTTCCCGAAGCGGTGCTCTGACGGGTCCGCCGACCGGGGCCGGTGGACCCGCCCCCGAGTGCTCGGGCAGACTGAAGCGCGGCAGAGACGGAGGGCCAACCCGTCTCGTCCGCGATATCTTGATGTCAAGAAAGACGGTCGCGCCGGCCCCCCGGGTCCGGTGCACCGAGTCCGTTCACCCCAGGCCAAGGAGTTGCCGCATGGTCCAGCCGTCCGCCCGGATCGTCTACACCCGAACCGACGAGGCGCCGCTGCTGGCGACGTACTCCCTGCTGCCGGTCATCGCCGCGTACGCCGCCAAGGCGGGCGTCGACGTCGAGAGCCGGGACATCTCCCTGGCCGGCCGGATCCTCGCCCTGTTCCCCGAGCAGCTCCGCGAGGACCAGCAGGTCGCCGACGCGCTGGCCGAGCTCGGCCAGCTGGCCAAGTCGCCCGAGGCGAACATCATCAAGCTGCCCAACGTGTCCGCGTCGATCCCGCAGCTCAAGGCGGCGATCCGCGAGCTCCAGCAGCAGGGCTTCGACCTGCCCGATTATCCCGATGACCCGCAGAACGACGAGGACCGATCCGTCCGCGCCCGGTACGACAAGGTCAAGGGCTCCGCGGTCAACCCCGTCCTGCGCGAGGGCAACTCCGATCGACGCGCGCCGCTGTCGGTGAAGAACTACGCCCGCAAGCATCCCCACTCGATGGGGGGGTGGAGCAGCGACTCCAAGACCAACGTCGCGCACATGGAGGCCGACGACTTCCGCTCCAACGAGAAGTCGGTGGTCATCCCGGCCGACACGAGCCTGCGGATCGCCCTGGTCGACGACGCCGGCGCCGAGACGGTGCTGCGCGAGTCCGTCCCGGTCCTGGCCGGCGAGGTCGTCGACTCCACGGTGATGCGGGTCGCCGCGCTGGAGTCCTTCCTGACCGCACAGATCGCCCGGGCCAAGGCCGAGGACGTGCTGCTGTCGGTCCACCTCAAGGCGACCATGATGAAGGTCTCCGACCCGATCATCTTCGGGCACGCGGTGAGGGCCTTCCTGCCCGAGGTGTTCGCGACGTACGGGGAGAGCCTGGCCGCCGCCGGCCTCTCGCCCAACGACGGGCTCGGCGGCATCCTGGCCGGACTCGACGCGTTGCCGGAGGGGGCCGAGATCAAGGCGGCCATCGATCGCGGCCTGGCCGAGGGTCCGGCTCTGGCCATGGTCGACTCCGACCGCGGCATCACCAACCTGCACGTGCCGTCGGACATCATCGTCGACGCGTCGATGCCGGCCATGATCAGGACCTCGGGTCACATGTGGGGTCCGGACGGACAGGAGGCCGACACCCTGGCCGTGCTGCCCGATTCGTCGTACGCCGGGATCTACCAGGTCGTGCTCGACGACTGCCGCGCGCACGGTGCCTACGACCCGTCCACCATGGGCTCGGTTTCCAACGTCGGGCTGATGGCCAAAGCCGCGGAAGAGTACGGCTCGCACGACAAGACCTTCGAGATCGGCGCCGCCGGTACCGTCCGGGTCACCGACTCGGCCGGCGCCGTCGTGCTGGAGCACCAGGTGGCACCCGGCGACATCTGGCGGATGTGCCAGACCAAGGACGTGCCGATCCGCGACTGGATCAAGCTGGCCGTGAGCCGGGCCCGGGCGACCGGACTGCCGGCGGTCTTCTGGTTGGACGAGACGCGGGCGCACGACGCCAACCTGATCGCCAAGATCAACGAGACCCTGCCCGATCAC
>DATDAP010000299.1:0-4886 GCA_036525335.1 Microlunatus sp. | reverse complement strand
GCCCCACGGATCTGCTTCGGGAGCTGCAACGCCCCGCCGCCACGGGTCGCCCAGCGACCGGTCACCACCCCGGACGGCACATAGTCGGGCCGGAACCGACCCTCGCGGACCCATGACCTCATCCATGCCCAACCGTTCGCGTTGAACAGTCTGGCCAGACCCTTGTACTCCAGCAGCGGCTCGATGACCGGATGGTCGAGCCGTGACAGCTCCCCCTTGCGTGTCGTCTCCACCGAAAGACCTTGGGACCGGAGCGCCCGCAGCAGCTCCGGCGCCGAGTCAGGATTCAGGGTCGGAGCAGACAAGTCGGTCCGGATCCGTGCAACCAGCGACTCGAGTCTCGCCGGCCGTCCACCCGGCAACGGTTGCGGACCGAGTACGGCCCTCAGCAGCGCATCATGGGTGCTCTCGTCGAACGGCAGACCGACCGCAGAGAGCTCGGCCGCCACCAGACCGCCGGCCGACTCGGCCGCCAACAGCAGCCGAAGACGATCCGCGCGCGCCGACGCGGCAACCGCCGCCTGCTGCCGACCATGCTCTGCCACCAGCTCGGTCACATCGAACGCGGCACCCCCGACAGGCAGGTCGAGCAGGCTGGGCTCCGCCTCTCCCGGTTCGGCATCGCCGGCACCCCACCGCGGATCGTCAACGGCAGCGAAATCGCCGGGAACGTACGCCGAACGGGCCAGGACCGCATGACACAGGCGCAGATCCACGGCCCGGGCGACGGTCACTCCGGCTCGCAGAAGCCACGGATACACCGTCGACGTATCAGCCCAGACCCATCGCGGATCTTGCCGCTCCACCTCGCGAACGTGGTCGACGAACCCGCCCACGGTGAGGTCCACCGCCGAACCAGGCCGACCGGCCCGGTCGAGCCGGGCCATCGACACACCGGCACCGTCGGGAGAAACGACGATGTCCACCCGATGAGGGTAGTCAAGCGGCCCACGCTGACGGCCAACGCCTCCACGGCTGGTCAGGGTCGGCTGACGCCCAGCACGTCGAACACCCCCTGCAGGTAGCCGACGGCGTACGCCCGTCCCCGCGAGCAGTACCCAACCGCGGTGGTATCGCCCCACGTGTGGCGGCGCCCCACGTCGACGAAGGGCACACCGCCCAGCAGCACCTAGCAGGTTCGCCATGGCGGCAACGCCGTAAGTCGTCCCTCATGCGAGGCGACTCGTCGCCGTAGGGCGACCGTTCTGCGGGAACGCGCGCACAAGGCGACGGAGGAGGGATGTTGGCGCGCACAGGACGACGCTCCCGGCGGCAACGGCTCTGCTCGTACTGGGTGCGACGCCGAACAGCGATCATCCAGGCGACCGCGCGGACGAGCAGAGCAAGAGGTGCGCCCAGCTCTCGATCGACGCACCTCACACGCTCAGGAGACGAAGATCGCCTCCTCCGTCTCGTAGTCCGGGCTGATCTCGAGGACGAAGTCCTGGCCCTTGGTGACGATGTAGCCGTAGTCCCAGCTCCGCTTCTTGCCGCGGAGGATCTTCGTGTCCGGCGTGCCCTCCAGGCCGTGCTCGGAGTCGATCGCGAACTCGGCCTCGTCGTCGCCCGAGGACGCCGTCATCGTGAACTCGCTGGGATCCAGCCGATGGTCAGTCTGATTATCGACGGTGATCTTGAACCGGATCACCTTCTGACCCTTTTCGACGTCCTCCGGGTAGGCGTAGTTCTTCAAGGTCGTTGGCTTGCCGATGGTGACCTTGAGACCGTTCTCGTAGGTGACGGTGTCGCCGAAGTGGTAGAGCGGGTCTTCCTCTTTCCCCGACTCTTCCTCCTGCTCCTCGGCGGGGTCGTCGACCGGATCGGCTTCCTGGCCCTCCTCGGCGGCGCCGCCGACGGTGGAGTCGTCAGCGGTTTCCTCCAAAGGCTGGGTGGTGTCGGTGGGACCCGGGGAGGGCGGGTCGTCGGTTGTCTGCGTGCTTGCGCATGCAGCGCCGGCCACTCCCAGAACGACCAGTGTGGACAGGGTAGCGATGAGCCGGGTGGCTTGGTGGTTGAGAACCATGAGTGCGTCCTTTCGTGGGCTTTCGAACTCGTTCCGATCCTAGAAAAAAGGCCGAACGCAAACCCCGCGCAGCGGGCGGACACCTCTGCAGGCGGCCTCGGGGACCCGGTATGGAGTTCGCGGAGTGCCTGAGCTAGTCCTGGGGTTGAGGGCCAGGGGGCCAGCTCGCGCGCGAGGACGGGATCGTGCCCCGGAGAGGAACGTCAGAGCAGTGGAGTCGAGGGAAATGACGGTCAAGGTCGGGCTGCGCCTGGTGGGAAACGACGAGCTGGTTGGTGAGGGCTCTATCCTGCGGAGCACGCTGTAGCCACCGCCAACTACGGCACAGACTCGGTCTGGCATGAGCAGATCAGACCCAGAGATGAGGGCACCTTCCCACCGCCCACCCGCTGCCCGGACGCCAGAGTCCAGCCATTTGATCTGCCCCCAGACCAGAGCGCTCATCACCAAGACCACTGCAACGCCGACAAGCCGTAGGGGTCCCCGCGACGAGGTCGACCGATCGCAGCTTCAGCGATTCCACGCTGGGAGGATCACTCTGGATTTGATAACGACTCCGCCAGTCCTGCCCGGAGCCCGTCCGTCTTCCGGTTCATCGGGCTGGCACGCTCGTGCTTGCGCCGGGGTTTGGGTTACAGGGTGGTTGGAGGAAGTCATGCGGCTTGAACAGCTCTACCGGATTCGGTTCAGCTATCCCGACGGGTGGAAGGTCGATCTGGAGGGCGGGTGGGAGCAGCACTTGTATCTGGCGGAAGGACGATGTGCAGGCGAAATCAGCGGCCGCTTCCGCGGTGTCAACTTCCCCCAACGCAGAACGGTCAACGGCCCGTTCAGGCCAGACCTTCGTGGGGTAGTCGAGACCGAGGACGGCGCTGTCGTCATGATCGAACTACACGGGTACGGCCGCACCTACCCGCCCGGACGACGCCAGATCGTTGGGTCAGTTACTCACCTCAGCGACCACGACCGTTACAGCCGACTCAATGACGTCGTGTGCGTCTGCGTCGGCGAGGTCCGCGCTTCCGAAAGCTCAACGCGCGACAGCCCGGACCTTGTCATTGACGTAGCTGAACTCGTTTGGGAGCCGATCGCCGAGTAGCCGTGGTCGTGTCGAACCCGCGCAGTAGCCGTCGGTCTTGCGAGAGCGACGGTCGCCGCAAGGAGACGCTGTGAGGGGCACGCAGTGACCGATCCGTACCCGGGCAAGCCCGTTCATGATCAGCGACCGTAGCGATCAGGACGCGTCCATATGGCCATGCGTCGACGATCCAGTCGGCAACGGCGTCGGCCAGCGTGCCATCGAGGTCAGTCCGGCTGACTCGCACCCACGACTGCACCGACACGTCGTGCTCGGCGGAGTCAGCGGGATACAGGTAGACGCAGCCGATTACGTCCCCGTCCGCCGAGTCAAGGACCGTGAAGGTGAAGCCCACACGCTCCTCGAAGTGGCGTGGCGCCGCAAGTCGTCCAGGTTCTGTTGGCTAGACCTGCCCTCAGGCGGAGGCCAGCCGCCTCGGGGTAGCCAGGCGTGGCGTGAATGTGCTCGATGCTCGACATCCAAGCGGTGTGATCGGCAGCGCTGTGCTGCGGTCCCAAAGGCTCCAACCGGAACTTGGTGGTGAGGAGAGACGTCGGTGGGTCGAAATCCTCGGGTACGAAACCGTTCGCGGTCATGTCCACTACGGCATCGATTCCCGGCATGCAAAGACCTGTCGACTCTCGCGCCCGAGTAGGCCAAGCGTCTTGCCGGCCGTTACCTGGCGCGATTCGAGGCGCGATAGCCAACTCAACGAGCTGTTCTCCTTATCTCCATAGCCGTCGTACGGGACGCGCACAAGTCGACTCACGGCAAGTCGGCGCGCGCCGCCCCCAGGTGCAGGTCCATGCTTAGGTCAACACCGCAGTAGCCGCTGGCTGCGCGTGGTCCTCGCAGGAAGGCCCAATGCAACTACCTCAGACGCTCAACCAGTCCGACGACCAGCCAGCCATAGCCCTTCTAGAGTGCTATTACGGCCGGGGGGCGCACGCGCACCACCGCCCGTTCACCGGGGCGTGGTTCGACACCTGGGACTCCACCGGTACACGCGCTCAGGACCTTGACCGCTTCACCGCCGACGACCTGATCGCCGTGAGTTTCCTTTCCGTGGACATTCCCGCGCGGGCGGCGATGAAGCTCCTCGACCTCGAAGCCGACGCTTTCGCCGGTTTGCTCACCGAGCTAGGGCCAGACCGTGACCTCGTGCAGGAAACGGACGGGTGGTCTGACGACTGGGTGGGGTGGCGTCTGTGGCAGAAGCTCGTCGCCCTCCCTGACGTTGGGGCGACCAAAGCCAGCAAGCTGTACGCGCGCAAACGGCCCCGACTGCGGCCGATCTACGACTCGGTTGTGGCGAAGGTTCTCGGCACGAACAGCCTGTGGGAGCCTCTTCGGGCAGAGTTGCAGAGAGACGCCGGCCTCCACCCTCGTCTGCTGAGGCTGCGGGACGAAACGGGACTTCTAGATCAGGTGTCAGCTCTACGGGTGTTGGACGTCTTGACCTGGATGGAGGGCACCTACGGGCATAATTGCCCGTGGTCGAGAACGAGTTGACAAGTGCTTATGAAGGCCGGCGTACTCGACGCCTTCCGGTCATATCCATACCGGCAAACAGATCGACGGTCGCGGGGACGCACGGCAGCGTTGACGACCCGCCCGGTAGCCGACCGTGCTGCTGAGCACGCAGTAGCAAGGTTCAGCGAGGTTGCATCGTCGCTCGACGGAGACTGAGCACGCCGAGCCAGATCCAGCTGAGGGCGAGAATTGCAAGCGGTAGCTCCAGCAGCTTCTCATCGACGGTGGCGAGCAGGCCTCCCAGCAAGTTGA
>DATDAP010000298.1:0-3138 GCA_036525335.1 Microlunatus sp. | reverse complement strand
TCCAGTCCTCGCACGACTCCGGCGCGGACCGGGTGGCGCGGACGGCTGCCTCGACGGTGCCGAACAGGTGGGTGTGGTTGTGGTGGGGAAGCATCGGGGTGTCGGCGTACCTGCCGAGGTTCCACCAGCAGTTCGCCAGCCGCACATCGGAGTCGCTCGGGGTGACCAGCCCGGCCCGGGACAGCTCGGCGTCCAGCCGGTGGAAGTCCTTGTTGAACTCGACCAGTGGCACCCCGGTCGACGTCAGCGACTCCACGAAGCCGCGCACGGCGCTGCTGAAGCCGCCCGACATGTCGACGGCGGGCACGAGCCGGACGCCGACCAGAACCAGCCGCCGCTCGACGGTCTTGTCGCCGAACGACTCCAGCAGGATGTCGTGCAGTGGGTGCCCGGCGGGCGGGGAGAACCTGCTGGGGACGTTGACTTCCAGTATGTGGAACTCGCGGTAGCTGGCTTCGGCGAGGCGCCGCCCGCCGACGCTGCCGGACGCGCGGGACAGGGCCTCGAACGCGGCGGCCAGCGGAGCGACCGAGCGCTCCATCTCGGCGTCGTCGCGGGCGTCCACCATCGGGGACAGCGGAAGCTTCTTGTAGAGCCAGACGCTGCCGATGCCGTCCCGGGAGTTCGGATTCACGCCGATGAGGCGGCCGTCGCCCAAGTTGGACCGCATCGTCGTCGGCCAGTAGGGAACGCCCTTCATGGCGTCGTACCACGCCTTGGCGACCGGCTTCGTCCGGTGCTTGCGGACCATCAGCTGCCGCCGTTCTTGCTGGCACCGACTGACGGACCGTCCGTTGGGACCGGACTAGAGGAGTCGCTGGCCGCGACTGACGGCTCTGCCGTCTCGGTGACGACGTTGCGGCCCACGATCGCGTTCTGGTGCGGGGTCAGCAGCTCACCGGAGCCGGCCGCACCCCAGGCGACCACGGCGGGAGAGGCGGTGTTGGTGCGCTCCAGCAGCACATCGAATGATGCGGGGGAGACCTGCGAGGCGCTCAGGTTTCCGGGGAGGGTCGTCTCGCCGCGCTTCAGCCAGTACATGTCGACGTCGACCCGCACCACCATCGCCGGTGGCTGGTCGGCGCCCGTTTCCTGCTTCGTGTCGCCCCAGACCTCCGCGGCCTGGGAGGCGTCGACACTGGTGAACTTCACCCCTGTCATCGGCATGTAGGAGTGGCTGGTGTCCGGGTCGCCGGTGACCTGCAGCAGGCTGCGCGGGTCGCCGGAGGTGTAGGCGGCGGCCCAGGCGTTGATCGCGGTCCTCACGCCTTCGGTCGGCGTGGTCGGGGTGAGCGTCTGCCATGGCTGGGCGGTGGCGCCGGTCTCGGCCGGGGCAACAGGGACCAGCGCCGGTTCGGAGACGGCGAAGGTCCCCTGAGCAGCGGTGGTGGCGGTGACAACGGATACCTTGAACAGCTGCCCGGTGGAAGCCAACACAGTGAACGTGTGCGACGTCATGTCGGCGGGCACGTTGGTCGAGCCGGGCTGAACGTTCGGCTGCGGCAAAGGTGCCTCGCCGTCCCAGGTGAGCAGCTGACCACCGGGAATGGGGGAGGGAAGGTCCTGCATCCAGCGATGCAGGGCAGCGGCGGCGACCGCCTGCGTCGGGGAGGGCGCCACGCCGCTGGTGTCGGCGGGACTCCGGTTCGACAAGTCGACGACGAGGGCGAGCGCGAGGGCCGGAACCAGGAACAGTGACGCGTGCACCGCCCAGCGGACCCAGCGGAGCCGGACCTTGCCGCCGAGAAACGACTTCGGCAGGTCGGCGCGGGGGACGTCGGGGGCGGTGGCGACAAGCCAGTCGTGGACACCGCGCCTGGCTGACCTCCCCGCCCGCCACGGCCTCGTGCTGCCCATCGTCATCCTGCGAACCTTCCTGTCATCGAACCCGGCCCAGCCGACGGTGCCGCGCTGGTGCAACCGCTGGCCGGGCATCAGCCCAACAGCGCCGAGAGGCCCATGATTCGGCCTAAGACCTGGGGATCGAGCCCGCGCACCAGCACGACGACCTGGCGGGCAGCCTTGGCGTGCGAAGCGTGCAGGCGGGTCGCGCCGACGCCAGAGAGGGAGGCGACGAGCCCGCCGAGGGCGCGAACCCGCTCCGGGCCCATCTCGATCGCTCCCAGCAGGGCATCCATGTCCGACTCGGACTCGGCGAGCTGCCGCAGGTCGCGCAACGCTGCTGTGGTGGCCGCCTTGCCGCCGACCAGCGAGGACTCGGTTATCGCCTCAACATCGGCTTCAACCCCCAGCAGCCCGGCCACGACCTCGAGGTCGGAGCCGGACAGTGATGCCAGGGCGGCACGCCGCTCCAGGACGCGCCGCACCGTGGCACGGTCCACCTCGGAGGTGGCGGGCCGTCGGCGGCGGGGCGGGGACGGCCGCGACTTGCTGTGGCTCTCCGCCTCGTGATGGTCGTGGCGTGCCGGCTGCTGCACGTTGGTCCGCTCGTGCTGCGAGCCGCTGTCGTCGGATGCAGCGTCGTCGTCCGGCCAGCAGGTGTCGGACTCGGTGGCTTCCAAGGTGCTTGTGCTCACGTCAGGTTCCATGCGGCGAACATTGGGCAGGAGGGGCCGCGGGTGTCACGTGCGGAGCTCTCCTGGTGACCCACCAAGGTGGTCACCGACTCCGGCATGCAGGTGCTGCGACGTTGCCGGGACCGAGGCCACGTCGGTCCATCGGTGCGACCGAGCATCGCGCGGCCGTGGATCAGGTTGAAAGGTGCCCGCATGTCGGTCGGGTGTGCGGGAGATCTGGTCCACCGAGGAGGTGTGTGGTGGTCCGGCTAGTTGAGCCACCGGCGTCAGGCCCGAGGGGTCTGGAGGGAGCAAGATCTGCTACCAGGGTACGAAACCCGCGTTGACTAGGGGGTTCGCGCCAGGTACCAGGGTGGGTCTCGTACCCTGGCAGCAACCCTGGTACCGACCGGAACAACGTTTGCCCTAGTCAACGCGCATTTACGTTGTAAACAGCGCCCCTATACTTACTTACTTCCAGGGTACCGGGGTATCTATCTCTCTCTCTTATACGAGAGAAGGTAGGTATATATGTACTTCACGCTCACACATATACATCCAGTTCTCCTCCTCATGTGTGTAGTGTTTTTGCCCTGGCAGGCCTGGTACCCCGGTACCAATT
>DATDAP010000297.1:0-3827 GCA_036525335.1 Microlunatus sp. | reverse complement strand
GCGGTCGTCCGGATGGGCGCCACACACGGACAGGGTGCTGACTCCGCGCGACTGTGAGGTCTAGGCTGCCGATCACGAGCTCGGCCTGGACCTTCCCCTCGTGATCGGAGCGGCACCGTGAGCGTCATGCGCACCAAGAGCGTCGAGCAGTCCATCGCGGACACCGATGAACCCGAGTACAAGCTCAAGAAGACCCTGTCGGCTCTGGACCTCACGGTCTTCGGTGTCGGCGTGATCATCGGGGCCGGCATCTTCACCCTGACCGGACGAGCAGCCAGCACGCTGGCCGGACCGGCGATCGTGTTGAGCTTCGTGATCTCGGCCGTCGCCTGCGGCCTGGCGGCGCTCTGCTATGCGGAGTTCGCGTCCACGGTGCCGGTTTCGGGATCGGCGTACACGTTCTCCTACGCCAGCCTGGGCGAGATCATCGCCTGGATCATCGGCTGGGACCTGCTGCTGGAGCTGATGCTCGGCGCCAGTGTCGTCGCCCAGGGCTGGAGCACGTACGCGGTGGTCTTCCTGGGCAACATCGGCGTCCCCTGGCCCGAGAACCTGGGGCCGGGCGGCAGCATCGACCTGCTGGCCATGCTGCTGGTCGCCGTCCTCGCCACCCTGGTCACCATCGGCATCAAGGAGTCCATGCGGGTCAACATGGTGCTGGTCGGGGTCAAGCTGTTCGTGGTGCTCTTCGTGATCTTCGCCGGCATCGGCTTCATCAACCCGGCCAACTACAACCCGTTCATCCCGCCGAGCGAGCCGACCAGCTCCGAGGCCGCCTGGTACCTGCAGCCGTTGATCCAGGCCGTGCTCGGCTGGGAGCCGAGTGCGTACGGCATCGGTGGCATCTTCGCCGGGGCGGCCCTGGTCTTCTTCGCCTACATCGGTTTCGACGTGGTGGCCACCACGGCGGAGGAGGCCAAGAACCCGCAGCGTGACCTGCCGATCGGCATCCTGGCCTCATTGGTGATCTGCACGATCCTCTATGGCGCGGTGTCGTTGGTGATCACCGGCATGGTGAAATACACCGACATCGACTCCTCGGCCGCGCTGGCCACCGCCTTCACCAAGCTCGGCCATCCCGGCTACGCGACCTTGATCGCCGCCGGTGCCGTCGCCGGTCTGACCACCGTGGTGCTGACGTTGATGATCGGTGCCAGCCGGGTGGTGTTCGCCATGTCCCGTGATCATCTGCTGCCGGCGCCGCTGAGCAAGGTGCATCCCAAGTTCCAGACCCCGTGGGTGATCACCATCGTCATCGGGGTGATCGTGATGCTGGTCGCCGGGCTGACCCCGATCGGCAAGCTCGAGGAGATGGTCAACATCGGCACGCTGACCGCCTTCATCCTGGTCTCCATCGGGGTGATCGTGCTGCGCAAGTCCCGGCCCGACCTGCCGCGCACGTTCAAGGTGCCGTTCGTCCCGGTGCTGCCCATCCTCTCCGCGGCCATCTGCTTCTGGCTCACCCTGAACCTCTCCATCGAGACCTGGTTCCGGTTCGTGATCTGGATGGCCCTGGGCTTCTTGGTCTACTTCCTGTACGGCTACAAGCGATCCCGCCTGGCCACCGGGGAGACGCTGCACGAGATGTCGCACAAGTACGACCTGGAGAAGTAGCACGGCAGCTACGCGGAGTGGGGTGCCGGCCGACGCTCACTGGGACCTGCGCCACCGGGACCACCCCTGGCCGGGGGTGGTCTCGGCGGTCGGCTACCGCACGCCCCAGCCCGATCATCCGGTCCACTACGGGCTGCCGTCGCCCTGGCTGACGGTGATCTTCAGTCTCGACGACGGCGTCGAGTCGGCCAACGACCGGGCTGCTCTGAGCGCGGCCCCGCCGCTGCCGATCATCGCTGCCGGTCTGCACACACGGTCGAGCTTCGTCCGGCCGCGACCGGGGCAGTCCGGCGTCCAGCTCGCCGTGCACCCGCTGGCGGCACGCTCGCTGTTCGGGCTGCCCGCCGCCGAGCTGAGTGTCACCGAGTACGACGGGCGGCAGGTGCTCGACCGGCGGGCCACGACGACCCAGCAGCGCCTGACCGAGTGCGTCGGCTGGCGGGACGCGTTCGCCCTGCTGGGCGGGCACCTGACCCGCTCCCTCGATCGGCACCACCGAATCGACGTGCGCAGTGAGCTGCGCCATGCCTGGAGCCTGCTCGAGAGCAGCGGCGGGCAGCGGCCCATCGCCGAGGTCGCCGCCCAGGTCGGACTCACGGCCCGCCATCTGGGCACGCTGTTCACGCGTGAGGTCGGACAGTCACCCAAGACCATCGCGCAGCTGATCAGGTTCCAGCGGTCGGTGGAGCTGATCAGGTCCTCGGTCAGCCGGACCGGACGAGCCGATCTCGCCGGCGTGGCGGCCCGGGCCGGTTACGCCGACCAGTCACACCTCACCCGCGACTTCGTCGAGCGGACCGGTGTCCCGCCGACCCGGTGGATCGCCGAGGAGTTCCGAAATCTCCAAGATCACGGGGCGCCACCGGCGGCATGATCGAGACATGACCACCACCGAGAACCCCCCAGCCGCCAACCCCACAGTCTGGCTCACCCTGCAAGCCCACGACGCCCCGGCCTTGATCGACTTCTACGTGTCGGCGTTCGGCTTCACCGTCAAGGCCCGGTACGACGAGGAGGGAACCGACCGGGTCGCGCACGCCGAGCTGCACTGGCCCGAAGGCACCGGGGCTCTGATGCTGGGCTCCCACAAACCGGACAGTGAGTGGTGCACCCAACCCGGCACGGCGGCGGCGTACGTGGTCAGCAGCGACCCGTCCGCACTGCATCGGCGGGTCGTCGACCACGGCGGAGCGCGCCGGGTCTCCGACCTCACCGAGAAGGACTACGGGTCGAGCGAGTTCGCCGTCGTCGACCCGGAGGGCAACCAGTGGTCGTTCGGCACCTACCCGGGCGAGTCCTGATCAGGGGAGGGTTGCCACACCCTTGGGCAGGAACCGCCGGCCGAGGACCCGCTCGGAGACGCCCTCGCGGTCCAGGTACGGCGTGATGCCCCCCAGGTGGAACGGCCAGCCCGCCCCCAGGATGAGGCACAGGTCGATGTCCATCGGGGCGGCCACCACGCCCTCGCGCAGCATCAACCCGATCTCCTCGGCGAGCGCGTCCTCGACCCGGGTGCGCAGCTCATCGGCGGTGCTGGGGGAGTCGCCCACGGTCATCAGGGCCCGGGTCTCCTCCGACACGTACGGCTTCCCCTCGGGGGTGACGTCGTAGATGCCGGGCTTGCGCGCGGCGACCAGCGCCCGGAGGTTCGTCGACACCGGGTAGCGCTCACCGAACGCCGCGTGCAGGGTCTCGGTGACGTGCAGGGCAACGGCCGGGCCGACCAGCTGCAGCAGCACGAACGGCGGCATCGGGAGCCCGAGCGGGCGCAGGGCAGCGTCGGCGACCTCGACCGGGGTGCCGTCGTCGACGGCCTTGGTGATCACCGCGGTGGTGCGGATCAGCAGCCGGTTGACCACGAACGCCGGGGCGTCCTTCACGAGCACGGGGTTCTTATTCAGCGACTTGGCCACGCTCAGTGCCGTGACGGTGGTCTCGTCGTCGGTCGCCGTGCCGCGGATCACCTCGAGCAGCGGCAGCACCGCGACCGGGTTGAAGAAGTGGAAGCCGACCACGCGCTCGGGATGCGCGAGCTCGGCGGCCATCTCCGAGACCGACAGCGAGGAGGTGTTGGTGGCCAGCAGGCAGGTGTCCGCGACGTGCTTCTCCAGCGAGGCGAACACCTCCTTCTTGACCGCCGGCTCCTCGAACACGGCCTCGATGACGAAGTCGCAGTCCGCGTAGTCGGCGTGCTCGGTGGTCCCGCTGATCCA
>DATDAP010000296.1:0-9956 GCA_036525335.1 Microlunatus sp. | reverse complement strand
GCGTTCCGGCAACAGACCAGTGCTCCAACTGGCTAGACTCTGCCGGTCGCGCCGTATGGATGCGTAGTTGACACTGATGTCTGCAGGAGGACGTTGCATGTCCGGGCTTCCGGTCCTGATGGAAACAATCCCACTAGAAGTCACCCTCTCCGTCGCGAACCTCACCCTGGTGGCGATTGTCGGAGTGGTGGCCGTCATCGCCTTGATCATGGGCGGTGTGTTCCGGCGCGAGGTCATCGCCGCGAACGACGGCACCGAGAAGATGAAGGTCATCGCCCTCGCCGTGCAGGAGGGCGCCAGCGCCTACCTGGCCCGCCAGTTCCGCACCCTCGGGGTGTTCGCGATCCTGGCGTTCCTGCTGCTGCTGGCACTGCCGGTCCACGACGGCGAGTTCGGCACCTGGACGCTGAAGATCGCCCGCTCGATCGCCTTCCTGGCTGGGGCCGTGTTCTCCGGCCTGATCGGCTACCTGGGCATGTCGCTCGCGGTCAAGGCGAACGTCCGAGTCGCGTCCGCGGCGCGCAGCGAGGGGCGTGACCCGGCCATGCGGATCGCGTTCCGCACCGGTGCGCACGTCGGCATGATGACCGTCGGCATGGGCCTGTTGGGCGCAGCGGTCGTGGTGCTGGTCTTCCGGGCCGACGCGCCGACCATTCTCGAGGGCTTCGGCTTCGGCGCGGCCATGCTGGCCATGTTCATGCGCGTCGGCGGTGGCATCTTCACCAAGGCCGCCGACGTCGGCGCGGACCTGGTCGGCAAGGTCGAGCAGAACATCCCCGAGGACGACCCGCGCAACGCCGCCACCATCGCCGACAACGTCGGCGACAACGTGGGCGACTGCGCCGGCATGGCGGCGGACCTGTTCGAGTCGTACGCGGTCACGCTGGTCGCCTCGCTCATCCTCGGTAAGGCCGCCTTCGGGGCGTACGGGCTGGTCTTCCCGCTGATCGTGCCGGCCATCGGCGTGATCACCGCCATCATCGGCATCTACCTGACCAAGCCCCGCCCGGACGAGGGCGGTCTGAAGACGATCAACCGGGCCTTCTACATCTCCGCGGTGATCTCCGCAGTGCTGTGCGCGATCGCCGCCTTCGCCTACCTGCCGTCCAGCTTCGCCGGTCTCGGCGTCGAGGGCCTGCAGTTCGCCGGACCGATCGACGATCCGCGGATCGTGGCCATCGGCGCCGTCGTCATCGGCATCGTCCTCGCGGTCGTCATCTTGTCGTTGACCGGCCGCTACACCGGCACGGAGCACCGCCCGGTGCAGGACGTGGCCAAGACCTCACTGACCGGCGCGGCCACCGTCGTGCTGTCCGGTATCTCGCTCGGTCTGGAGTCCGCCGTCTACACCGCCGTGGTCATCGCCGCCGCGGTGTACGGCGCCTACCTGCTCGGTGGCATCGGCGTGGTCTCCCTGTTCGCCATCGCGCTGGCCGGCTGTGGTCTGCTGACCACTGTCGGTGTGATCGTGGCCATGGACACGTTCGGACCGGTCTCCGACAACGCCCAGGGCATCGCCGAGATGTCGGGCGATGTGGACGGCGAGGGCGCCAAGATCCTGACCGAGCTGGACGCCGTCGGAAACACCACCAAGGCCATCACCAAGGGCATCGCCATCGCCACGGCGGTGCTGGCCGCGACCGCGCTGTTCGGCTCCTACACCGACGCCATCAGCGGAGTGTTGCAGGAGCGGTACGAGGCCTTCCAGATCCAGGCCGTGGTGTTCGCCCCGCCGACCCTGGTCGGGTTGATCCTCGGCGCGGCCGTGGTCTTCCTGTTCTCCGGTCTCGCCATCAGCGCCGTCGGCCGGGCGGCCGGGGCCGTGGTCTACGAGGTGCGCCGCCAGTTCCGCGAGATCCCCGGGATCATGGAGGGCACCGGCAAGCCCGAGTACGGCAAGGTCGTCGACATCTGCACCCGCGACTCGTTGCGCGAGCTGGCCACCCCGGGCCTGCTGGCCCTGATGGCCCCGATCGCGGTCGGCTTCGGTCTGGGTGCCCCGGCGCTGGCCGGCTACCTGGCCGGCGCCATCGCCTGCGGCACCCTGATGGCGGTGTTCCTGGCCAACTCCGGTGGCTCGTGGGACAACGCGAAGAAGCTCGTCGAGGACGGTCACCACGGGGGCAAGGGCTCCGACGCCCACGAGGCGACCATCATCGGTGACACTGTCGGCGACCCGTTCAAGGACACCGCCGGTCCGGCCATCAACCCGCTGATCAAGGTGATGAACCTGGTCGCCGTGCTGATCGCGCCGGCCGTGGTGGCCCTGTCCCCGCTGAGTGCCACGCCATCGAACGTGCGCTACCTGATCGCCCTCGCGGCGGTCGCGGTGATCGTGGTCGCGGTCGTGATCAGCACCAAGCGGCAGGTCGGGATCGCGGACGACTCGTCCTCGACCGGCGGCCCGTCGGCCGGTGCCGACACCGAGCCCGGGCGTGCGGTGGCCGCCGCCCCGGCGCCGGACGCCCACACGATCCAGCAGCAGGAGCAGAGCCGGCAGGTGCCGACGGCCGATCCACGCGGTTGACGCCGACGGCTCCGGATCACCGGTGAGCACCGGGGCGCCCGACCCCACGACCACCCGCCCTCCTCCCGAGGGCGGGTGGTTTCGCTTCGGGTCCGAGCTGCCGGTCGACCTCGCCGAGACGAGCGGGTCCGCGGGGTCGACGGGCGAGACCTGGGACCCGATCCCTAGGTTCCGGCCGACGTCCGGCGCCGAGGCGGGGACACCGTACGGGCCTCTGCTCGTGCCCCGGGGAGCGCACCCCCCGCCGCCACGACCCCGCCGGCCGCGGCTCCCGGAGACCCCGGTCCGCTACCTGCACCTGCTGCGCGGACCGACCCGGGCCTGGTGGCGGCCGATCCTGAGCTTCCTGGTGCTGGTGTCGGTGTTCGCCCTGCTCAGCGTGCTCGCGTACCTGATCACGATGGCGTACGGGTTGCTCAGCGGTGAGGCGACCATCGCCACGCTCGAGCTCTGGATCGACCGAGCCGCGGATGTGGAAGGCGTGATCGGTCCGGGCGGCTACCTGCTCGCCACCCTCAGCCTGATCGTGCTGATCCCCGCCGCCATGCTGTCGATCTGGACGGTGCACCGGATCCGGCCGGGCTTCCTCTCCTCGGTCGCCGGTGGCATCCGTTGGCGCTGGCTGCTGCGCTGCGCCGTCGTGCTGGCCCCGCTGTGGGTGATCTACCTGACCATCTCGACGCTGGTCGAACCGCCGCAGTCGGGCCGTCCCGAGCAGTGGTGGGTGCTGCTGGTCATGGCGGTGATGCTGACACCGGGCCAGGCGGCCGCGGAGGAGTACGTGTTCCGCGGCTGGATCATGCAGAACGTCGGCGCTTACGTCGCCCGCCCGCGGGTGGCCGTGGTGGTGGCGACCGCGATCGGGGCGGGCGGCTTCGCGGCAGCACACGGCAGCCCCGATCCGTGGGTGCTGGCCGACCTGGCCCTGTTCGCGGTCGTGGCGTCGATCCTGACCTGGCGGACCGGCGGCCTGGAGGCTGCGATCGTGATGCACACGGTAAACAACATCGGCGTCTTCGTGGTGACGGTCACCATCGGCGGCTGGGCGGAGGCGTTCGTCGGCGAGGAGACCAGAGGCACGCCGTTGGCATTCGGGGTCTCGCTGCTCCTGCACGGGATCGCCCTGGCGCTGATCTGGTGGCAGGCCAAGAAGGTCGGTCTTGATCCGTGGTTCCGCCCGCTCCGGCCGCCACTGCCGTCGCCGGCTCTCGGCGCTGCTCGGAGTTCCTAGCGCAGCCGACCCAGCAGATCGAGGACTCCGGTCTTGCCGCGGGCGGCCACGGTGCGTGCCCGGGAGACCAGCGGCGGCTCGATCCGCAGGTCGACGACCTGCCGCGGGGTGGCGCCGAGGGAGTTCTTGTAGCTCTGCAGGTTCGACACGTCGCCGCTCTGGCCGAGGTCGAAGAAGCGGCACCCGGACTCCATCGCGTTCCGGATGCCCGCGACCTGGGTTGCCGTGTTCGCCGCAACCGGGCCGGCCAGCTCCTTGATGCTGTAGCTGCGCCAGCCGATGGCGTGCTCGCCGTGCACGAAGTTGATGCAGCTCGCGACCGCACGGCCTTCGTGCCAGGCGACGAACACGCGGCAGCGGTCGCCCAGCAACGCGGCCACGGTCTCGAACTTCGCGTACGGCTCCTGCTTCAGGGCCGAGTGCCGGGCGAGCGCGGGCGGCAACCCGGAGCGCGGGAGCCACCGCTCGACCCAGGACAGGTAGAGGTCGTAGAAGACGGGGATGAGCCGACCGGTGGTGTCGCACTCGATCTCGACCCCGTTGCGGGCGGCCTTGGCGACGTTCTGACGTGTTCCCCGCCGGACCGTACGCGCCAGGTACTCGTCGTAGCCCATCGACAGGTCGATGACGTCGACGCGGCGGGGAACCTCGACCACCGAGCTGCCGGCCAGCGTGGCGTCACCGGGCGTTCGCAGTGCGGCCGACCACTGCTCGGAAGTGTGGTGGCCGCCGCCGAGCCGGATGCTGGGCCCCAGTCCCTGCAGGTCCGCCACCACGGTCGCCACATCGCTGTCCCGCAGGCCACCGGTCGCCAGCAGACTGCCGTGGCCGAAACCGGCCGGGTAGTCGCCGGCCTGCTTCAGACCCGGCAGGAAGGTCTGCTCGATCAGGGGCAGCACCAGCTGTCGGCCGTCGGTCAGCGTGTACAGACGACTGATGTCGCGGCCGCCGCCGGCCACGAGAACGGCAGCCAGGTACGCCGGTGTCTGCAGCGCGGTGGCACCGGGGTCGTCGGCGAGGACGGTGTCCCACGCGGCGATCGGCACCGGGGTGACGATGCTGCGGACGCCGGCCGGCCCTCGGACGTGCTCGTAGCGCTGCGCGAGCGTCTCGTGGGTCCCGATGGCCATCAACGACTTCTCCTCCAGTCGGGGTAACGCACCCCGTCGTACAGAGTGTTCGGAGCCGACGGCACCGCGGATGGGTTCGGCCATTTCTCGCCGGCGAGTCTGGGACGGTCAGTGGGCGGGCGGCGGGCGGGCGTGTGGGTTGGTCGTTCGCCGCCGCCGAGCCAGTAACGGTCAGCGGATGGGCGTACGACCCGACCGGATGACGCCGGCGAGCCACAAACGGTCACGAGATCGGGTTCCCGGGGGGAACCGACAGATCACGGGTAGCCGAGGATCTCCTGCCGCCTGGCCGCCCACCGGAACGCCGAGTCGACCCCGTCGCGCAGGCTGGAGCGGGCCGACCAGCCCAGCAGCTCCCGCGCCTTGTCCACGTTGGCGAAGGCGCCGAGCGCGTCACCGTCTCGACGGGGCGCCGTGCGGACCGGGACCGGCTTTCCCAGCACCTGCTCGACGGCGCCGACCAGCTCCCGTACGGTCACGCCGTCCCCGGTGCCGAGGTTGATGATCGTGCTCGGAGCCGCCACCCGGCCCAGCACCGAGTCGAAGGCCTCCACCGCGCGAACGTGGGCCAGGGCGAGGTCCCAGACGTGGACGTAGTCGCGCAGACCGGTACCGTCCCGGGTGTCGTAGTCGGTGCCGGTGATCTGGAACGCTTCCCGCTGCCCCTGCGCCGCCATCACCAGCTGACCGAGGACGTGGCTGGGCTCCCGGACGTAGATGCCGTGGCGCAGCTCGGGATCGGCGCCGATCGGGTTGAAGTAGCGCAGCACCAGTGCCCGCAGATCGGTGCCCGCGGCGAGATCCTCCAGCACCAGCTCCATCATCAGCTTGGTGCGCGCGTACGGGGAGATCGGCAGGGTTGGGGAGTCCTCGAACACCTCGAAGCCCTCGACCGCGGCGTAGACCGACGCGGAGGAGGAGAACACCACCCGTGTCTTGCCGAGCACCGTCAGCTGGTCGAACAGCTCCAGCGACTTGGCCACGTTGTCGCGGTAGTAGAGGTACGGCAGCGCCACCGACTCCCCGACCACGACCCGGGCCGCCATGTGGATGGTGCAATCGAGGTCCGGGTGGTCCGCCACGATCCGGGTCAGCAGCTCGCGATCGGCGATGTCGCCTCGGTAGAAGATCCTTTTCGCCACGAACGCCTCCGGTCCGCTCAGCAGCGAGTCGAGGATGACCGGGGTGTGACCGGCCGCCTCCAACGCGGTCGCCGTCACCGATCCGATGTACCCGGCGCCGCCGGTGACCAAGACCTTCATCCCGGGAGCCTAGCGACACCACCCCGATCAGCGACCCACCTACTGACATGCACTCTCGCTCGGGACTGTGCCTCCTGCTCGGGTTGCAACCAGAGCGAGAAGCAGCATCCCGAGCGAGAACGGGCCGGAGGCATCCCGAGCGAGACACTGACCCGGCCGCCGAGCGCGTCGCCAGGGGTTCCCGAAGATTTCTGGTCCACCCACCCATCCACCTCGGTGATGGCTCCGAATCCCCACCAACAGGCGAGCAGAAGAGCAAGACGACTTGGGGGTTGGGAATCGTGGTAGCACTATCGAGCGACGGAATGCAGCGAGGCGAGCACCGCAGACTCAAGCCGGTCCGAAGCGGACCGTCTGCAGAGCCGAGCGTGTCCCTCATCATCCCGACGCTGAACGAGGCCGAGAACCTGCGCCATGTGCTGCCGACGCTGCCGAGCGTGGTCGACGAGCTGGTGATCGTCGACGGTGGTTCCACCGACGGGACGGTCGACGTGGTCCGTGAGCTGCGTCCCGACGCCACCATCGTGCTCGACCCCCGGCCCGGCAAGGGCGTCGCGCTCCAGTCCGGCTTCGAAGCCGCCCGTGGCGACATCCTGGTGATGATGGACGCCGACGGGTCGATGGATCCGAATGACATCGCCACCTTCGTCGCCGCTCTGCACGCCGGCGCGGACGTGGCCAAGGGTTCGCGCTTCATGCAGGGCGGCGGCAGCAGCGACCTGACGCCGTTGCGGACGTTCGGCAACTTCATGCTGACCCAGGCGGTGCGAGCCACCTTCGGTGGTCGCTACTCGGACCTCTGTTACGGCTACATGGCCTTCTGGCGTTACGTGCTGCCGGCCTTCGACCCGGGCGTCCCCGGCTTCGAGGTGGAGACGTTCCTGAACGTCCGTGCCCTGGCCGCCGGTCTGCGGATCGTCGAGGTCGCCTCCTTCGAGAGCCCACGCATCCACGGTGACAGTCATCTGCGTACCTTCCGGGACGGATCTCGGGTGCTGCGCACCATCGCCCGGGAGCGCCGGCGCCTCACTCGCGCCCGCTCCGGACTCGGTGTCCCGCGCCCGCACGCCCGCTACAGCACCACCGCCCATCGCAGCGCCGTCCAGCTCATCGAGGAGGAGACGCACGCTCCCATCATCGATGCCGAGGCGACGGTTCCCCTCCAGCGGCTGCTGGTGGCCGCAGGCTCGACCAAGCCGGCCCTGCTGCACGAGCCGGCTGTCCTGCGCGAAGTCGAAGGGTGATGACGCTCACCACGTCCGTCGTCGTCTGCGCCTACACCGAGGCTCGTTGGGAGCTGCTCTGCGAGGCGGTGAGCTCGGTGCAGGCGCAGCGCCGGCCGGTCGAGGAGATCATCGTCGTGATCGACCACAACGACGCCCTGCTCGCCCGCGCCCGGGTCGCCTTCGCGACGGCCTCGGTGCTGGCGAACGCGTCCCTCCAGGGCCTCTCCGGTGCCCGCAACACCGGCATCGACGCCTCCACCGGCGACATCGTCTGCTTCCTGGACGACGACGCGGCGGCCGAGAGGGACTGGAGCACGTACCTGCTCGCTCCGTACGCGGACCGAGGTGTCCTCGGTGTCGGTGGCGCGGCCACCCCCGCCTGGGAGACCACGGAACCGACCTGGTGGCCGGGTGAGTTCGGCTGGGTCGTGGGCTGCAGCTATCGCGGGCAGCCGACCACCACGTCGCCGGTCCGGAACCTGATGGGGTGCAACATGTCGCTGCGCCGCACCGTGCTCGCGGCGGCGGGTGGCTTCGACACCGGGCTGGGCCGCCATGGCGACAACCAACTCGGCTGCGAGGAGACCGAGCTCTGCATCCGGGCGGGACAGCTGTTTCCCGACGGCGTCTTCCTGCACGAGCCGGCGGCCGTCGTGCACCACCACGTCCCGGGCAACCGGGCGTCCTGGCGCTACTTCAGTGACCGCTGTCGTGCGGAGGGCATGTCCAAGGCACGGGTGGCCCGCCGGGTGGGTCCGGCAGCGGCGCTCTCCAGCGAAGCCGGCTACGTCCGACGGGTGCTGCCGACCGGGGTGCTGGCCAACCTCGCTTCGACCCTGCACGGTGATCTGGCCGGCATCGCCCGCGCAGGAGCGATCGTGGCCGGGCTGGGTCTGACCGCCACCGGGTTCCTGTCGACCCGCTTCGATCCCCGCCAGCTCGCCGCCAGGGTCAGCGACCCCACCGAGACCCCGACCGAGCTGCCGGCCACCGCTCCGGTGCTGCCACAGGTGATCGACCTCGCTTCTCCGCTGCCCGCGATCGACCTGCGGCGCGGCGATCAGCCTCCCTACGAGCGCGCCCTCTGCCTGGTGACTGTCGGCGGCCGACCTCTGGGCAAGGTCGAGCTCACTCTGGACGAGGCGGTACTCGCCCCTGAACTGGTCGGTGCACGACTTCGGCACGGCCTCGGCCCTGCCGTGGACCTGTCATCGGTCAGCGGCGGTCCGTCGGCGCACCCCCCCGCCGACGCGACCGTCGTCATCGCCACCCGGGAGCGGCCGGAGCGACTGGCCGAGTGCCTGCGCTCGGTCTTCGCCGGGAGCCTCCAGCCGGAGCGGGTGGTGGTGGTCGACAACGCGCCGGAGACCACACGGACGGCCGAGCTGGTGGCGGAGCTGTCCGCGACCGAGCCGCGGCTGCGCTACGTCCGGGAAGACCGTCCCGGACTCGCTCGCGCCCACAACGCCGCCCTGCCCCACGTGCTCACCCCGATCGTCGCCTTCACCGACGACGACGTGCTGGCCGATCCGCGCTGGCTGGCTCAGCTGGTCGACGCCTTCGCCGACGAGCAGGTCGCGTGCGTCACCGGGATGATCGCCCCGCGCGAGCTGGACACGCTGCCGCAGCAGTGGGTGGAGGGCAACGCCACGTACGACAAGGGTCTGCGGCGGCGCGTCTTCGACACCGGGCTCAACCGGCCCGCCGATCCGCTGTTCCCCTACACCGCGGGCGTCTTCGGATCCGGCGCCAACATGGCTTTCCGGACCGACTACCTCCGCCGTCGTCGCGGCTTCGACGCCGCGCTCGGCACCGGCACCGTGGCCCTGGGCGGGGACGATCTGGCCGCCTTCTACGACGTGGTCAGCGACGGCCACCGACTCGTCTACGAGCCCGGGGCGATCGTGCTGCACCAGCACTACCGCGACTACGCCGCTCTGCGCCGTCAGACGTACGGCTACGGTGCCGGACTGGGGGCTCACCTCACCCGCTGCCTGATCGACGATCCGCGGTTCGCCTTCGCGCTCGTGCTGTCCGCGGCCACGGCGCTCCGCCGGGTCCGTACCATCCTGCGGCCCCCGGTCGTCGGCGACCTGCCGGCGTACCCGGCGGATCTGAGCCGGCAGCAGCTCCGCGGCCTGCTGTCGGGTCCCGGACGCTATCTCCGCAGTCGCCGGCACGCCCGCCGGGAGGTGGCATGACGGAGTCTGATGGTCGCGCCTCGCGCCCCGCGGGCCAGGCTCCGCCGGACACCGGGGCGATCCCGGTGCTGCTCTACCACTCGGTCAGCGACGCCCCGGCCGGCACGTTCGGCGCCTACACGGTGTCCCGCGCCCAGCTGGCGGCGCATCTCGACCTCATGCTGGAGCAGGGCTATCAGCCGATCACCGTGCGACAGCTGCTGGACGGCCTGACCTCGGGTCAGCTGCCCCCGCGCCCGGTCGTGCTGACCTTCGACGACGGCTTCGCCGACTTCGCCGCCAACGCCTGGCCGCTGCTCACCGACCGGGGACTGGCGGCCACCCTGTACGTCACCGCCGGGGACCTCGGCGGCCGCAGCGAGTGGCTGGCCTCGGCCGG
>DATDAP010000295.1:0-7754 GCA_036525335.1 Microlunatus sp. | reverse complement strand
GCCGGACGAGCCGGATCCAGGGGTCACGTTCCTCACCGGCACCCTCGCGGCGGCCGTCGCCACGGCGCGGGCCGCCGCCGGCGGGAAGGACCTGGAGATCCTCGGTGCCGACCTGGCCAGCCAGTGCCTGCAGCTGGGCCTGGTGGACGAGGTGCTGGTCTACGTCCTGCCTGTGCTGCAGGGTGACGGCGTGCGCTTCTCGACCCCGGGCCTCGGCCGGATCGACCTGGAACCGTTCAGCAACACGCAGTCGGGTCCGGTGACGATGCTTCGCTTTCGCGTACGCAAGGAGGCGCCGTCCGGAAGCTGACGGTCGGTCGACCAACGTTCCGACTACCCTCAGAGGAGTCGTAGCGCTCGGTCTCTATCACCCTCGTTGCCGGCGCCGACGAGCCTGACGATCCCGCGTGAGCGGCGAACTGGCTGCCGGCGCCGCGAGGCCCGTTCGCCGTCTACCTACGCGACTGTGGCCCGACCAGCAGGTTCGCCATCAGCAGTGGACACCACCAGCCGTCATCAGACGCTGATCGAGGGCGGGCGAGGTCTCTCCCGCCGATCGACTCACGATAACGTCACCGGAAGCTCGTTCTCGTTGCTGCAGACCCGTGCGGCACCTGGTTTGCTGTCCGGATGAGCACCGTCAACGTCCGTGTCGCAACTGATGTCGTTCGCCCTCGCGATGCCTTGGTGTCGCTGGCCCGAACTGCGTCCATCGGAGCTCTTTCGGGCGCTTTGAGCGGGTTCGTCGTTGGTGGCGTGCTGGGTCGTCTCGGGATGCGATTGCTCGCGGTGACGTCGCCCGAGGCGCGAGGAGGCATGACGGATGATCAGGCGTTTGTCGGTGAGATCACGCTCGGTGGCACTGCGAATCTGTTTCTGGCCGTGACCTCTCTTGGCGCTCTCGCCGGCCTTGTCTACCTCTGGGTCAGGCGGGTTCTACCCACGTCCATGCGCGGGCGTGTCCTCGGCTATGGGCTGTTCACCGGCTCGGTTGGAGGTGCCTTGTTCGTGCACGACCACCCTTCGTTCGACTTCACGCAGCTGACACCTGACTGGCTCACTGTGTCCATGTTTGTGGTGCTTCCGCTCCTCTTCGGCATCGCGACGTCGGCCCTGACCGAGATCGCCGAGCGACCCGGGGGACTTGGCTACCGGTTGCCCTGGGGCGTTCTGCTCGGTGGAGCTCTGGTCGTGTGCAACGTGACTTTGATCTTGTCGGCCTTGTTCATCTCTGCCGCGATCGCGGTCAGCCTGGTGCCGACACTGCGACGTGCATGGCAGTCACGGGTCGTCACGGTTGTAGGCACCGTGCTGTTCCTGATGCTTGTGACTTGGGGTCTCTGCGGCATTGTTGCCGACATCATCTCGATCGCGACGGATCAGCCCTCCAAGATGCCGTTCAATCCGTAGTCGAGAGAATGAACCTGGCTTAGCCATGGACGTGCCTGTGGAGGACTCCATGAAAGCTCCTCGGACACAGGGGGCGCAGGGACACGAGCGTCACCGAGCCGGTCGACCGCGATCGACTGCGGCCAGGTTGTCCATTTCGGTACCGACAAAGCAACGGGCGAAGAGGTGGGTGCTTACAACCCGTCTGACTACAAGGGGCGTGCGGACGTCCTGCCGCGTTCGCAGGAGCCTGAATCGGGCTGCCATTGGCTGTCGATGTGGCAAACGGCCGATTTTTTGGGGGGTCGGAGTAGACTGAACCTATCGATGGCGGCCCCCAACACACAGCAGGAGTGCAGTAGTAGGGCTCCACGGCGTACCGGGAGCCGCTGTTGGTCGACTACTTCCCGGGCGAGCGAGCAGGTGGCCGATAATCTTCTTCGCGGAGGCATCGAAGCCCTTGGCCCGCTGCGCTCGGGGTGCGGAGGAACTCCTCGGGGCTCCACCGTTGCGTCTTCGCTGTGATCAGCAGCTCAGGGGCGAGGCGGCGCATTGCGGCCATCTTCAGCCGCTTCAGGCCAGTGTTGAGGTCCGCGGCCAGCACCGGTGGCCTGGCGTTCACCACGACTGGTCCCCGTCCTCAGCCGAGGTCGGGTTAGTGATCTTGTAGGCGTCCAGGGACCGAGTCGGCACCATCGGCAGCGTCAACACCTCAGCCAGGCCAGGTAGCCCGGTCCGGAGCCGATGTCGAGGATGCTCTCCCCGGTTTGCGGATTGAGCAGTTCGAGTACCATGCGCCGCTGCTCCACGACGTCGGCGGTGGTGTACAACCAGGCCCAGACCCACCATTTGACACAGCGAGGTGCCGTCTAGCTAGACCGTTGCGGCGCGCGCGGGAGCGTGCTGCGGCTCGCGCAGCGCGAGTCCGAACAGCACGAACGCGATGCCGACCGCGATGGCCATTGCCGCAACACCGAAGGCGACCACCGAGGTGAACAGCGACGCCTGCAGGAACGAGGAGGTCATCGCGGTGTCGCGGTTGGGGTCTTCCCTCTCCAGCTCGGCGTAGGTCTTGCCGCCGGTGATCTCCATGGTGTGCTTGTCGATCACGCTTGCCTGGCAGTACGCACTGATCGGTCCGGCGACTGTCGCGCCGGCCCGGCAGCCGGCGTCGTCGGACACGGTGATCTTCTGGTCAGACAGTGTGTTCGTGATCACGATCCAGGTCACGATGCCGGGCGATGACGAAGATCGCCCCGAAGACGATGCCGACGATCGAGGCAGTCTTACGCATGCTGACAACCCTCCTGGTCAGGCAGGTTGAGTGGGGTTACAGGTGCGCCTAACGGAGTCCGCTCGCTGGGGCGGGGACGGTAGCCGCAGTCGGCGAGGCAGTCGTCGGAGCTTTCGCAAGCAGCTGGATGAGGTACGCCTGACTCACGATGAGTCGTTCGATCTCACTGGGATCGACGCTCTCGTCGGAGGCGTGGATGCGGGCCTTGGCGACGTCTTCGGGTCCCCAGAGGATGAACTCGGCCTGCGGCGCAGCGGTTTGCAGGGTACGGAGCAGCGGGATCGACCCGCCGGAGCCCGCCTCCACCGGTACTACGCCGCCGTAGGCGCTCTGCATCGCTTCCCGAGCAGCCGCGTACGCGGGTCCGTCGGTCGCGCAGATGAACGGCGGCGCCGCCTTGGTGCGCTCGACTTCGACCTGAGCCCCCCAGGGCGCATGGGTCTCGAGGTGACGGACCAGCGCGTCGAGCTCACGCTCCGGATCGGACCCGGGGACGATCCGCATCGACACCTTCGCACGGACCCCGGGAATGAGGACGTTCGACGATCCGGCGATCGTGGCCATGTCCAGACCTATCGTCGAGACCGACGGGAACGACCACAGCCGACTCGCGACGGTACCGGATCCGATCAGCTGCACGCCGTCGAGCAGGTCCGCACTGGCGCGGAAGTCTTCCTCGGAAAGGTCGGCTCCCTGCCAGGGATGGCTGGATACACCTTCCACGGCAACGGTTCCGTCGTCGTCGACCAGTGTCGACAAGAGCTTGGCCATGGCCATCATCGCGTCGGGGGCGGCGCCACCGAAGACCCCGGAGTGGAGTGGGTGTTGCAGCGTGCGTACGGTGACGACGCAGGCTACGTCGCCGCGCAGAGCGGTCGTCAGTGCCGGTTGTCCGACCTCGAGGTTGCCCATGTCGGCGATGATGAAGACGTCGCACTGGAACAGCTCGGGGTGGGCTTCGACGAAGGCCTCGAGGTTGCTCTCGGTTTCTTCCATGCTTTCCAGGATGAGCTTGACGGTGCAGGGCGGTTGGCCGTCGAAGATGCGCATCGTTCCGAGGTGGGCCACGACTCCGGCCTTGTCGTCTGCTGCTCCCCGGCCGTAGATCCGTCCGTCCTTGTGCGTCGGTGTCCACGGGTCGGTCGACCAACCCTGGGCCGAGGGTGCTGGTTGCACGTCGACGTGCGCGTACAGCATGACGGTCGGCGAGCCCTTCGGACCGGGGATCACTCCGTAGATCGGTGGGTATCCACTGGGTACCTCCATATGTCGAGCGTCGGTGAAGCCGACGTCACGGAACATGCGCAGCGACTCGTCGACCATGCGCTGTACCGGTTCGGTCGGGTAGCCCGGGAATGCCACCGAGGGGATGGCTACGAGATGTTCCAGGTCCTTGATCAGCTCGGGCATCATGGCCGCGGTCTTGGCGGCGATGTCTGTTGACTCCATGTCACTCATTCCAGTTCCTGGTAGCCGGGCGGGCGGAAGGGGTCGGAGAACTGCGGGGCTAGTAGAGGATCGCCCCGATGGCTGCGCCGGAGGCGACGCTGACGACCGTCATGATCAGCATGGGGATGAAGAAGCTGTGGTCGAGCAGCTTCGTGCCGAGCTTGGTGGTGCCGGTGAGGTCGAAGTTGGCTGCGGCGATCTGGGTGCCGTTGGCGGGCAGGGTGTAGACGCCGCTCAAGGCACCCGCCCACAAGCCGGTCACCACGCCGGGTGCCAGGCCGGCCGCGAGGCCGATCGGCACGATGGTTCTGGTCGCGGTCGACTGGCTGGTGGTCAAGGCGGCGACGACGAAGACGGCGATGGCGAACACGAACGGGGCCGAGGTGACCCAGCTGCCGACCGTGCTCACGATGGCTTCCTCGTGTGCCGCGATGAACGTCGCCGTCAGCCAGGCGATTCCGAACAGGGCGATCGCCGACACCATGCCGGCCTTGAACACGGACTGCTCAGGTACGTCGTTCACGTTCGGCCGGCCCAGGAAGAGGATCGCGACTCCCGCCGCGAACATGACCATGGTGATCGTGGTGGTCATGTCGATGGCGACGAGCTCGCCGTCGACGTCGAAGGCGGGGCGCAGGTCGGGGAAAAGGCCGAGAAGCACGATCAGGAGAACGCCGGCCAGGAAGGCCAGGGCCGAGTTACGGCCCCGTGAGGTGTAGGTCAGGGCACTGGCAGCTGATTCGGGTGCAGGTGCATCGTCCCCGGCCGACCGGCTCCCCGGAGGCGAACCCGCGCCGGCGGTGGCGGCTACAGCGGTCTTGGCGGCCAGCGGCGGCGGCGCGATCAACTCGCCCGAGGCGATCTTGGCCTGGACCTCGGGATCGTCGTCGAGATCCTTCCACATGCGGTTGACCACGATCGCGGTCACGACGATGCCGATCACGCTCGCCGGCAGCGTGATGGAGAGGATCTGCGTCAGTCCGAGGTTGTACGGCGCTACGTCGGTGAGCGTCAGCATGGCCGCCATCGCCGCAGACACCGGGGACGCGGCGAGCGCCATGCCCGACTGGACGACCGTCACGGTCAGTGGCCGCGCCGGCCGGATGTGGTTGCGGTACGACACGTCGTAGATCACCGGAAGCAGTGGGTAGATGATGTTCCCGGTGCCCGCACCGATGCAGAACGCGAACGTCACCAGCGGAGCGACGACCGTGATCTGGCGGGGATGCCGTTCGATGACCCGGGCAGCGACCGCCACCATCCAGTCGATGCCACCGGCGGCCTGCATCAGGGCGGCGGCCGTCACGACGGCAAGGATGATGAGCATCGCCGCACCGGGTGGGGCGCCGGGCTCCTCGCCGAACATGAACACCAGCACGGCCGTACCGAGACCGCCCCAGAGCCCGATCCCGACGCCGCCGGAACGGGTACCCATGATGATCGCCCCGAGCACGACCAGCGCCTCGAGTATGAAGATCACCGCATCCATCTCGGTCCTCCTCGTGCACTATCGAAGGTGGTCGGCTGATTGCGATCGGCGCGGTCGCCGCCGAGCCGGCCAGTACCAGGCTGGAGCCGCTTACATGGCCGGGCCTCACCCGCGGGGGGTGAATCCAACAGGGGAAGAACAACCGGCCCGAGAGTTCACGCGCTGTACGTCAACGCGCCATCTGCTCGTCGACTCCCGGTCGACGAATGGCGAGCCGGACGCGTCGGGGTGCACCCACTGCGGGTGATGTCGCCCTGGCCACTCCCCGCGATGCTGGACAACAGAACGTGTCGCCGCCACGGTCGCCTCGTACGACGCACAGGCGCCGACCGGGCGAAGCGCTGGGCCGGGAGGAGGGACCATGGCTGGGACGGCCGAAGGGTGGGAGGCGGGCGGCGTCGACGCTTCGGTGGATCGACGGACCCCCGCCGGGAAGCAGGGACAGCCGCCGTCCCCGCCCGGTCGGACAACCGACCCTGGGCATCCTGCGGGCCTCGGTGTCCTGCTCGCGGCGTGTGTGTCGGCGCTGATCGTCAACGCCAACACCTCCGCGGTCACCATTCTCCTGCCCGCGATCAGTGAGGACCTCAATGCCCCGATCGACCAGCTGCAGTGGGCGGTGACCGGCTACATGCTCGTCGGAGCGGCGGTCATCGTCACCTCCGGCGCGCTGGGAGATGTCTTCGGTCGACGAAAGGTGTTCCTCGCGGGCCTGGTGCTGTTCGTCGTGTCGTGCGTGTTGATCGCGGTGGTTCCGACGGGGGCCGGCGTCGTCGCCGGGAGGATGATCCAGGGAGCGGCGGGTTCGACTCTCCTGGCCTGCGGCATGAGCCTGCTGTCGGTTGCGTCCTCTGGCGCAGCCGGCATGCGCGCGATCACACTCTGGGGAGCCGCGTCAGCAGCCGGTGCAGCCATCGGCCCTTTGATCGGCGGCGTGCTCGTCGGCCTCACCGGGTGGCAGGGGCTGTTCTGGATCGATGCCGCGATCGCCGCCGCCTTGATCCCGGTGACCCTCCTCACGGTGAAGGAGTCACGCGATCCGAACCGGCCACGGTCGATCGACTTCGCCGGCACCGTACTGATCGCCGTCGTCCTCGTCCCGATCGTTCTAGGCCTCAGCAAGGGTGCAGATTGGGGCTGGGTGTCGGCCGGAACTGTGGTCTGCCTGGTGATCTCGGCGCTCGGCGCGATCGCCTTCGTCCAGGTCGAGAAGCGGGTGGCGGCGCCGCTGGTCGACCTGGCGCTCCTCCGCAACGCCATCCTGGTCGGCGCTACACTGGTGATCCTGATTGTCGCCGGTGCGATCAACGCGTTGATGTACGTGATCAGCCTCTACTTCCAAGACCCCGCTACCTTCGGCATGGACCCGCTGCAGGCCGGACTAGCGACCCTCCCTGCGGCTGCGGCGATGATCGCGGTGACACCCCTGATCACACCGGTCGCGGTCAAGATCGGATCGCGCAGTGCGATCGCCCTCGGGTTCGGCCTGGCCGCCGCAGCGCTGTTGGTGCTCGTCTTCGTCCGCCCGTCGTGGACCTACGCGGCCTTCGTGCTGCCTCTTGCCGTCACGGCCATCGGCCTCGGACTGGCGAACGGTCCAGCGTCCTCGGCCTCCACCGCCACGGTGTCGTCCGACCAGGTCGGGCAGGCATCGGGCATCTCGAACATGGCCCGGTACGTCGGCGGGTCGTTGGCCGTCGCCGCCGCCGGGTCCATCTTCAGCGCCACTGCGAGCGCTCAACAGGCAACCGGTCAATCCGCCGCCGACGCACTCGCAGCCGGCCTATCCGGCGCGGCGATACTCCTGACGATCATGGCCGCCGCAGGAATTCCATTGGCACTTCTGATGGGCCGCCACCACCCGCCACGACAACAAGCTATCCACCGGGTCGCTGCCGCCGCCATCATCGTCCACACCATCCCCACGCCGTCGCAGCGGCCAGCACCGGCTCCGCGCCGATAGCCGGCACCAGACGTCGTCGAACACCGCCGGGTCCGGCCAGAATCAGGCACGGTCAGCGGTCGCGCCCTACCCCAACGCGGCCTGTCCACCCGCGACTGCCAGGATGTGCCACGGCCCCGCGAGACGGGACCGCATCCTCAACCGATACAGAGGTGGACCATGCCCGACGA